>NZ_CAMPHN010000232.1 GCF_946885885.1 uncultured Pseudomonas sp.
GGTGCCGGAAGAACTTCCTCAACTATTTACGCCTGCGCGAATGGCGCGATGCCCACCGGCAACTGGTGCTGATCGCCCGTGATTTGCAACTGTCGCCAGGTAACAACGGACAGGGTAGGAGCCAGCAAGGACTAGGCGTCGGCCCTGGCTCCTACAAAGAACAGGAGCTCGCCGACAAGGATGAAGCCGCCCAGCGCGCCAAAGGCTACGCCAGCGTGCACAAGGCGATTCTCTCCGGCCTGCTCAGCCAGATCGGCCAGAAAACCGAGGAGGGCGACTACCTCGGCGCGCGCCAGCGGCGCTTCTGGGTGCATCCGTCCAGTGTGATCGGCCGTAAGAAACCCAACTGGATCATGACCGCCGAACTGGTGGAGACCACCAAGCTGTTCGCTCGCATGGTGGCGAAGATCGAGCCGGACTGGATCGAACCGCTGGCGCCACACCTGATCAAGAAAAACCACCTGGAACCGCACTGGGAGAAGAAGCGCGGCCAGGTCGTGGCTTACGAGCAGATCAGCCTCTACGGCTTGATCGTGGTCGGCCGCCGCCCGGTGCATTACGGCCCCATCGACCCCGAGGTGTCGCGCGAGCTGTTTATCCGCGAAGGCCTGGTCGGCGGGGAAATTCACTCCCGGGCCAAATGCCTGACGGCCAACCGGCAGTTGCTCGAACAGCTCGACGAACTGGAAGCCAAGGCCCGCCGCCGCGACATCCTCGCCGACGAGGAAACCCTGTTCGCCTATTACCAGGCGCGCCTGCCGGCGGAGATTTACCAGAGCGCGACCTTTGACAGCTGGTACAAAAGCGAAAGCGCGAAGAACCCGCAGTTGCTGATCATGCGTGAGGAAGACGTGCTGGCGCGCGAGGCCAGCGAAGTCACTGCTGCGCAATACCCGGATACCCTGCGCCTGGGCGAACTGACCTTGCCGCTGACCTACCACTTCGAGCCCAATCACCCGCGCGACGGCGTGACCCTGCGCGTGCCGGCGCCACTGTTGCCGCAACTGCCGGCCGAGCGCCTGCAATGGCTGGTGCCCGGCCTGCTGGAAGCCAAATGCATGGCCCTGGTACGCGGCTTGCCCAAGGCGCTGCGCAAGAACTTCGTGCCGGTGCCGGATTTCGTCGGTGCCGCCCTGAGCAAAATCGCCTTCGCCGACGGCAACCTACCGCAGGCGCTCGGCCGCGAATTGCAGCGCATGACCGGCACCCGCGTGCCGGACGAAGCCTGGGCCGAGGCCGACGGCGGACTCGACAGCCACCTGCGGATGAATATCGAAGTGGTCGACAGCCACGGCAAATTCCTCGGCGAAGGCCGCGACCTGGCCGTGTTGACCGCGCGCTTCAGCGAGGCCAGCCAGGCCGCGTTGGCCATTCCCAAAGCCGAGCACGCGCCGCGCACGGTCGAGGCCAAGGCATTCGCCGAAGTCGCGGAAAAGACCCAGCAGAAGATCGCCGGGCTCTCCATGACCGTCTACCCGGCGCTGGTGGAGGAGGCGGGCACCGTGCAGGAAGGCCGCTTCCCGACCCAGGCCGAAGCCAGCTACCAGCACCGCCGCGCCTTGCAACGCTTGCTGTTGCAGCAACTGGCGGAGCCCGCCAAATACCTGCGCGGCAAACTACCGGGCCTGACCGAGCTTGGCTTGCTGCACCGTGAGCTCGGCCGCGTCGAAGCCCTGGTCGAGGATATCCTCCTGGCCAGCCTCGACAGCTGCATCCTCGCCGAGGTCGAGCTCTTGCCGCGCGACGGCGCCGCCCTGGCCAAACTGGCGGAAAGCAAACGCGGCGATTGGACCAGCCATGCCGAACGCCTGGCCAAACTCTGCTTGGAAATCCTTAAGGCTTGGCACGGCCTGCAAAAGCGCTTCAAGGGCAAGATCGACCTGGCTCAGGCCATGGCCCTGAACGACATCAAGCTGCAACTGAGCAACCTGGTTTACCCCGGTTTCGTCCGCGAAACTCCGGCCGAATGGCTCAAGGAACTGCCGCGCTACCTCAAGGCCATCGAGCAGCGCCTGGACAAGATAGGCGCGCAAGTGCAGCGCGACCGGGTCTGGAGCGGCGAGCTGGCCGGCTACTGGGAGCAATACCAGACGCGCCTGGACAAACACGGTCGCGAAGGTAAACGCGATGCGCAATTGCAGCTCTATCGCTGGATGCTCGAGGAATACCGCGTGTCGCTGTTCGCCCAACAGCTCGGCACCAAAATGGCGGTATCGGACAAACGCCTGAGCAAGCAGTGGAGCCAGGTCGAAGGCTGACCACTTCGGCTCTCTCTCCCGCCAGGAGAGGGCTGGGGTGAAGGGCTGTCGATTCTCGAATCCGTAGGGCGGGGGCAACCCGCCAGCTTCACCGATGTGGCGGGTTGCACCCGCCCTACAAGGCAAAACATCCCCACTTCCGTAGGTTGGCGCTGAGCGCAGCGAAGCCCAACGAGTCGACCCGCTCCTTCGCCGAACCCCGGCGCTGCGCTAGTTCCCACCCTCCGCGTGGGAATTCATCCGGTGACGCTCCGCGTCACGATCTCTGCATCGATAGGGTGCGTAGGCAAGCGAAGCGATACCCGTGCCATTGCGGCTTACTTACGTGCTGCCGGTGCTGCCTTGCCGGGGGCGCGACCGATGCCCGGCGGACGCCGTTTGATCGGCTGCGATTTGACGATGGCCGTGCTGGTCTGCGCCTTGTCGGCGATGCGGTCGAGGATATGGTCGAGCTGGTCGATCGAGCGCACGTGCAGGCGCACGATATAGCAGTCGTCGCCGGTGACCTTGTCGCACTCGCAAAACTCCGGGGTGTCCTCGATCAGCTTCTGCACCACATGCAACATGCCGGGCAGCGGCTTGATGCGCACGATGGCCTGTAGCTGGTAGCCGAGCGCCTTGGGGTCGATCTCGATGGTGAAGCCGCGAATCACCCCGCGCTCTTCCAGACGCCGCAGCCGTTCCGAGGCGCCGGGGGAGGACAGGCCGACCCGGCCCGCCAACGCCTTCAGGGAAATACGCGAGTCTTCCAGCAGCACTTCGAGGATACGTTGGTCGAGTTCGTCGATCATTTTTTGCGTATCTCCATATAAATCGAAAAATAGCTTACAAAATTAGATTTATTTTGCGATAAGCCTTTTTTAGATCATGTATCTGCCGGCTGCAACGTCATATTTTAAACCTCTGACCAATTCGCAGAGGTGCTCCATGAATAACCAGGTGCGCGGCACGGTCGAGATGACCGCAGCGATGATGATTTCCGGAACCATCGGCTGGTTCGTGGTGGTGTCCGGCCAGCCGGTGATAGATGTGGTGTTCTGGCGTTGCGCCATAGGCGCGCCGGTGCTGCTCGCGGTCTGCGCCGCCCTGGGCCTGTTGCGCGGCACGCTGACGCCGCGCCTGCTGATCTTCGCCGCGCTCGGCGGGGGGGCGATAGTGCTCAACTGGCTGCTGCTGTTCGCCGCCTATTCGCGGGCGTCGATCGCCATCGCCACCGCGGTCTACAACACCCAGCCGTTTATCCTGGTCGGGCTGGGCGCGCTGTTCTTCGCCGAACGCCTGACCCTGAACAAGCTGCTCTGGCTCGGCCTGGCCTTCGTCGGCATGCTGCTGATCGTGCAGGCCAAGCCCAGCGCCGGCTACCTCGGTAGCGAGCATCTGGTCGGCATTCTGTTGGCGTTGGGCGCGGCGTTCTTCTATGCGCTGGCGGCGATAGTCGCCAAGCACCTCAAGGGCACGCCGCCGCACCTGATCGCGCTGATCCAGGTCTGTGTCGGCACGTTGATGCTCGCGCCCTTCGCCAACTTCAACGCACTGCCCGCGGATGCCGGCACCTGGGGCGCGCTGCTCGCCCTTGGCGTGTTGCATACCGGGTTGATGTACATCCTGCTCTACGGCGCGATCCAGAAATTGCCGACCCACCTGGTCGGGGCCTTGTCGTTCATCTACCCGGTGGTGGCGATCCTGGTCGACTACCTGGCCTTCGACCACCACCTGCAAGCGATCCAACTGGCCGGCATCGCCGCCATCCTGATCGCCGCAGCGGGCATGACCCTCGGTTGGTCGCTATACAAGCGCACCGAAGTGCCGGCGCAGGTCGGCGAGTAAGGTGCTTTGCGGCGCGGAAGCAAACAGGTAGGGCGGGTGCAACCCGCCAGGCTCCGCGGATTTATGGCGGGTTACAGCCGCCCTGCAAGGCAAAGCATCGCCAGTTCGTAGGTTGGCGCTGAGCGTAGCGAAGCCCAACGAATTGGTCCGCGTGCTCCGCTAGTTTCCCCGCTCCAGCATGGGAGTCATTTGACGACGCCGCCGTCACGGCTTTCTGTATTACTGGAGGGGCAAGACCCATATTTAAGAAAGTTGGTTCTTTCAACGGCAATTGGAGAGGGCAGATGGATCTATTTCCGTTGCCCTACTTTTTATTTGCCCCAGCACTCGACAACAAAATCTATAAAGCTGCGTAGTTTCAAAGACATATGCTGATTGCGCAAAAAAACTATTTGCATTGGGCGGCTTGGTAACTCGTACTCCGGCAATAGTTGCACCAGGCGTCCCTCGGCGACGTCCTGAGCCAGCAGTGCCGCGGGCTGCATAATGATCCCGAGCCCTCTCAGGGCGGCCACTCTCAAAGCTTGACCGTTGTTGACCTGTATCCGTCCCTGAACGGCAATTCGCACCGTACCCGCCGCGTTGGTCAAACTCCAAGCCTGACCGGACGATGTGCTGAAAGCGATGCATTGGTGCTGAGAAAGCTCATCCGGTTTACTCGGCACGCCATGCACCTTCAAATACTCCGGCGACGCGCAAATCATCATGCTGTAGGGCTGCAGGTTACGGAAAAGCAGACCGGAATCCGGCAGCTTGCCAATGCGTATGGCAGCTTCAAAGCCTTCCTCAATTAGATCGACCGTTCGATCGCACAACGTGATGTCCAGATCAACGTCGGGATAGCGCGCGCAGTAATCGCCGATTGCTGGCATCAGCACTTCGGCCCCGAAAGATGTAGGGGCCGTGACTCTCAGGCGTCCGCGCGGCAATGAATGGTTAGCCAGGGCGTCTGCATCCGCCTCTGCAACCAGCCTCAGTACTTCGCGGCATTGCTCCAAGTAAGTCTGGCCAAAATCCGTAAGGCTCTGGCGGCGCGTAGTCCTGTTGATCAGCCGCATTCCTAAACGCTCTTCCAGCGCTTGCAGATGATTTCCAACCATGGTCGCAGACATATGAACGGCAGAAGCGGCAGCGGTGAAGCTTCCCAGATCGGCGACCTTCACGAAGATCGACATGCTCTTGAATAGGTCCATTATCAAAAAATACTTGATAGTTATAAAAGTTAATCGAGGATTATCGCGAAAATATTTGCAATGTACAGTCGCCTAAATACACCCAACGAGTTGTTTAGACGGAGATATGGCAATGAACAAAGCAATGACTGATCAGGCTCACAATGGGATGAAACGTTTTGCCGGTCGCACCGCCCTTGTTACCGGGGGCGGTACAGGCATGGGGCGCGCCGCGGCATTGCGCTTGGCTCGGGAAGGCGCAAAAGTCGTTGTGGCCGGGCGTCGAGCGGACGTGCTCGACGCCGTGGTCGCCGAGATCAGCCAGCTGGGCGGTACGGCATTGGCGATTCCTACAAATGTTGCCGACCATTCAGAGGTAAAGGCATTGATCGAGCAGACGCTTAAGGCGTTCGGCACTTTGGATGTGGTGTGGAACAACGCCGGCGTCCTCGGCACCTTCGGCCCCATGCAGAATCAACCGTTCGAGGAGTTCGACGAAATCGTCTCAGTGAACCTGCGAGGCGTATTTGCCTGCATGAAGTATGAAATCGCGGCAATGCTTGAACTCGGCGTGCAGGGCTCGATAGTCAATACCTCCTCCTGGACAGCGCACGGCGCGATGCCGGGCCTTGCCGGATACGCAGCGACCAAAGGCGCCCTGGACGCAATGATGCGCACGGTTGCGGTCGAAGTCGGTGGGCACAACATCCGCGTCAACAACGTCAGCCCCGGCATCATCGCCACCCCAATGGCGGCGGGCGTCCTCGCCAGTGAAGCAGCGGCGCGGCCATTTATCAGGCATAC
>NZ_CAMPHN010000233.1 GCF_946885885.1 uncultured Pseudomonas sp.
GCAGGGACATGGCGGGCGGATCTAAGGCTCGGGGCGCGGGATTTTCCCACAGCTGGGCGCGCTCTGCTCGCCGGCGTTGCGGTTAGCCGATATTCAAGAGCATCGCCAGATAGTCGAAAAACAGACAGTACAGCGCGATCGGCAGCGGCAGGCCGAGCAGGGTGCCGAGCAGGTAGTGGCGAAAGCGCACGCCGGACAGCGCCAGGGCGTAGTTCAGCGCCGGTACGGTCTGAAACAGCATGCGCAGGGCGATGATGCTCCACAGCGGATGGCGATCCAGCCCCGCCAGCAGGCGCCTGGCCAGGCGATTGTCGAGTTCGCGCAAGGCATCGCCGCCAATCGCGCGAATGGTGAAGTAGGTGAAGAGGCAGGAGGCGCAGGCCGCCAGGTAGGTCGCGATACCGCCGTAGAGCCGCCCGAGCGCCAATACCGCGGCGGCGAGGAAGATCCAGCCGGGAATCTGGATCAGGTTGCCGAGGGCGAACACCAGGGTGAACAGCAGCAAGCCGAGTATCGGGTGCATCAGGATCAGCGATTGCAGGGCGTCCAGGCTGAATTGCGCACGAATGCCCAGCGCTTCGAAGAGGGCGAACAGGGCGAGCAGAAACACCACGACCAACAACAGGCGGCGTGAGCCACTCAGCGTCGTTGCGGCCATCAGGGGTAGCCCAATACGCTCTTGATCCGCGCCAGATTGGCAGCAATCCACTGGCGGTCGATCGGGCCCCAGTCGCGGATGGCATAGTGCCCGGCGTTATTGCGCTCGCCGTCCTGCTGCACGAATACGCAGTCGATATCCAGTTCGCTCAGCGCGTTCAGGGTGTCCTGGGCGGTGCGGCGGGGCATGCCGGTGGCGGCCATCAACGCCGGCACATTGCTGGCGCTACCGCTGTCGATCAACCAGGCCACGTAGAGGCGGCGGTAGAAGCTGGTTTTGGTTTTGCTCACATCCATGACTAACTCCTACTGGGACGAAAGCCCGGAGACCGGGCTTTCGCGAATGCTGGATCAAGCCAGGCTGTGCAAGCCGATATAGGTAATGGCGCCACCCAGATAACCGATCAGGGCCAGCCAGCTGATTTTCTTCAAATACCAGATGAAGTTGATTCGCTCCATGCCCATGGCGGCTACGCCAGCGGCCGAGCCGATGATCAGGCAGCTGCCGCCGGTACCGGCGCAATACGCCAGCAACTCCCAAAACGTACCGTCGACCACGAAATTGGCGATCCAGCCGCTGTCGCTACCGGCCAGTGCCAACTCCTGGGGCGTGACCAGCGGGTACATCTTCATGGCACCCGCTACCAGCGGTACGTTATCGACCACCGAGGACAGCAGGCCGATGGCGATGTTGATCGCGTAAACATCGCCCAGACCATTTTTCAGGTAGCTGGCGACCTGGGTCAGATGACCGGCGGTGGCGAGGCTGGATACGGCGAGGAGAATGCCGAGGAAGAACAGCACGCTGGTGGTGTCGATCTTGCGCAGTACGCCGATCACCGACAGTGGATGCTTGTCTTCGTCGTTCTTGCTGCGGTGGAGGACTTCAGTCGCCACCCAAAGCACGCCCAAGCCCAGCAGAATACCCATGTAGGGTGGTAGGTGAGTCACGGTTTTGAATACCGGAACGAACAGCAGCGCGCCAATACCGAGACCGAACACCAGGTTGCGCTCGAACGGAGTGGTCGGATCTCGGCGCTCTTCTTCGCTTTCGCTCTGTTGTGGGCGGGTGAACTCGCCTTTCATGGTTATGCTGAGCAGAGCCAGCGGCACCAGCAGGCAAACCAGGCTGGGGATCAATAGCTGGGTGGTGATGCCGCTCGCGGTGATCTGGTTACCGATCCACAGCATAGTGGTGGTGACGTCGCCAATCGGCGACCAGGCACCGCCGGCGTTGGCGGCGATGACCACGATACCGGCATAGAACCAGCGCTCTTTTTGGTCGTCGATCAGTTTGCGCAGCAGGGAAACCATGACGATGGTAGTGGTCAGGTTATCCAATGCAGCGGAGAGGAAGAAGGTAATGAAACCGATCATCCACAGCAGTTGCACGCGCTTGTTGGTGCGGATGCGATCGGTAATGACTTTGAAGCCTTCGTGGGCATCGATCAGTTCGACTATGGTCATCGCGCCCATGAGGAAGAACAGGATCTCGGAGATTTCGCCGAGGTGTTCGCGCAGTTGCTCGATTGCATGGTGGCTATTGTCGAATGCACCCATGGTGCCGCTGCCAATCATGGGCAGGATGCTGTCGGCGCCAAGGACCAAGACCGTCCAGCAGATGACTGCGGTAAGGATGGCCGAGGCGGCCTTATCGATCTTTAATGGATGCTCCAGTGCAATGCACAGGTAGCCAAAGACGAAAACTAACGCCATCAACGCATACATGGTGGGGGGTTCCTGGTTAGGTATTTTTATTAGAAAGACAAAATTTATAGGGGCCGAACCATGCCTGATTTTTCGAGAAATGGGCAGGGGATTAATTCATCGATGCGACCTTAAGTTAGGTGGCTCGATAAATTAATACCTCTAACGGGTTACAGGCCCGCTACTAAATGTCGCACTGCGCTCCTGTGCGCAGTCAGGCGATGGCCCCGTGCCTGGTTGGCGTGCGGGGCCGTAGCCATGAAGGTCGATTAAAGGTTGGCGATCTTTTCCCGTTGTTCGGCCAGCTTGCTCAAAGCCTGTTCCGCTTCGGCCAGCTTGGCGCGCTCTTTATCGAGCACCTCGGCTGGGGCCTTGGCGACGAAGCCTTGGTTGGCCAGCTTGCCGCCGACGCGTTTGACCTCGCCGTCCAGACGCGCGATTTCCTTGTCCAGGCGCGCCAGCTCGGCGTCCTTGTCGATCAGCCCGGCCATCGGCACCAGCACTTCCATCTCGCCGACCAGTGCGGTGGCGGACATCGGCGCTTCCTCGCCGGCCGCCAGTACGCGCACCGATTCCAGCTTGGCCAGCTTGTTGAGCAGCGGCTCGTTGTCGGCCAGGCGGCGCAAATCCTCGGCATTGGCGTTGGCGACTATGATGTCGATGCGCTTGGCCATGGAGATTTTCATCTCGCCGCGGATCTGTCGCAGGCCGAGCATCAGTTGCTTGACCCATTCGATATCGCCTTCGGCGGCGGCATCGATGCGACTCTCGTTGGCCACCGGCCAGGCCTGCAACATGATGGTCTCGCCACGCTCTCCACCTTGAGGGCAGCCGGCCTGAGCCTTGATCCGTTGCCAGATCTCTTCGGTGATGAACGGCATGAACGGGTGGGCCAGGCGCAGCGCCACTTCCAGCACCCGCACCAGGGTGCGACGGGTGCCGCGCTGACGCTCGATAGGCGCGTTCTCGTCCCATAGCACCGGTTTGACCAGTTCCAGGTACCAGGCGCAGTACTCGTCCCAGATAAATTCGTAGAGCGCTTGCGCGGCCAGGTCGAAGCGGAAGGCGTCGAGTTGGCGGGTGACTTCGGCTTCGGTGCGTTGCAGGGCGGAGATGATCCAGCGGTCCACAGAGGACAGCTCCACCGGCTCGCCATTTACACCGCAATCCTGGCCGTCGGTGTTCTCGATGACGAAGTTGGCGGCGTTCCAGATCTTGTTGCAGAAGTTGCGGTAACCCTCGACCCGGCCCATGTCGAACTTGATGTCGCGGCCGGTGGAGGCCAGCGCCAGATTGGTGAAGCGCAGGGCGTCGGTGCCGTAGGCGGCGATGCCGTCGGGGAATTCGGCGCGGGTCTGCTTGGCGATCTTCTCGGCCAGTTTGGGCTGCATCATGCCGCTGGTGCGTTTTTCCAGCAGGGCGTCGAGGCTGATGCCGTCGACGATATCCAGCGGGTCGAGCACGTTGCCCTTGGACTTGGACATCTTCTGGCCCTGGCCGTCGCGCACCAGTCCATGGACGTAGACGGTCTTGAACGGCACTTGCGGCGTGCCGTCGTCGTTCTTCACCAGGTGCATGGTCAGCATGATCATCCGCGCGACCCAGAAGAAGATGATGTCGAAGCCGGTGACCAGCACGTCGGTGGGGTGGAAGGTCTTGAGGAATTCGGTCTGCTGCGGCCAGCCGAGGGTGGAGAAGGTCCACAGGCCCGAGCTGAACCAGGTGTCGAGCACGTCTTCGTCCTGGCGCAGGTTGGCGTCGCCGAGGTTATGCTTGGCGCGTACTTCCGCCTCGTTGCGGCCGACGTAGACGTTGCCGGCGTCGTCGTACCAAGCCGGAATACGGTGGCCCCACCACAGCTGGCGGCTGATGCACCAGTCCTGGATATCGCGCATCCAGCTGAAGTACATATTCTCGTACTGCTTGGGCACGAACTGGATCGCGCCGTCTTCCACGGCCTTGATCGCCGGTTCCGCCAGCGGCTTGGTGGAGACGTACCATTGGTCGGTCAGCCAGGGCTCGATCACGGTGCCGGAGCGGTCGCCTTTCGGCACTTTCAGGGCGTGGGCGTCGATACCTTCCAGCAGGCCGGCGGCTTCGAAAGCCGCAACGATTCGCTTGCGCGCCTCGAAGCGGTCCAGGCCGGCGTATTCGGCCGGCAGGCTGCCATCGATCTCGGTATTGACACTGCCGTCGATGTTGAACACCTGGGCGGTGGCGAGCACCGCGGCGTTTTTGTCGAAGATATTGATCAGCGGCAGGTTGTGGCGTTTGCCGACTTCATAGTCGTTGAAGTCGTGGGCCGGGGTGATTTTCACGCAGCCGGTGCCGAACTCGGGGTCGCAGTAATCGTCGGCGATGATCGGGATGCGTCGGCCCACCAATGGCAGCTCGACATAGGTGCCGATCAATGCCTGGTAGCGTTCGTCGTTCGGGTTAACCGCGACGGCGCTGTCGCCGAGCATGGTTTCCGGGCGGGTGGTGGCGACTATCAGATAGTCCTTGCCGTCGGCGGTCTTGTTGCCGTCGGCCAGCGGGTAGCGCAGGTTCCACAGGCTGCCTTTCTCGTCGTGGTTTTCCACTTCGAGGTCGGAAATGGCGGTATGGAACTTGGTGTCCCAGTTGACCAGGCGCTTGCCGCGATAGATCAGGCCGTCCTGGTGCAGGCGTACGAACGCCTCTTTAACGGCCTCCGACAGACCTTCATCCATGGTGAAGCGCTCGCGCGACCAATCCACCGAACTGCCCAGGCGGCGGATCTGCCGGGTGATGGTGCCACCGGACTGCTCCTTCCATTCCCAGACTTTTTCCAAGAACTTCTCGCGGCCCAGGTCGTGACGGCCGATGCCTTCAGCGGCCAGCTGGCGCTCGACCACCATCTGGGTGGCGATGCCCGCGTGGTCGGTGCCCGGCTGCCACAGGGTGTTGCGGCCCTGCATGCGGCGGAAACGGATCAGCGCATCCATGATCGAGTTGTTGAAACCATGGCCCATGTGCAGGCTGCCGGTGACGTTCGGCGGCGGGATCATGATGGTGTAGGGCTCGCCCGAACCCTGCGGGGCGAAATAGTTGTTCGCCTCCCAGTTCTGGTACAGGGCGGTTTCAATGGCGTGCGGCTGGTAGGTCTTGTCCATGCGCGGCGGGACCCTTATGACGGCTAGACGGAAAAGCCGGCAAGTATAACGCCTATAAGCGCCAGCCATAAGCGCCAAGCTACAAGCGGGGAGGCGTCTTGAACGTGGGACGCGGGGCAACTTGCAGTCCGTAGGTTGGTTAGCGGCGTTCCATGTCAGTTGTCGCAACGCGGTGGATGGGCGCCGCGTAACCCAACAAGGCGTCTGCACGGTGCTCCGGTACGACCGTGGATGGCCAAGTCTGTGCCGAAGCGCATGACCAGCGGCTGATCATCCGCAATACCGCATAACATCTTTGTTAGGTTACGCGGCTGCCGAGGGCTATGTCGCTGGTTGAGCCGCGATAAACGCCGCTAACCCAACGGACTCAACCTCCAGCTGCGCTACTTACGTGGCGGCAGCAGGCGGCTCAGGCGGGCGCTGAGGCGGCGTTTCAGTTCGGCTTCGATCTGCGGCACGAAATCATCGATCACGTCTTGCAGAATCAATTGGGCGGCGGCGCGTAGTTCGCTATCCAGGCGGTTCAGCTCGGCGCTCTGGCTGACGCCGTGGGCGACGG
>NZ_CAMPHN010000234.1 GCF_946885885.1 uncultured Pseudomonas sp.
CGCTGCCGCGGGGTGTGGTAGTGCTTGATGAACAGCGGTTGCTGCACTTCGGAAATCATCAGGATTTCGGTCTTGGCGCCTGGCGCGAACACCGCACGCTCGTAGTCGGCGAAGTGTTTGTAGCGCCCCCAGCGGCGGTAGATCGGGTTGCGCAGGGTCTGTGCTTTATCTTCGAAGCAGCCGTCGGCGGCGTAATAGACATCCAGCCCCGGCATCTTGTTGAAGCCCACCACCCGATCCACCGGGCGCTTGGCCAGGTCGCCGGCGATCCAGGCGCTGAGTTTCTCGTTGCGCTTGTGATTGAACAGCGCCTTGACCGGCACCACCACGACCTCGAAGCCGGCCGGCACCTCGCCTTCCCAGATCGGCGTATACACGCGAATGGCATGGCCGCGCGCCTGGCACTCCAGGGCGATGCGCATGAAGTCGCGCTGCAAACCGCCATAGGGGAAATATTTGTAGAGGATAAAAGCCAGCTGCATCAGACGCGCCCTTCAATCATGTAGCCCGGACGAAATCCGGGGAAAATTCTCGGCAGCGACATCAAACGGCTTCCTCGGCCAATAACAAAGCCTCCAGCTCGGTCGCCACCCGCCGCGGCGTCAGGGTATCGAAGCAGGGCTTGTGGCGGTCGCCCAAACCGGCATCCGGGCCGGTGGCGCACAGGTGAATCTGCGAGCGGCCGTAAGCTCCGACCCGGCCCGGCCGGGTCGGACCATAAAGGGAAATGCTCGGTACATCCAGCGCCGCCGCCAGGTGGCCCAGGCCAGTATCCACCGCCACACAAGCGCTAGCGCCGGCGATCACCTTGGCCACGCCGGCCAGATTCAGCTTCGGCAGCACTGCGACGTTAGCCAGACCGGCGGCCAGGCGCTCGGCGCGCGCGCGCTCGTCGGCATTGCCCCAGGGCAAACGAATCGCCCAGCCCTGAGCGCTCATGTGCTCGGCCAACTCGCGCCAATTGGCTTCCGGCCAATGCTTGCTAGGCCAGGTGGTGCCATGCAGAAACAACAGATAGGGCTGGGTCACAGCACCGGCCAGCTGTGCACGGTTCAGGCCATAATCGCCGACATCCTGCGGCACGGGATAGCCGAGAGCCTCGGCGAACAGCTGACGCACACGCTGCAGCGCGTGCTGTTCGCGCGGCACCGCGTAGACGCGGTCGTACAGGCGACTGGCAAGCGGTTCGCGCGCGGAAAAGCGGTCCAGCCCGGCGACCGGCGCCTTGACGTAACGGGTCAACCAGGCGCTTTTCAGCAGGCCCTGGGCATCGATCACCAGGTCGTAGCGGCTTTCTTTCAAGCGCTGCTTGAAGCGCGTCCACTCGCCGCTCCTGAGAGTCTGCCAGAGGTGCTTACGCCAACGGCGGATCGCCACCGGAATCACCTGGGCGACGGTCGGGTGCCAGGCAGGAATCTCGGCGAAGCCTTCTTCCACCACCCAATCGAACTGGATACCGGGTATCGCGCGCGCGGCATCGGTCAACGCCGGGAGCGTATGGATGACGTCGCCGAGCGAGGAAGTCTTGACCAGCAAAACCCGCACTATTGGACCTCTAGCGGATCGGCCACCAGGCGATCGAGCGCCTCGATCACCGAGCCCGACTTGAGTTCGCGCAGGCAGTTGTAGTGGCCGAAGCGGCAGGTGCGATCGAAACAGGGGCTGCATTCGAGGCCCAGGCGGACGATTTCCACCTGTTCGACCAGCGGCGGAGTAAAGCCAGGCGAGGTGGAGCCATAGACCGCCACCAGCGGGCGACTGAGCGCCGCCGCCACATGCATCAACCCGGAATCGTTGGAGACCACAGCGCCGGCGCAGGACAGCAGGTCGATCGCCTCGGCCAGGCTGGTCTCGCCGGCCAGGTTCGTCGCTTCCTCGCGCAGGCCGGGAATCAGACGCATGCGAATTTCTTCGCCGACCGGGTGATCGTTCTTCGAGCCGAACAGCCACACCTGCCAGCCAAGACGGATCTTCGCCTCGGCGACCCGGGCGTAATGCTCGCTCGGCCAGCGCTTGGCGATGCCGAATTCGGCGCCGGGACAGAGCGCCAGCACCGGGCGATCCAGGCTCAGACCGAACTTAGCCAACGCCACATCGCGGCTGGCCGGCTCGATCCGCAGTGCCGGTCGTGGATACGGCTGGGGCAGCTCGGCACCCGGCTCGTAGGCCAACGCCATAAAGCGCTCGATCATCAGCGGGTAGCGTTCTTTATCCAGAATGCGCACGTCGTTGAGCAGCCCGTAGCGCATTTCGCCCTTCCAGCCGGTGCGCGTGGGAATACCGGCGAAAAACGGCACCAGGGCGGATTTCAGCGAGTTGGGCAGCAGAATCGCCTGATCGTATTGGCCAGCCAGCGACTTGCCGATCTTGCGCCGGGTCGCCAGTTCGAGCACGCCATGGCCCAGAGGAAAGCTCAGGGCCTGACGCACTTCGGGCATGCGCTCGAGTATCGGCCGGCTCCAGTCGGGCGCCAACACGTCGATTTCACAGTCCGGGTGGCGCTGTTTCAGGCAGCTGAACAGCGTCTGCGCCATCACCATGTCGCCCACCCAACTGGGGCCGATAATCAGGATATTCATAAGCTCACAACGTAGGTTGGGTTGAGGAGCGTAGCGACGAAGCCCAACGGACGCCGCATGATCTGCGTCATGTTGGGCTTCGTCGCGCTCAGCCTGCGCGGCTCGACCCAACCTACGGGTCATTTAACCAGCGTGCGCCATTCAGCGTGGTTGGCGGTTTTGCCGGTGACCAAGTCGAAGTAGGCGGTTTGCAGCTTTTCGGTCACCGGGCCTCGGCGGCCGGCGCCGATCTGCCGGCCATCGACCTCGCGGATCGGCGTGACTTCGGCGGCGGTGCCGGTGAAGAAGGCTTCGTCGGCGATATACACCTCATCGCGGGTGATGCGCTTCTCGACCACCTGGATGCCATGCTCGGCGGCCAGGGTCAGGATGGTGTTGCGGGTGATGCCGTTCAGGCAGGAGGTGACTTCCGGGGTGTAGATCACGCCGTTGCGCACCAGGAAGATGTTCTCGCCCGAGCCTTCGGCCACGTAGCCTTCGGTATCCAGCAGCATGGCCTCGTCGGCGCCGCCGGAGACGGCTTCCTGCAAGGCCAGCATCGAGTTGATGTAGTTGCCGTTGGCCTTGGCGCGGGTCATGGAAATGTTGACGTGATGGCGGGTGAAGGAGCTGGTGCGCACCTTGATCCCGACTTGCAGGGCTTCGTCGCCCATATAGGCGCCCCAGCTCCAGGCGGCGACTATCACCTGCACCTTCAGGCCGCTGGCGCGCAGGCCCATGGCTTCGGATCCGTAGAACACCATCGGGCGGATATAGGCGCTTTCCAGGTTGTTCTCGCGCACCGCGGCGCGGGTGGCTTCGTTGATTTCGTCTTTGGAGAAGGGAATCTTCATGCCCATGATATGGGCCGAGTCGAACAGCCGATCGGTGTGTGCCTGCAGGCGGAAAATCGCAGTGCCTTGTGGGGTGTCGTAGGCGCGCACGCCTTCGAATACGCCCATGCCGTAGTGCAGGGTGTGGGTCAGCACATGGGTGGTCGCGTTGCGCCACGGCACCAGTTCGCCGTCATACCAGATCACGCCATCACGGTCGGCCATCGACATAGTTGCCTGCTCCTTAAATTCGGTAGCCACATGAATTCGGTAGCTACATTAGTTCGATTGGTACAGCGTAGCCGACCGCAAACCGCGCCCGACTTCCTCATATTCAACTCAAACCCAGCTCCCGCCAGATGCGCATCACATCGCGCCGCTGCGTCTGGAACTGATCGCCGCCGATCACCCCCGGCTGCTTTTGCAAGGCTTGGCGGTGCGCGGCCGAACGGTAGGCCTTATAGATATCCTGCAACAAGCGGGCATCTTCGCCCGGCAACAAACCGACACGCTCCAGCCCTTCCAGAATGCGGATGTTATCGGTGAACTCCAGCAACTCCGGGTACTGTCGCGACCACGCCAGGGCGGCGTATTGCACCATAAATTCAATATCGACGATACCACCGGCGTCCTGCTTCAGATCGAACGGGGCCGTGGCTTCGAAGGCATTGGCCGCGGTGCCGGCGGCGGTGACCTTGCTGCCGAGGTTGTCGCGCATTTTCGCGCGCATCTCGCTGACCTCGGCGCGCAGCTTATCCAGATCGCGCTCACGCCCCAGAACCTGCGCCCGCACCGCCTCGAACGCTTTGCCCACCCGCGGGCAACCGACCAGCACCCGCGCGCGTACCAACGCCTGGTGTTCCCAGGTCCAGGCTTCGTTTTCCTGGTAGCGCTCGAAGGCACCGAGCGAGCTGACCAACAGGCCGGCGGCGCCGGAGGGCCGCAAGCGCATATCCACCTCGTAAAGCTGGCCGGAATTGGTCTGTGCCGTCAGCAGGTGAATGATCCGCTGGCCCAGGCGATTGAAGAACTGCGCACCGTCGATCGGTTTGGCGCCGCTGGTTTCGGCTTGCGGGTCGCCGCTGTGGATGAATACCAGGTCCAGATCCGAGCCATGACCCAATTCGATGCCGCCGACTTTGCCGTAGCCGACAATGATGAAATCGGGGTCGCAGGGGCTACCGTCGGCCCGCAGCGGCACGCCATGCTTGGCCACGGTCTGGCGCCAGGCCAACGCCAGCACCTGTTCGAGAATCGCCTCGGCCAGCCAGGTCAGGTAATCGCTGACCTTCATCAACGGCAGGCTGCCGGCGATCTCCGAGGCCGCCACACGCAGGCGGTGGGCCAACTTGAAGTGCCGCAGCGCCTCCATCTGCTGTTCCAGGTCGTCCTCGGGGATGCGCATCAGGCGTTCGCGCAGCTCGGCGGCCAACTCCGGCGCCAGCGGCGGTTTGAATAGACGCCCCTCGTTGAGCAGCTCATCGAGCAGTAATGGGAAGCGGGTGATTTGTTCGGCGATCCAGGGGCTCGCCGCGCACAGCGTCATCAGGCGTTGCAGGGCGCCGGGGTTTTCCGTCAGCAACACCAGGTAGGCCGAGCGCCGCGCCACCGCCTCGATCAGCGGCAACACCCGCTCCAGCACCAGATCAGGGTTATCGTGCTCTGCCGCCTGGGCCAACAGCCGCGGCATAAAGGCGTCCAGACGCTCGCGGCCGAGCCGCTGCATGGCGCGCACCTGGTTACCGTTACGCAATCCGGCCAGGCGCTGCCAGGCCGCCTGCGCATCGTCGAATCCCGCCTCGGCCAGTTGCCGGCAGGCGGCTTCCTCGTCCTGCACATCCTCCCACAGCGACAGCCACTCGCCGCCGACCACCTCGTCATCGACGCCCTCGAGATCCTCGTCAGGGTCGGCGATCACCTGACGGAAATGCCAATCGACCCGACCGCGCCAGTGCATCAGCCGCTCATGGAACGCCTGCCAGCTGTCGAAGCCCATGATAAAGGCGATCCGCGCCCGATCCTGGTCGTTATCCGGGAGCATTTGCGTCTGCCGGTCGTCGATCGCCTGCAAGGCGTGTTCGGTGTAGCGCAGAAACTGGTAGCCCTCGCGCAGCTCCTTGACCACCGCAGCCGGCAGATAGCCCTGCCCTTCGAGCGTTTTCAACACACCGAGCAGCGGGCGCTGCTGCAAGCTGAGGTCGCGACCGCCATGGATCAGCTGAAACGCCTGGGCGATGAACTCCACCTCGCGGATGCCGCCGGCGCCGAGCTTGATGTTCTCGGCCATGCCCTTGCGCCGCACCTCCTGCTGGATCAGCTGCTTCATGGTGCGTAGCGCTTCGATCGCGGAGAAGTCCAGGTAGCGCCGATAAACGAAGGGCCGCAGCATGTCCAGCAGGCGCGCGCCGGCCTGCTGATCGCCGCCGACCACCCG
This sequence comes from uncultured Pseudomonas sp., assembly GCF_946885885.1. Next base: position 5,826 of record NZ_CAMPHN010000234.1, read on the forward strand.
CGCCTTGATCATCGCGTAGCGCTCCCAGTCGCGCCCCTGATCCTGGTAGTACTGTTCCAGCGCGTTGAAACTGAACACCAGCGAACCCGACGAACCATAGGGCCGCAAGCGCATATCGGTGCGGAACACAAAACCGTCGACGGTGATCGCATCCAACGCCTTGATCAGTTTCTGACCAAGGCGGATGAAAAACTCCTGATTATCCAGCGGGCG
>NZ_CAMPHN010000235.1 GCF_946885885.1 uncultured Pseudomonas sp.
TCTCGACGCCGGCATCCCGCGCCCTGTCTTTGGCGATTGCCAGCATCTCGCCCGAGATATCGGTGGCGAGGATATGTTTGACGTGGGGCGCGTGGGCAATTGCCGTGCTGCCGGTACCGCAGCCGAACTCGAATACCGCCCAGTCGGGGCGGAAATGCTGCTGGGTGATGGCCAGTTTCTTGCGATAGCTGATTTCGTCCCGAATCGGACTTTTGGCGTACTTGGGCGCGCTCTTGTCCCAGAATTTTTGCGGGTGTATCACCTGGTTTCCTCCTTGAATACTCACAAAAGCTTTGTGATGGAAAAGGGCAGACCGCGGTTCGGCGAAGGTGTTCAGTAGCGGTCGTGGTCCGGCAACGATAGGGGATCATCACCGTACTGGGCTATATAGGCCGACAGGCGCGGCACACGCATCCGCCGTCTGATCGATCGCTTGATGGGTATCGCTGCGCTCAACCCATCCTACCAATCCGTAGGTGTGGCCTCGGCTGCGATGCTTTCCCGCAAGCAAGGCCAAGCGCCAATCACAGCAGCCCGTAACCCTTCAACTCCTTCTCGGTCAGCACGCGCATTCTGTGCGGTTCGATGCGTTGCATGTCCTGCGCCAGGCGTGGCGGGACCTTCATCTCGCGGAAGTAAGCGGCCGGGTCGTAGCGTTGGGCTTTGTGCAGGCGCTGGGCCTGGGCGGATTCGCCGCTGGGGAAGTGCGGGCGATGCAGGCCGACATGGCCTTTTACGGTCTTTTTCAGGCCGGCGGCCAGCAGGTAGATGCAGCTGCCCTGACAGACGCCGTTGGACGGCACCAGGGTGTCGAAGCCGGTTTCGCGCAGCAGGCGGCCGATGCGGATGGCTTCGGGTGCGCTGCCGCCGATGCTATCGAGCAGGGCGATCTTGCGGGCGAAGGTACCGGGGTTGGCTTTGATCCCGCTCAGCAGCGCTTCGTAGTCGCCAGGGGCGATTTCTTCGGAGATTTTCACGGCCAGTAGCGAGCCGAGATTGCTGTGTGGGGCGGCTTTGACCTCTACCTGGGCGAGCGGGGCCGTCGCGTACAGCATCGCCGCGCTGAGCAGGGCGGTCTGGAGAAGGGAAGTGCGCATGGAACGGCTGAATCCTGGGATAACGAGGGTGCGCAGAAGATACCCGCAGTGGCGGATCCGCGCACCTCGATCCGCCACTCAACCGCGTTGCGGAATGTTCAACCCGCGGATCACCGCCGGGCGCGAAACGAACGCCTTGAGTGCCCGGGTGACCTGGGGGAAGTGTTCGATCTCCACCAGTTCGCCGGCCTGGTAGAAGTCGATCAGCGTGCGTACCCAGGGGAACACGGCGATGTCGGCGATGGTATAGGTGTCGCCCATCAGCCATTGGCGGCCATTGAGGCGCTGGTCGAGCACGCCGAGCAGGCGTTTGGCTTCGGCGACGTAGCGGTCGCGCGGGCGTTTGTCCTCGTAATCCTTGCCGGCGAACTTATGGAAGAAGCCGAGCTGGCCGAACATCGGCCCGACACCGCCCATCTGCCACATCAGCCATTGGATGGTTTCGTAGCGCCCGGCCGCGTCCTTGGGCAGCAACTGGCCGGTTTTTTCCGCGAGATAGAGCAGTATCGCGCCGGATTCGAACAGCGCCAGCGGTTTGCCGTCCGGGCCGTCGGGGTCGAGGATCGCGGGGATCTTGTTGTTCGGGTTGAGCGAGAGGAACGCCGGCGAGAATTGGTCATCGTGCTGGAAATCGACCAGATGCGGCTCGTAAGGCAGGCCGAGCTCTTCCAGCATGATCGAGACCTTGACCCCGTTCGGCGTGGGCAGCGAATAAAGCTGCAGGCGCTCGGGCTGGGTGGCGGGCCATTTTTCGGTGATGGGATGGTCTGACATGGCGCTTCCAATCGTTGTTTTGTGGAACCAGGCAGCTCGGCGCCGGGGCATCGAGCGGGCGTTATGGGGGCCGTGGACGCCGGCAGCCAATGTGCCGCTCGGGGTGGTGAGGGCGGGTCGCTGCGACGGACGTTCGCACGGGTGTTGCCGGGGACAATAAAACCACCGACGCGCGTATCGAGGAAATCGATAGTCATAGTAGTCGGCATCGACCTGACTGATGGCCGCCGCGCCGCGGTTTCCCGCGTCGATGCGAATCGGTATGGTGCGGGCTTGTCTTTTCCCGGCGATGGAGCCTTTTATGAGCCTGCATGGCGACTACGATGCACAGAATATCTTTGCCCAGATCATCCGCGGCGAGGCCCCTTGCTACAAGCTGTACGAGGACGAGGAGGTGCTGGCGTTTCTCGATGTGTTTCCGCAGTCCTACGGTCACACCCTGGTGATCCCCAAGCGGGTGGCGGCGCGCAATATTCTCGAGATCGATACCGATAGCCTGGCCAAGGTCATGGCGGTGGTGCAGCGGTTGACCCGGGTGTTGATCGACGAGCTGGCGCCGGACGGCGTGCAGGTCGCACAGTTCAACGGTGCGCCGGCCGGGCAGACGGTGTTTCACCTGCATATGCATATAGTGCCGCGCTTCGCCGGGGAAACACTCAGCGTGCATGCCGGGGGCAAGGCCGAGCCCGCCGAGCTGGAGCAATTGCAGGCGCGGTTGTTGCGCCGTTTGGCCGACTAGCGGCGCCGGGGCGGACGTCGCTGCGTTTCAGGGGGAACGTGTCGGCCGTCTGTCCGTCTCAACTCTATCGACGTTGTAATCGCCGGGAGGGATTCATGAGACGGAACAATCGGCTGACACGGAGCCCAGGTCGAGCGCGGGGCGCTTGCCGGGCGCGCGGGCAATGAGCCGCAACGGGCAGGCCGATCCATTCGGCAGTGCGCTGGAACGGGTCGGCGCCGCTGACACGCTGTCGCCGGCCGACCGCTACCAGGAATTATTCGTCGCAGTACAGAGCAGCCACATCTTTGCCGACAGTAAAACTTTCGTCGACTGCGCGCCGCACGGTTACCCGGAGCGCATTCTGGATGCCTACCGGGCCCAGCGCGACGATCCGGATTTCGATCTCGGCAGCTTCGTCTACGAGCATTTCAGCCTGTTCCAGTATCAGCCCGAAGAGTTCGTCGCCAACCCGAACAACACGTTGGCCGAGCACATCGACCGGCTTTGGCCGGTGTTGACCCGTCACCCGCAAAGCCACCCGCAGCGCTCCTCGCTGCTGCCGTTGCCCTGCGAATACGTAGTGCCCGGCGGCCGTTTCACCGAGCTGTATTACTGGGACTCGCATTTCATCATGCTCGGCCTGGACGAGAGCAGGCAGTGCGAGTTGTTGCGTGCCATGGCGGACAACTTCGCCTACCTGATCGACACCTACGGCCATGTGCCCAATGGCAACCGCTCCTATTACCTGAGCCGCTCGCAGCCGCCGGTGTTCGCCTTGATGACCGATCTGTTCGAGGAGCGCGGGATTCGCCGCGCCAGCGATTACCTGCCGCAATTGCGCAAGGAATACGCCTATTGGATGGACGGCGCCGAACTGCTCGGGCCGGGCGAATGCCATCGCCGTTGCCTGTGCCTGGAGCGAGGCGTGCTGCTCAACCGTTACTGGGACGACCGCGATACGCCGCGCGAGGAGGCTTATCGCGAAGATGTGGCGACGGCCAAGCAAAGCCCGCGACCGCCGAGTGAGGTGTACCGCGATCTGCGCGCCGCGGCCGAGTCCGGTTGGGATTTCAGTTCGCGTTGGTTGGACGACCCGCAGCATCTGTCGAGCATCCGCACCACGGCCATAGTGCCGGTGGACCTCAACAGTTTCCTCTACAAACTGGAGACGCAGATTGCCCGCTTGAGCCGGGTCAAGGGTGACGTCCAGTCGGCCGACGAATTTCATCGGCGTGCCGAGGCGCGCAAGGCTGCGGTCGACCGGTACCTGTGGAACGCCGCCGCCGGGGCGTATCTGGATTACGACTGGAAAAAGGCCGGCCCGCGGCCCAGCCTCACGGCCGCCATGCTGACGCCGCTGTTCGTGGGGATGGCCAGCGACGCGCAGGCCGGATGCGTCGCGGAGACCGTCGAGCGCGAGTTGCTGGCGCCCGGCGGTCTGGCCACCACCCAGGTGCGCAGCAACGAGCAGTGGGACCGACCCAATGGCTGGGCGCCGCTGCAATGGATTGGCATTCGCGGCTTGCAGCGCTACGGCCGGAATGAGCTGGCCGACGAGATCGAGCAACGCTGGTTGGCGATTGTCACCGACCTGTTCGAGCGCGAAAGCAAGCTGGTGGAAAAGTATGTGCTGCGGCCTTCGGCAGATCACGCCAAGGGGGGCGAGTATCCGCTGCAGGACGGCTTCGGTTGGACCAACGGGGTGACCCGCCGCTTGATGCGGGAGGTGCCGGAGCACCAGGCCAATAGCTGCCGGGCCGGGGTTTGCCGCACGCGTAGCACTGCCGGCGAATAGCCGCGATTCACCCTGAACCGACACGGGCGTCCGTGGTTCGAAGCTCTATCAGGCCGTTGAAAAACGTAGGCGAGGCAGCCAGCGCAAGGACTCGCGCACGAGCCTGTTTTTAACGCCGCGATGGCAACGCAGGTCGTTTTTCAACAGCCTGCTATGGCGCTACGTTGCGCATTAACCAGGTATTCGCTTTCGGTGATGAGCTTCCTCCAATGGATGGCCGTACTCGGCACCTTGCTGCTGCTGATGGCGCTGGCCTCGACTTACGTGCGCTGGCTGCCGGTCACCACCTCGGTGCTCTACCTGGGTTTCGGCCTGCTGATCGGCCAGCTCGGCATCGGCCTGTGGCAGATCGAGTTCCAGGATATCGCCAGCTGGATGGAGCACCTGACCGAGGTCGGGGTACTGGTCTCGCTGTTCGTCAGCGGGCTGAAACTGCGCTTGCGCTTTGGTCATCCGGCCTGGATCGGCGCCTACCTGCTCGCCGGGCCGGTGATGCTCCTGACAATCGGCGGAGTGACGCTGGTCTGCCATTACCTGTTGGGCCTACCCCTGGGGCTGGCATTGCTGATCGGCGCGGTATTGGCCCCCACCGATCCGGTGCTGGCGAGTCTGGTGCAGGTCAGTAGCTCCCGCGATTGCGACCGCGTGCGCTACGGTTTGACCGGCGAGGCGGGATTCAACGATGGCGTGGCTTTCCCTTTTGTGGTTTTCGCCCTGTTGTTTATCGACTATGACGGCCTGACGTTCGTTTGGCTGGATAACTGGTTTATCGAGCGCCTGCTCTGGGCTTTGCCGGCCGGGTTGCTGGTCGGTTTCGGCCTCGGCCGACTGGTCGGGCGCCTGGCGATTTTCCTGCGGGCACGGCATGGCGATACCTCGATATCGCCCAACGACTTTCTGGCCCTGGCGCTGATCGCGCTGTCCTACGTATTCGCCGAGTTGATCGGCGCCTGGGGCTTTCTCGCCACCTTCGCCGCGGGCGTCGGCCTGCGCCACGCGGAAATCGCCACCGTCGGTTCATCGACACCGGCCGAGGTGATGGTCTCTCACGAGGTGCCACGTTTGCCCGTCGACGGCGACCGCTGCGACTCCAGCAGCGTGAAAATCGCCGATCCGAGCGCGGCGGCCGGGGTGTTGGTCGGCGATATCCTGTCGTTCGGCAATGTGCTCGAGCGTGCGCTGGAGGTGCTGCTGGTGACCATTCTCGGGGTGGTGGTGGCGGCGCATTGGGACTGGCGCGCACTGTTGCTCGGCGCTTTGTTGTTCGGCGCGATCCGCCCGCTGGCGGTGTGGTTGCTGCTACGCGGCGGGCTGGTCAGTCCTGGACAACGCTGGCTGCTCGGTTGGTTCGGCATTCGTGGGGTCGGCAGTCTGTATTACCTGGGTTACGCGCTCAGCCACGGTTTACCGGAGGCGCTGGCGGCCGATGCGATCGACCTGGTGCTCTCGGTGGTGGCGCTGAGCATCCTGCTGCATGGCATCAGCACCCAGCCGTTGCTGGCGCGTTATGAGCGGCGCCAGCGGCGTAACGACTAGCAGGCCGTTGAAAAACTACCTGCGTTGCCGCTACAGCGTTAAAAACAGGCTCGGCAAGCCGCTTGCGGCTAACGCGCTTCAGCGCGGCCC
>NZ_CAMPHN010000236.1 GCF_946885885.1 uncultured Pseudomonas sp.
CAGTTAGGCCCAAGCGCTTAAAAAAGCATCACCCCGAATGGGTTGGGGCAGTTAATGCCTATTTTTTCAACGGCCTGCTAGTCCATTACCTGCGTCCTACGCCTAGCGGAGCGCCGCCCGGCCATGGCGAGATTTTTCGCAGCAACGCGGCTTGCGCTGAAACGGCAACAGACCCTAAGAATCTGTGTACTATTTTTCATTCACCCAACAGAGAGGAAGAAGGTATGGAAATCAATATCGGTATCGCCGAACAGGATCGCGCAGCAATCGCCGAAGGCCTATCGCGGCTACTCGCCGATACCTACACCCTGTACCTGAAAACCCACAACTTCCACTGGAACGTAACAGGGCCGATGTTCAATACCCTGCACCTGATGTTCGAGGGGCAGTACACCGAACTAGCCCTGGCGGTCGATCAGATCGCCGAACGTATCCGCGCCCTCGGCTTTCCGGCGCCCGGCACCTATGCGGCCTATGCCCGTCTATCCTCCATTAAAGAGGAAGAAGGCGTGCCCAGCGCCCCCGACATGATCAAACAACTGGTCCAAGGCCAAGAAGCCGTGGTGCGTACCGCCCGTGGCGTTTTCCCGCTACTGGAAAAAGTCAGCGACGAACCCACCGCCGACCTGCTGACCCAGCGCATGCAAGTGCATGAGAAAACCGCTTGGATGCTACGCAGCCTGCTGGCCGAATAAACCGCTGGACGTTCACAAAGACCCGATTCGTCGGGTCTTTTGCTATGCGCCCGATACTTGCCTGTTCTATGCTTTGCACATTCGTACCCCATCGCAGTGACAGGCATGAGTAAGTCAAACAAGCCACCGTCCATTCTGGAGCTGTATCCCGAGGAAACTCGCGAGGCGGCGGCACTCCTTCGTCAAGCCGTACCACTGATGGTTCGCCACGATATTCCGCCCAACCCGGTGCATTACGCCCTCTGGTACACCTACAGCCGAGGCAATGAACCGGAGCTGAACCAGCGGCTGGATAAAACGCTCAGCAACTTCGACAGTTTCCCCCCGGAAATTGCGGTGAAACTATTCCGCGAGTACATCATTCGCGGCGAACTGGAAGAGGCACGCTCGGGCCAACAGCAAGTCATCGAACTGGTAGACGATATCGAAGGCAATATCGCAACCAGCGTCATGGGTAGCCGCAATTACCAAGCCAGCCTTGAACAGGGTCTTGCGGCCCTGCAGGAGCCGGTCATCGACGACCTGCCCAATGTGTTGATCGAGCTGCAGGAAAACACCCAGCAGATGCAGAATCAGCAGGAAAAATTTCTACACCGCCTGCGGGCAGCGCAAGAAGAGATAAAACACCTGCGCAGCCAATTGGATCGCGCCCACCTGGCCGCGACGCTCGACAGCCTGACCCAGGTGTTCAATCGGCACGCCTTCAATCGCTTACTCGAACAAACTTTGGACCAAGGCCATGAAGGCGTCGCGCTGATCATGCTGGATATCGACCACTTCAAGGAATTCAACGATCAATACGGCCACCCGCTCGGCGACCGGGTGCTACAGCATGTCGGCCAACTCATGCGCAGCCTGTTGCCCGCCAACGCCATGGCGGCGCGCTATGGCGGAGAGGAGTTCTGCGTAATCCTGCGCGAATGCCCCAATAGCACCCACGCTCACGCTTTTGCCGACAAACTGCGACTCAAAATCCAGTCGCTGCGGATCAAAGTACGCAGTACCGATCAAATTCTCGACAGCGTCACCGCCTCTTTCGGCTACTCACTGGCCAAGGCCGGCGACGATCTTGAAAGCCTGATCACCCGCGCCGACGACGCCCTCTACGAAGCCAAACGCAATGGGCGCAATCAAGTTCATCCCTCCGCACCGGAGCCGGCCCTATCCGCTTGATTTGAGTCGCCCTCCCGTTTGCTGTTAAATACGCCCCGTGCCATCAACCCGCCCTCTTCAAGTTGGTGCATAGGCTGTTTTCGCGCGACCCAACCTCCTTCATTTCAACCCGGTCCGCGCGACCAGCTCTTCCTGGCGTCCAAATAAATTAGCGAGCTCATTCAACATGCTGAAAATCGTCCACCTGATAACGGGCCTAGCCGCCCTGCTCTTGTCTTTTGCCCCCAGCCTCGGCGATAGCGCCCAGCCATTTCTGCAACACCCGGAGGCCTTGATTCTGGCTTCGCTCGGCTTGCTCAACCTGATTCTCGCACCACAACTACCCATCTGGCATGCCGGCCTGCGCCATCAGCTGCAAAACTCGGTTTCCGTCTTACTGACTCTCGCCAGCCTGCTGCAAGCCCTTGTTTTACTTGCACCTCTGCCCGTCATCGCCAACCAACCCGCCAGCCTGTTCAGCGTGCTGATCGTGCTGCTGGCCGTACTGCTTCACTTGGGCACCAACCTACGCCTGCAAACCCGTAACGCCGGCGCACCGCAAGACATGACGGACCGTGAAACCGGTACCGTCAAATGGTTCAACACATCCAAAGGCTTCGGCTTTATTTCTCGCGACTCGGGCGATGACATCTTTGTGCACTTTCGCGCCATCCGCGGCGAAGGCCACCGCGTCCTGGTCGAAGGCCAGCGCGTGGAGTTTTCGGTCATGCAGCGCGATAAAGGCCTGCAAGCCGAAGACGTGATCGCGGCAATGCCCACCCGCCGCTAGTCGGTTGCCGTAAACCAAAGACCCGCTTTCAGACCATCTGAAAGCGGGTCTTTTCATTTGGCTATATACCAGTAGTGTGTTGCGTTCAGACTTGGGCGCTTAAGTGTGAAGGATTCAATCTCGTAGGGTGACGCGGGGCAAGCAGGACCACGCTTCCCCGAACGCCCCATGCAACACATAACGGGTACAGAGCCTTTCATTTCACCGACCCGAGCCCCCCACGCCCTCAATAATGCGGTGGCGGCGCCTCATCGCCCGTCATATCGAACTGATTGCTCGATTCCTGCTGACGCTTGGCCAATGCGACCAGCTGCAATTGCATACGCTCCATAACCCGCTGCTGGGCCACCAATACGTCGTTCAGCGCTTGAATAGTGTCGTCCTGAAACGCCAAGCGGCTTTCAAGTTCGGTAATTCGCTCTTCCATAGTCATCGCTCAGCCCTCCGCGAAACAAAAGTTCTCGGCCAGCACCAGCTGCAACTTCTCCTTGATTGCCGCCACTTGCCGCTCGCTGTACGGCTGCGCCGCATGCTTACCCCAGACCGGCGCCGGCCAGGCCGCATCGTCACGGCGCCGCACGACCACATGCATATGCAACTGACTGACCACATTACCCAGGGTCGCGACATTCATCTTGTCGGCCGCAAAGGTATCTTTGAGCTTTTCCGCCAGCCAGGTGGTTTCCCGCCACAGCATTTGCTGCTCCTCGGCATCCAACTGGAACAGCTCGCTGACCGCCTCGCGCCTGGGCACCAGAATGAACCAAGGGTAATGCGCGTCGTTCATCAGCAACAACCGGCACAGCGCAAAGTCCCCCAAAAACAAGGTGTCCTGCTGCAAGCGCGCATCCAAGGTGAACATGGCAGTTTCTCCGAGCGTTCTATCGATGACGCATTCTAACGATCTATCCACCCATCGAGTGCAGAGAACGCAGAAACCCACAGCCCAAAAATAGGGTTACACGCACCAAAATCAAGCACCGACGTACCACCTCGCGCACCATTTTGTTTCTTACCGTAATAGCGGCGATACACAGGTTACATACCCGCCCGCCTGCGCAACACAAATCGCCTCTCGCACTCCCTATCAATCGCTTGTTCAAGCAGCTGAGAAGTTGCTAGCAAATTGTTAACAGGGGACTTGAAGTACGCACGAGCCCTGGATAAAACCCCAAGTCAGAACCGCTCAGGCGAGCGAGAATCAACGAATAAACACTAGAAAGCACTTTGAGCACGAATCTTGCTCTACACTAGGGCCTGGCCTGCATATGGCACAGACAGGCCGGCAAAACCCGGATTCCCGTAGAGAAAGCCCGTTGGCGCTAACAGCCGCAAGTGAAAGCTATAAAAATGCGACATTCTTTTTCACTCTTTGCGACATGGCGAGAAAGAATTCGTAATGAATAGATTGCAACTATCGCCAATAAAGGCTGCGTGCTATAAGTTACCGCCGACACAAAAAGAAAGAGCCGTCCATACAACAAAACAATGGCCGGCGCAACTCTTCTAAACCAAGGAGCAATCACGATGCAAGTGATGAAGTGGAGCGTTATCGCCCTCGCAGTAGCAGCAGGCACCAGCCAAATGGCATTCGCCTCGAGCCAATCCGAGTCCAAGGGTATTGTTGAAGACACCAGCTTCAACATCTTCAACCGTGTTCTTTACCACAACCGTGATTACCGCACTGGCGGCCCTCAGCGCAACGCTCAGAGCTACCGTGAAGAAACCGGTCTGGGCATCCGCCTGCTGTTGGAATCCGGCTTCACTCAAGGCACCGTAGGCGTAGGCTTCGACGCTCACAGCCTGTCCAGCATCAAGATCGACAGCGGTCGCGGTCGCCACCGTGCCGGCCACGGCCAGTTTGACACTGATAGCGATGGTCGCGGCGAAGACACTCAGTCCGAAGTAGGCGGCGCTATCAAGTTCCGCATCTCTGACACCGTCCTGAAGCATGGCAACATGTTTGTCGGTAGCCCAGTATTCAGCACCGACGACAGCCGTATCCTGCCTGAAGTCGCCACCGGCACCTTGCTGACCAGCAACGAAATCGAAGGCCTGGAACTGACTGCCGGCCGCTTCACCGCTCTGAGCAGCCAAGTCAGCACCGATCGCGATACTTTTGCTCTTACAGAAGCCGACATCATCGGTGCGAGCTATGCCTTCAACGACAATTTCAGCGGTGCAATCCACGCCTCCGATGTTGAAGATCACTTCAAAAAGCGCTATGTAAATTTGAATTACAACCTGCCGTTGGCTGAAGAGCAGGCGCTGAATTTCGACTTCAACTTCTACAGAAGCACTGACGACGGCCAAAAGCTTTCGGGTGAAGTCGATAACAAAATCTGGAGCCTGGCAACCGCTTACTCTCTGGGCGCTCACAAGTTCACCCTGGCTCATCAGCGCTCCAGCGGTGATACCGGCTACGTCTATGGCGTTGACGGCAATGGCACCATCTGGTTGAGCAACTCGGTTCAGTACTCCGACTTCAACTATCAAGACGAGACGTCCTGGCAGGTTCGCTACGACCTCAATATGGCCTCTTACGGCATCCCGGGCCTGAGCTTCATGACCCGTTATACCATCGGCGACAATATCACTATTGACGGGGCCGACAGCAGCGCTGAAGAGCGCGAACTGGACATCGAAGCCAAATACGTAATTCAGGAAGGCGCAGCAAAAGACCTGTCCTTCCGTATTCGTAACGCCTTCTACCGTGCCGATAACGACCTGGACGGCGATCTTAACGATTTCCGCCTGATCGTCGAGTACCCGCTGAGCGTCCTGTAATTCAGGCCATTCAGTTAGCTGTATAGCTGTATAAAAAAGCCCGACTTCGGTCGGGCTTTTTTGTGGGCGAGTGTTTTGCGATCACAGCGGCAACGCGTAGGTTCCCGTCACATGCGCCACCAGCTCCTCCGTATTCCCAGCCGAATACAGCGACACCTCGCAGACCGCCTGGCGCCGGCTCAGGCGCAATATTCGCGCTTCGGCCAACAGGTCCACCGGTTTGGGCTTGACCAGAAAATTGATATTCAGGTTCGAGGTCACCGCCACTTCCACCCGCCCCAAGCGGCCCAATACCACGGCATACATGGCTGCGTCGGCCAATGCCATGATGGTCGGCCCCGACAAGGTGCCGCCCGGCCGTATCAGCTTGCTGTGAAACGGCACCCGCGCCAGCACGCCCTCGGCGTCCAGCCTATCGATACACAGGTCGATATCCTCCGCCATGGGTAAACCCGCGCGTATCAGCACCTGCACCTGCTCCGCCGTCAAGGTCGACATATTCCCCTCCTTAATTCGCACCCCATATATTAATCTGGCAATTAAATAGGGCATATAGAATAATCTGTCGCCATGAAAACA
>NZ_CAMPHN010000237.1 GCF_946885885.1 uncultured Pseudomonas sp.
TGCTCGGTTTCCAGAAAATGCTGGCAGAAGGCGAAGGCATCGCCGCCGAAGGCGCTGATATCGGCATACAGATAAAAGGCGCCTTCCGGCTCCACGGCGATCCTGAAGCCCAGCTCGCGCAACGCCGGCAACAGAAAATCGCGGCGCAGGGCGAATTCGTGGCGGCGCTGCTCGAGAATCTCCAGGGTCTGCGGCTCGAAGCACGCCAGCGCGGCGTGCTGGGCCATGCTCGGCGCGCTGATATAGAGGTTCTGCGCCAGCTTCTCCAGCTCCGGCACCGCCGCCGGCGGTGCCACCAGCCAACCCAGGCGCCAGCCGGTCATGCCGAAATACTTGGAAAAACTATTGAGTACGAAGGCCTCGTCGTCGACTTCCAGCACGCTGGCGGCGTCCACACCGTAAGTCAGGCCGTGGTAGATCTCGTCGACCACCAGATGTCCGCCGCGCTCTTTAAGCGCCCGGGACAGCCCGGCCAGCTCTTCGCGCGTGAGCAAAGTGCCGGTCGGGTTGGCCGGCGAAGCGACCAGCGCGCCGACGCTGTCCTGGTCCCAATGCCGCGCGACGAGTTCGGGCGTCAGTTGATAACGCACCTCCGGCCCGACCGGCACGAGCTGCGCCGCGCCTTCGACCAGGCGCAGAAAATGCCGGTTACAGGGGTAACCCGGATCGGCCAGCAGCCAGTGTTTACCGGGGTCGACCAGCAAGCTGGCGGCCAACAGCAGCGCACCGGAACCGCCCGGGGTTATCAAAATCCGTTCAGGGTCTATGCTCAATCGATAACGTTGGGCGTAGAAGCCGGCAATCGCTTCGCGTAGGGCCGGCAAACCGCGGGCTGCGGTATAACGAGTATGGCCATTGGCGAGCGCCGCCTGGCCGGCGGCCACGATGGGCGCGGCGGCGGTGAAATCCGGCTCGCCGATTTCCAGGTGGATCACATCGTGGCCAGCGGCCTGCAACTGGTTGGCGCGCGCCAGCAGTGCCATCACGTGAAAGGGTTCGATGGCGCGGCTGCGAGCACTGTAGGACTGGGCCATGGACCTGCCTTGAAAGAAATAGAGGGCGGATTCTAACCAACCGTCAGGCGAAACGGCAGCCACCACGACAGTCGGGAGTGGCGCGGCTTGAGTTGTTCTGGTAAGTTCGCCCGCTTGCAGCCGCAGGGCCGAATAAAATCGGCAAGGGACACCGTCCTGCGCGATGGATTAGTGAGAGTGAGAGGCGGTCATCCATGCCCACCAAAGCAAAAGCAACAGCTAAAAGCAGCAACCAGCTGACTCGTGGCTTCGAACCCTATCCGGAAACGAAGGGCGAAGAGTACATGAGCGAGCAGATGCGCGCCCACTTCACCGGCATCCTCAACAAGTGGAAGCTGGAATTGATGCAGGAAGTCGATCGCACCGTGCACCACATGCAGGACGAAGCGGCGAACTTCCCCGATCCGGCGGACCGTGCCAGCCAGGAAGAAGAATTCAGCCTGGAGCTGCGTGCCCGCGACCGCGAGCGCAAGCTGATCAAGAAGATCGACGAGACCCTGCAGTTGATCGAAGACAACGATTACGGTTGGTGCGACTCCTGCGGCGTCGAAATCGGCATCCGCCGGCTCGAAGCCCGCCCTACCGCCACCCTTTGCATCGATTGCAAAACCCTGGCGGAAATCAAGGAAAAGCAGATCGGTTCCTGATCTGACCCAAGGGGTGCTACGGCACCCCTTGTTGTTTCTCCCTTCCCTGGCGGCTTCAGCCCGCGCTAGCCTGTATATTCGTTCGCATGAACACGCCCGCCTATATCGGTCGCTTCGCCCCCACCCCTAGCGGGTATCTGCATTTCGGCTCGCTGGTCGCAGCGCTCGCCTCCTACCTCGACGCCCGCGCAGTGGGCGGCCGCTGGCTGCTGCGCATGGAAGACCTCGACCCGCCGCGGGAAGTGGCCGGCGCGCAGCAGGCGATCCTCGCCACCCTGGAAAACTACGGCCTGCATTGGGACGGTGAACTGGTACGGCAAAGCGAGCGCCACGACCAATACGCCGCGGTGGTCGATGCGTTGCTGGCCAGCGGCATGGCCTATGCCTGCACCTGCTCGCGCAAACGCCTGGAAGGCTACCAGGGTATTTATCCGGGTTTCTGCCGGGGTGCCGGCCACCGCGAGGCCGGGCAGGCCCGCGAGAACGCGGCTATCCGCCTGCGCGTGCCCGAGCGGCGTTATGGCTTCGACGACCGGGTGCAAGGCCACTACGACCAGGATCTGGGCCGCGAAGTCGGCGACTTCGTGATCCAGCGCCGCGACGGCCTCTATGCCTATCAGCTTGCGGTAGTGATCGACGATGCCTGGCAAGGCGTGACCGACGTGGTGCGCGGCGCCGACCTGCTCGACTCCACGCCGCGCCAGCTGTATCTACAGGAGCTGCTCGGCGTGGCGCAACCGCGCTATCTGCATGTGCCGCTGATCATCCAGCCGGATGGCCACAAGCTCGGCAAATCCTACCGTTCGCCGCCCTTGCCGGCCGACCAGGCAACGCCCTTGCTGATTCGCGCCCTGCGCGCCCTCGGCCAGCCGTTGCCCGAGGATGCGGCGTATGGCCAGCCCGGCGAGCTGCTCCTGTGGGCCAGCCGGCACTGGAACGCCGACCTTATCCCACGCACCCGCACCCTCGCCGAAGCGCAGCTGCGCTGAAGCCCTCGGGCAGAATCGGGTCATCATAAATGGCACATTGCTATTACTTGCGGAAAATGCCTATCCTGAATTCCGGGCGCGCGGAGTTCAGCCATGCAACCCACCCAGCCACCCCAGCAGCCGGAGCTGTTCGCGCTCTGGCGCGAAGCTCGAGATAGCCGTAATCGCACCCGGCTGGGTGGCATTTACTATCTGCTGGCTTGGCTGCTGATCTGGCTGTTCAGCGACGCGCCCAGCGAGCAGATGGCCCTGGGGCTGTCGCTCAGCGCAGTGTTCGGTCTGCTATTCGCCCTGCGTCTGGCCCATCGACTGCCTAGCGCGGACAGCCTGCCCGCCCTGCGGCACTGGCTCGATCGGCATTGGCTGCTGCTCCATCTGACGGTATGCGTCTGGGGGCTGCTGCAGGGCTGGGTGCTGTTGCGCCCGGATCTGCAGGACGCGCGCTTGATCGCGATATTCGGCACCGTCGCCTTCAGCACCGCCATCGTGTTCAACTTCCCCATGCGCAAAGGCCCCGTGCACCTGGCCATCGCGCTGGTGCATCTGCCTGGGCTGCTGGTGTTGACGCTGGACTGGCAGGAACACCGCGCACTCCTGCTCGCCCAACTTATCTACCTCAGCCATCTGCTGTTGGCCTTAAGCCGCGGCCACCGCGAATACCTCGCCACCCTGGCCATGGAGCAGGAGTTGTTGCTGCAACGCGCCAATCTGGAATGGCTCAGCCGTACCGACAGCCTGACCCAGCTGGGCAACCGCTACCTGTTCAACAGCCTGTTCCCGAACATGGTCGCCAGTTGCAAGCGCCAAGGCAGCCCGCTGGCCCTGGTGTTGTTGGATATCGACTTCTTCAAGCAGGTCAACGACCAGCACGGCCATGGCATGGGCGATACCTGCCTGTTCGCGTTCGCCGAGCGCATGCGCCAGGTATTCCGTCGCGACAGCGATTCCCTGTTGCGCCTGGGGGGCGAGGAGTTTGGCGTGCTGATGCCGGGCACCAGCGAGGAGCAGGCCCGGCAACTGGCCGAGGACTTTCGCCGCGAACTCGCCGAACAAGGTCTGGAAACCCAGGGCCAACGCCTGCCTTTGACCGCCAGCCTGGGCGTCGGCTGCTTCATGCCTGGTGTGGATGCCGATGCCGACGCCTTCTTCAAACGGGTCGACAAGGCGCTCTACCGGGCCAAACAGGAAGGCCGCGACCGTTTGGTAATGGCCTCGACCAGCGATTGACCCACGATGCCCATAGCGAATCGGGCAAGAAGTCGTACGGCAACTAAACTGATGGCACAGCGCCTCTATCCGCCGCGCAAACCCGTTCGCGAGGTCCACCGTGGATGCATTCTCGCCCCTTAGCGACTTCTGGGCTTTGCCCGGCGTCGCGGTCAACCTCACCCTGTTCTTCAATATGCTCGGCGCCCTGCTGCTCGGTCTGCTGGTCGGCTACGAACGCTCCTACCACGGCCGCGCCGCCGGTATGCGCACCTACGGCATGGTGTGCATGGCCTCGGCCGCGCTCACGGTACTGTGCATCTACCCCGAACATTGGTACGGCGGACATTTCGCCGGGGCGGTCGACCCGACCCGGGTGATCCAGGGCATCGTCACCGGCATCGGCTTTCTCGGCGCCGGGTTGATCATGAAAGACGGCATGAGCATCAGCGGCCTGACCACCGCGGCGTCGATCTGGGCCTCATCGGCCATCGGCGTGCTGGTCGGCGTCGGCTTCTATGGCGCCGCAATTCTGCTCAGCCTGATCTCCGCCGCCCTGATGATGTGGGGCGCCAAGCTGGAGGCCCGGCTCCCGGCGCGCCCGGCGATCGCCATCGTCCTGCGCTTCGCCCCCGGCTTCACCCGACCGCGCGAAGACGTGTTGCGGCAGATCGCCCGCGAGCGCGGCTATGTGATCGCCAGCGGCACCTTCTCGGTGACCTACGAACAGGGCCAACTGGAATGGCGCTTCGTCGCCGTCGCGGTGGACGGCCAGCAGAGCGCCAAGATCAACGTCATGGCCGACGAATTGATGGGCCTGGAAGGCGTGGCGAAATTCCAGATGAGCCATGCGCGCAATTGAGCGAGCGCGCGACCGTCACAGCACCATGGACACGGCGACGGCGAGCATGCACAGGCCGAACACATAGCCTTGTATACGCATCGCCCGCGGCGTTTTCAGGCGGCTGAACAGCAGCTGCCCGCCATAGATCCAGAAAAAATGGCAAGCCAGACCGACCGCCAGGAACACCGCCGTCATCTGCCATACCTGGCCGGACAAGGGCAGCGACGGGCTGAGGAACTGCGAGAACATCACCAGAATCATCGAATGCACTTTGACGTTCAGCGACAGCGCGACGAAACCGTCGACAAAGCCGAGCGGGCGCAGGTCCTGCTGATCGGCCAACCCCGACGCGCGGAAGAAGCCCAGCGCCAGGTAGAGCAGATACAGGGTGCCGCCCCACTTCAGCACTTCATAAGCGACGGGGTAATGCTCGAAGACCTGGGTCAGGCCGAAGCCATAGACCAGACACCAGAGCAGATTACCGACCTCGAAGCCCATCCAGAACGGCACCGAACTCTTGACCCCGAAGCGGCCGCCGGACGCCGCCAGAATCGTATTGCCCGGCCCCGGGCTGGCGATCATCGGTACCGAATACCCCAACAGCAAAACCCATACGTCCCATGCGATCATGCGCGCCTTCCTTCTTCGGCCTTGTAATGCCCGCGCGACGAAGCGCTTTCGCCGCTCCTGCGCAGGATGAGCGCCGATTACAGCCGACTTCAAAGGCCCGGCAAAACGACGTATTCTCGGCCCACAGATAAGAAAAACTAATCCAAGGTCGCACCATGCCCCGTCGACTACCGCCCCTTAACGCCCTGAAAGCCTTCGAAGCCGCCGCCCGGCATTTGAGCTTCACCCAGGCTGCGCAAGAACTGCACGTGACCCAGGCGGCGATCAGCCATCAGGTCAAGCATTTGGAGCAATGGTTGGCGTTGAAGTTGTTCGAGCGCAAAGGCCGCACGCTGACGCTGAGCGTTCACGGCAAAGCCTATCTGCGCGAGCTGTCGGAGATGTTCGACGCGCTGGCCGCCGCCACCGCGCGGCTCGGCGACAACGCGGCGGCCGGCCCGTTGCGCATCACCGTGTTGCCGTCGTTCGCCAGCAAATGGCTGTTGCCGCGCCTGGGTCGCTTTCAGGCGGCGCACCCGGAAATCGAGGTGCAGATGTCCACCAGCGTGGATCTCTGCGACCTGCCGCGTAGCGATTACGACCTCGGCATCCGCTCCGGCCTGGGCCGCTGGCCCGGCTTGCAGGCGGAGCTGATCGCCCA
>NZ_CAMPHN010000238.1 GCF_946885885.1 uncultured Pseudomonas sp.
GGTTACCGGCACCGGACAGCATGGCTTCCACATGGGCGCGGGTACGCGGCAGGATACGTGCGAAGTAGAAACGCGCGGTCTGCAGCTTGGCCTTGTAGAAGGCCTCGTCTTCGGTACCGGCAGCGAGCTTCTCGGCAGCCAGGCGTGCCATGTCGGCCCAGAAGTAGGCCAGGCAGACATAACCGGAATACATCAGGTAATCCACCGAAGCGGCACCGACTTCTTCGCGGTCCTTCATCGCCGCCATGCCGATCTTCATGGTCAGTTCGCCCCACTCCTTGTTCAGCTTGGCCAGCGGCTCGATCAGTCCTTTAACCGACTCGTTGCCTTCGTTGGCCTGGCAGAACTTGTGCACGATCTTGGTGAAGCCTTTCAGCGCTTCGCCTTGGGTCTGCAGGACCTTACGACCGAGCAGGTCGAGTGCCTGGATACCGGTGGTGCCTTCGTACAGCATGGAGATACGGCTGTCGCGAACGTTCTGCTCCATGCCCCACTCGGCGATAAAGCCGTGGCCACCGTAGATCTGTACGCCGTGGTTGGCCGCTTCGAAGCCGACTTCGGTCATAAAGGCTTTGGCGATCGGGGTGAGGAAGGCCAGCAGCGCGTCTGCCTGCTTCTTCTCGGCTTCGTCCTGGCTGTACTTGACGATGTCGACCTGCTTGGCGGTGAAGTACACCATCGCGCGGTTGCCTTCGGCGAAAGCCTTCATGGTCAGCAGCATGCGGCGCACGTCCGGATGCACGATGATCGGGTCGGCGGCTTTTTCCGGCGCTTTCGGGCCAGTCAGAGAGCGCATCTGCAGACGCTCGCGAGCGTACTTCAGGCCGCCCTGGAAGCCGGCTTCAGCGTGAGCCAGACCTTGCAGTGCGGTACCCAGACGCGCGGTGTTCATAAAGGTGAACATGCAGTTCAGACCCTTGTTCGCCGGGCCGATCAGATAACCGGTGGCCGCGTCGAAGTTCATCACGCAGGTGGCGTTGCCGTGGATGCCCATCTTGTGCTCGATCGAGCCACAGGACACCGCGTTACGCTCGCCCGCGCCGCCTTCGGCGTTCGGCAGGAACTTGGGCACGATGAACAGCGAGATGCCTTTGGTGCCGGCCGGTGCGTCGGGCAGGCGCGCCAGAACGATGTGGACGATGTTATCGGCCATGTCGTGTTCACCGGCGGAAATGAAGATCTTGGTGCCGGAAACCTTGTAGCTGCCGTCGGCCTGCGGTTCGGCCTTGGTGCGCAGCATGCCCAGGTCGGTGCCGCAATGCGGCTCGGTCAGGCACATGGTGCCGGTCCACTCGCCGGAAACCAGCTTGGTCAGATAAGCATGCTTCTGCTCGTCGGTACCGTGCTCGGAGATGGTGTTCATCGCACCGTGGGACAGGCCGGGGTACATACCCCAGGACCAGTTGGCGGTGCCGACCATTTCGCTGATCGCCAGGCCCAGGGACTCGGGCAGACCCTGACCGCCGTGGTCGACGTTGTGCGCCAGGCTCGGCCAGCCGCCTTCGACGAATTGCTTGTAGGCTTCTTTGAAGCCGGTCGGGGTTTTAACGCCGGATTCGCTCCAGGTGCAACCTTCGGTGTCACCTACACGATTCAGCGGGGACAGTACCTGCTCACAGAACTTGGCGCCTTCTTCGAGGATGGCGTCGACCATGTCCGGGGTAGCGTCCTGGCAGCCAGGCAGGCTCTGATAATGCGCTTCGTAGCCGAGCAGTTCGTCGCGAACGAAGCGAATATCACGCAAGGGGGCCTTGTAATCAGGCATAGCGGTTAACCTCTGCGGTGGATTCTAAAGTGTAGGTGACCGGAACGGTCGCACTGGGTTCGATGCCGATTTTGCAGTCTTTGCACTCGAACAATCAAACAGGCGTTTGAAACATACGTTTACGCCCATCCCTTGTCAAGCATCGGCAAAGGTTCGTTATGCGCGTAGATCGATCAACGGCCCCGTCGAATCGGCACCACCCAGGCGCCGATACAGTTCCAGACTAGGCAATGCCGATGCCGCCTGCTCGGCTGCCGACGGGTTTTCCACCGACAGCTCGTCCTGCGCGGTTTCTTCCGCGCGCTGCGGGCGGTTTTCGGCGGTCTCGCTGCGCTGCTGCTCGGCAAGCTCAGCCCGGGCCTGGGTCATCTGTGCCTGGGCTTGAGCCGCGACACGGAGATCCTGGGCCGAGGGCTCGGCAGGCGCCAAGGCCGCACGCAGTACGATTTCCATTTTCCTCAGCGTGGCTTCGGGGTCGTTCGGCACAGCACTGACATCGATGCTGACCTCGCCGCCTACGGCATAGCGCTTGCCGTCCGGGCCACGGGTGAAGGTGTAGGTGGGCGCCCCCGCATAGACCCCGCCGACGGCGGCATGGGCCTGCTCATGGGTGCGCACTTCGGCATCGCGACTGACCAGCTCAGCGATTTCGAGCTGTTCCAGGCGCTGTTGCTGTGGGCTTTCTTGGGGGGTTTGGCCGTTAGCGGCGGAGGTTTCATCCGCCTCGGCGCGCTGCTCGTCGCTCGGCGCGGCTGCCGACGCGGTGGGTACCCGAGCCGAGCGGGAGGTGACGGGATCGGCAGAAACATCGGGTGTAGCCGGACGGGCCGGCAGTGAGGACGCTGCAGGCGCAAGGTACATCGCTGCGCCGCCAATCTGCATATAAGCGTTCCTCGCCTCGAGCCTCCGGGCCGCTTCCGGAGTTGTTACAAAATTTAATCAGGCCCGCGACAAACCACTCAAGCGCTGGTGTCGATCAACGTCCCCAGCACCTCGTCGGCGGTTTTCACCACCTTGGCGCCCGCCTCGGCCTCGTTCTGCCCTTGCCGCAGCGCCACCAAGCTCTCGGCCAGATCGGGCCTGCTCTGCTCGGCCGAACTGGGCGTCGGATTGACCTGATTGGCAGGCGGCGTCGAGGTTGGCTGCGGCACGGGGGTCGCCGCATTGCCGGCGATATCGGCCGCGGCCTGATCGACCCGGCGCTGTCCGGACTGGATGGCGCCGATGCCGGCATTGAAAGCATTACCGGAGATTTCCATACCTAAGCTCCCGCTCATTGGCAGAACCGTATCTGTATTCATTGAAGCAGAGATTGCTCGAAAAATGTACAGGCAAAAGGCTATGGCGAAAATCCTGCTTATAGCCTGGAGATCGGCATATGCCGCCGATACGATCCGGGGAAATTGCATTGGCCACGCCGACCGACGCGCCTTATATGCCCGGATCGAGCAGCCCCAGATCGAGATAACCGGCCACCGCCGCGGGCGTGGCTTCGGCCAGGCGCGGCAGGCACCCCAGGCAAGGCGCCGGCAGACGCTCGGCCAGGGTCGCCAGATTGTCTTCGAGGCGGGATGTCTGCGGGTCGACCAGATTGGCCACCCAGCCCGCCAATACCAGGCCGTCGCGCGCGATCGCCTCGGCCGTCAGCAGCGCCTGATTGATGCAACCCAGGCGCACGCCGACCACCAGGATCACCGGTAAATTCAGGGCGATCGGCAGATCGGCCAGCGTCGCCCGCCCCGCCAGCGGCACCCGCCAACCGCCGGCGCCCTCGACCAGAGTGAAGTCCGCTCGCTTATCCAGAATCGCCCGCACCGGGCCGCGCAACGCCTCCACATCCAGCACCGCACCGGCTTCGCGGGCCGCCAGATGCGGAGCGATGGCCGGTTCGAAGGCCAGCGGATTGACCTCTTCGTAGCGCAGCGCCAGGGTGCATTCGCCGAGCAGGGCCAGGGCGTCCTCGTTGCGCAAACCCTCGGCGCTGCGCTGGCAACCCGAGGCCACCGGCTTGGCCGCGGCGGTGGACAGCCCGGCCATGCGCGCGGCGTGCAGCAGACCGGCGGCGACCGTGGTCTTGCCGATTTCAGTGTCGGTGCCGGTAACGAAATAGGCTCGAGTCATAGCAACCTCTCCTGCCCGGCTGATCTTGCCGGCTCTCCAGCAACAATCAGGCTATCGGTACCGGTGACGAAATAGGCCGCAGTCATACTTGGCGCTCCTTGTGCAGTACGCCGTACACCACTTGATAGGTCGCCGGCAGCCCTTGCGGCTGGCGGAACCGCTCGTAGGCGGCGAGCAGCGCCAGCATGCGCGCGCGCCCGGTCAGACCGCCCGGCCGGCCAGGGTTGAGGTTGTGGGCGCCCAAGGCTTTGAGTTCATGGGTGAGGCTGCGCACATCCGGGTAATACAGCACCTGCGGATGGGTATGCAGGCTCAGCACCTGCAATCCGCTGGCGGCGCACAACCCTTGATAATCCTCGAAACGGCGGAAGCGGTTGACGTGAACGAAGCCGTCCACCGCTTGCCAGCTGTCGCGCAACTCCCGCAGCGTGCCGACGCACAGACTGCTGAAGGCCAATACGCCGCCCGGCCGCAGCACCCGCCGAGCCTCACGCAATACCGCGGCGAAATCCCCGCACCATTGCAGTGCCAGGCTGGAGAACAGCAGATCGCAGGACTCGTCGCCCAGCGGCAGGCGCTCGGCGTCGCCGGCGACGAAGTGCCGCGCGCCCGCCAACGGCCGCGCATGACGCAACATGCCTTCGGCGATATCCACGGCGACGCCTTCGGCGCCTGGGAAGCGCTCGCCGAGGGTGCGACTGAAATAGCCGGTGCCGCAGCCCAGGTCCAGCCAGCGAGCAGGGCTGCTCGACTCAGGTAACCGCGCCAACAGCTCATGACCCACCGCCCGCTGCAGCGCGGCGACGCTGTCGTAGCTCTCGGCGGCGCGGGAAAAGGAAGCGGCCACCTGATGTTTATCCGGCAGGCCGCCAGGCTGGTAGGTTTCGCTCATTGGTTGGCCTTGACGTAGGGTGCGCCGTGCGCACCATTGATCCGCCACCATTGGTGCGCACGGCGCACCCTACGGAGATCAATCATCACCGACCTCGTGCAGAAATGCCTGAATCGCCGCGGCCAGCTCGTGGGGACGTTCCAGGGCGAAGGCATGGCTGGCGCTGTCGAGCAGACCGATTTCGACATCCGGCAGCAATGCCAGCAGGGCCTGCGCAGCTCCGCCAGGCACCAGGGCATCCAGACCGGCGAACAAATGCAGTTGCGGGCCGACGAAGGCCTGCACGGCCGCACGGGTATCCAAAGCAGCCAACAGATCCAGCCCGGCCAACAGCTGCGCCGGCGCAATGGCCGGCGCGGCCGCCTGCAACTGCCGCGACAGACCGCGCGGGTCGGCGGCGCCCTGGGCACAGAGCAAGGCGAAGCGCTTCAGAGTAGCGCGCGCATCGTCTGCGCAGCCCTGGCGAAAGGCGGTGAATGTCTCTGCGGCCATGGCGCTAGGCCAATCCGCGTCGGCGACGAAGCGCAGGTTGCTGGCCAAGGTCAACAAGCCGGGGCAGCGCTCACCACGGCGCGCGGCCAGTTCGGCGGCGAGCATGCCGCCCAAGGACCAGCCGCCGAGCCAGGCGTCTTGCGCAAGGTTGTCGTCCAACTCGTCGAGCCAGTCGGCGGGGTCGCTGGAATCGAGCAATGGCAGCGGCTCGATCTCGACATGCAAACGCGGATCGAGGCCACGCAAGGCGGCCGCCAAGGGCTCGAGCGGCGCCGTACCCAGGCCCCAACCGGGCAATAGAATCAGCCGATCACGCATTGGCGGCATCCGCCTCGGGCAGCAGCGCCCAGCACTCGGCCAGGGCCTCGAGCAGCAACTCCAACTGCGCCAGGCTATGGGCCGCCGACAGCGTCACCCGCAGGCGCGCGCTACCGGCCGGCACGGTTGGCGGGCGAATCGCGGTGACCAGCAAACCGCGCTCACGCAGCAACTGCGACAACTGCAACGCGCGGGCGCTGTCGCCGACCAGGATCGGCTGGATCGGCGTGGCGCTGTCCATCAATTGCAGGCCGATCGCCTGGGCGCCTGCGCGGAAGCGCTTGATCAGGTCATCCAGGTGCTCGCGGCGCCAGTGTTCGCTGCGCAGCAGCTCCAGGCTCTTCAAGGTGGCGCAGGCCAGCGCCGGCGGCTGGCTGGTGGTGTAGATATAGGGCCGGGCG
>NZ_CAMPHN010000239.1 GCF_946885885.1 uncultured Pseudomonas sp.
TGGGACGGGCTGAGCAAGCCGGAGATGATATTGAGCAAGGTCGACTTGCCGCAGCCGGACGGGCCGAGCAAGGCATAAGCGCCGCCCTGCTCCCAGACATGGTTCATCTCGCGGATCGCATAATCCGCGGCGCTCTTGGGCTCGCGGCTGTAGCTGTGGGCCAGGTTGTGCAGGCGTATCTCGGCCATTAGGCGCTCCTCGCTAAACGGCGGCTCGGCGCCTGGATCAATTGCTGATCGGCATCGAAAACGAACAGCTTGTGCGTCGGGATATAAATGAGGATCGAAGTATCCACGTCGTACTCGTGCACGCCCGGCAGGTGCAGCACCAGCACGAACTGTTCGTTGCGCACGTGCAGGAAGGTTTCCGAGCCGCTGATCTCCGCCAACTCGACCGTCACCGCCAACTCCAGGTCATCGTCATTGGACGGCACCAGCCCAATGTGGCTGGGGCGCACGCCGAAGCGGTATTCGCCCTCGGCGATATTCTTCAAATCGGTGTTCAGCGGGAAATGCACGGCATCGGCAAAACTGACTTCGGTGCCGCTGATGCGTCCCGGCATCAGGTTGATCGCCGGCTCGGAAAACAGCTCGGCGGCCAATACCCGCTGCGGCTGGTGATAGACCTCGGCGGTCTTGCCGCTTTGCACCACGCGCCCCTCATGCAGGATGGTGGTGGTGCCGCCCAGCGCCAGGGCCTCGTTGGGTTCGGTGGTGGCATAGATGGCGATGGTATGGCGGGCCTGGAACAGCTCGCGCATTTCCTGGCGCAGCTCTTCGCGCAGCTTGTAATCGAGGTTGACCAGCGGCTCGTCGAACAGGATCAGCGAAGCGTCCTTGACCAGTGCGCGGGCCATCGCCGTGCGCTGCTGTTGGCCGCCCGACAACTCCAATGGGTAGCGCTTGAGCAAGCCTTCGATGCGCAGCATTTTCGCCGTGGCATGCACCTTTTCGAGAATCTCGGCGTTGCCGACGCCGGCCTGACGCAGGGGCGAGGCGATATTCTCGAATACCGTCAGCGTCGGGTAATTGATGAACTGTTGATAGACCATCGAGACGTTGCGCTGACGCACCGGCACCGCGGTCATGTCCGCGCCGTTCATCAGGATGCGCCCGCTGCTCGGTTTATCCAGCCCGGCCATCAAGCGCATCAGGCTGGTCTTGCCGGAGAGGGTGCGACCGAGCAGGACATTGAAGGAACCGGGTTCGAAACTCAGACAGGCATCGTCGATGTGCACCTGGTTATCGACGATACGCGTGACATGCTCAAGCGTAAGTGACATGGGCCGTCCTATTTTCTTGTTATGTGCATTCTTCTGCCCAGTGATAAGGCGAGTTTCGTGCCAGACGCCGACAAATCAACATAAATGATTGATTTATATCGAATTAGTCAAAAATCATAGAATATGCAATTTTCGAAAATGAACAATTTTGAACAGTTCAATGTGAACAATTGAACACCCCAGGCGTTGACATTGAACACCTATGCGCGACACTGGAGCCTCGCCGGCGCAGACCGGGACCCGATAACAACAAGCACACAGCGAGCCCTTCGTCATGGCTGAACAAGCCCCTACGCTGCCCCACGAGACCATCATTCAAGACTCCTGGTCGCGTTGCCGGGATTTCGGCCTGACCCACCAGAGCACGCCGATTTTTACCCGCCCGAGCCCCGGCGAAGTTTCCGCCCTGCTGGACAACCAGCACGCCCTGGTGCAAACCACGCACAAGGAAGTGTTGCCCTACTACGGCAACATCCTCGCCAACTCCAACTGCCTGATCATGCTCGCCGACAACCAGGGGCAGGTCCTGCAATCCTGGGGCGATCAACGCTTTATCGATCCCAGTCGCGCGCCGGGTTTCGTCACCGGCGCCAGCTGGCAGGAACGCTATACCGGCACCAATGCGATCGGCACCGCGCTGAGCTGCGGCCAGGCCGTGCATATCCAGCACGACGAACATTTCCTCAAGTTCAACCGTTTCATGACCGGTTCCGCTTCGCCGATCTTCGACGAGCAGCGGCAGATGATTGCGGTGCTGGATGTCTCCAGCGACAGCTACCTGCCGCCCGCGCATACCCTCGGCATGGTCAAGATGATGAGCCAGTCGGTGGAAAACCGGCTGATCCTCAATCTATTCCAGCAGCGCTATTTCCAACTGACGTTCAACACCAGCCTGAACAACCTCGACAGCCCCTGGGCCGGTCTGCTGATTTTCGACGAGCAGGGCCAGGTGGTTTCCGCCAACCGCCGGGCCGACAGCCTGCTCGGTGTCGGTCTGGCCCGGGTCAACATCGAAAGCCTGTTCGACGTACCACTGCGGCAACTGCTCAACCAGCCCGAAGCCCTGCCCTTCAACCTGCGCGCCGGCGGACGTTTCCGCTTCCACGCCCAGGTCAGGCGCCCGCATCAGCCCGCGCCGATCCAGGCCCGGGATTTCCGCCCGGCGGCCAAGCCCGAAGAACGCGACGACGGTTTTACCTTGGCCTCGATCAACCTCGGCGATCCACGCGTCGACAAAGCCGTGCGTCAGGCCGAGCGCTTGCTGGAAAAGGACATCCCGATCCTGGTGCACGGCGAAACCGGAGTCGGCAAGGAGGTGTTCGTCAAAGCCCTGCACCGTGCCAGCTCTCGCGCCAAGCAGGCGCTGATCGCGGTCAACTGCGCGGCCATTCCCGCCGAACTGGTGGAGTCCGAACTCTTCGGTTACGAGAAAGGCGCCTTCACCGGCGCCAACCAGAAAGGCAGCGTCGGCCTGATCCGCAAGGCCCACAAAGGCACGCTGTTCCTCGACGAGATCGGCGATATGCCGCTGCGGGTGCAGGCCCGGCTGTTGCGCGTTTTGCAGGAGCGTTGCGTGCAGCCGCTGGGCAGCAGCGAGCTGTTTCCGGTGGATATCCGCCTGATCTCCGCCACTAACCGCTCGTTGCGCCAGGACGTCGATGCCGGCCTGTTTCGCCAGGACCTCTACTACCGCATCAGCGGCCTCAACCTGGAGCTGCCGCCGCTGCGCGAACGCACCGACAAAGCCGCAATGGTGCAACGCATCTGGGATTACCACCGCGAACCCCAGCAATGGGCGGCGCCCAGCGCCGAAGTGATGGCACTATTCGAACGCCACCCCTGGCCGGGCAACCTGCGCCAACTCAGCAGCGTGCTGCAGATCGCCCTGGCCATGGCCGACGACCAGCCGATTCGTCCGGAACACTTACCGGACGATTTTTTTGCGGATTTGCAGCAAGCGAATGGCGGCAGCGCCCAACGCAACGAACCACTCGTGGAACAACAGCAGGCCATCGACCTGGGTGCGCAGTTCGAGGCCTGCGGGGGGAATGTCTCGTCACTGGCGAAGCGGCTGGGAGTGAGCCGCAACACCCTTTATAAGCGGCTGCGCGAGCAAGGCCTGAGGGAATAGATGAGCAGCGGAAGGCGAATCAGCCCTTACATAACCCGCCCTTGAGCAAACGCAAATACCCCGGATTCACCGAGAGGCTGTTGTGGCCAACGGCCGGAATGATTTCGAGCGCGGCCACGCCGTCGGCAAAACGGCTGTAGAGCGCCTCGGTACTGGAGCGCGGGATGACCTGATCGGCAGCGGCGGCGATCAGCAAGGTCGGCGCAGTGACATGGGGGGCGTATCGCCAGGATTCGAATTTGTCCTGCAACATCCACTTTATCGGCGCGAAAGGGAATTGGCTCATCGCCAGCTCTTCGATGCTGTTATAGGGCGTGACCAGAACCAAACGGGCCACAGGCCGCTGGGTGGCCAGGCGGATGGCGATGCCGGAGCCCAGGCTGCGCCCCACCACCGCGGAGCAGGGATGTCGGGCATGGACCCAATCGAACAAGGCCAAAGCATCGCGCTGCAGAGCCTCTTCCGATGGCTCCCCGGCACTGCCGCCATAGCCCCGGTAATGCAGGAGATAGAGCGCATGGTCGGCAAAGGCCTGGGAAAACTCGGGAAGATTCTGCGAGACGTCTTCGCCATTACCGCCGAAATAAATCAATGCATTCGGCCCCTCGTGGGGCCTGGTCGTCACCAGCAGCTCGGTATCGGAGGCCGGCAGCTTGAGCAGCGTTGCCGGGTCATCGAGCGCACGCGGTTGCGGGAAGTAGATGAACGAACGCTGGAACACCAGCAAGGCGATGCACAGCAACACATAGAGCAGCACCAACAAGGCCAGTATTGAAATCACTACACGCGACATTCGCCTGATGCTCATTGGAACTCCCTTCGTTAACCCTTTATGCCGAACGTTCTCGGATGCAAGGGGCGCTCACTCCCCCGCCATCAGCCAACCGCCGGCAACGACCCGCCCCCCGTCCAGCGCGATGACCAATTGATCATGCGCACCTCGCCAGTAATACGCCCAAAGTTCGCCGGAGGGCGTGCCTTGCCATTCGGTGCGTTCGAGCGTTTGTGCGTATTGCGCCGTCGAGACCGGCCAAATTCGATCAGGCTCGCCCAATAAGGCCCGTACCTGCCGGGCGCTGTAGGCGTCTCGCAGCATAAGCGCGAGCGATTGCTGCAACAACCGGTGTTTATCGCCCTGCCACTTGTCGACCGCATCGTTCCAAACGCCCCCCTCGAAGTGACCTTTGATCTGACGCAGTGCCAGAAATTCCCTGGCCATGCTCTGCGCGGAAGGCTCGATCGCCTCATCGGCGTAACTGTGAGGCAGCGCAAAAAACATGAAAAACAAAACGTTCACTAATAGAACAAAGCGTTTCGAAAATGCCCCATAACGGTAACAGTCAGACATATCTTTATTCCTGATAATGATGGATAAGCAAAACTAAAGTTAGGGGACATTATTCGAATAACCGAATCGATAGCGGAACAATGTCGATCTAAGAAAAGTTTATGTCGCACTTCCCTTCAGCCAACCATCGGCACAGCAAAACGTCTGTTTGAAGGCACTTTGATATCCAACAAAGCATCACCAATTACTGTATTTGACAGACCAAACAAGCGCCTCTACTTTCAAATCTCTCTCTGCTTCTCCAGGCCCACGGCAGTCGCCACAACGCCGTTTTTTTTGGAGTTCGGTAGCAGGCGAGAATTTCATTTGTTGCACACAAAAGGCTCGCCCCACAAGGGCGTAGCCTGGCCCGGCGTTCTTCACTCTGAACGCCTGTCAGGAATAATATCCGTAACAGGGAACTGGAAATGAAATTCAAAAAAACAACCTTACCGTTAATGGCCATAATGGCCAGTTCGTTACTCGCTTCGCCTTTCTTCGCATACGCCGACAACAAACATGAGACTTTCATGTTGCTTGAACAGGAAAAGGCCGGCAATGCCGTATATAAAGCCTATTTTCCGGACTTAAAAACCGCGCGCAAAGCCGCCATCAGCTTCCACGGACAATTGCTCGAGTCGCACTACGACGACGGTTATTTGATCATGGAGTTGACCGACGAGGAGATGGAGAAACTTAAAGTTTTCAACTTCACCTTCGCGCCGGCGACGGAGTTTATCGATAAGCGTAACGCCATACTGTCCAAGCTGCAGAATAAGATGCAGTCCAGCGACGGTTCGGTGTCGGCCATGGCGGATGTGAGCATCGCCAGCATCCCGGGCTACGCCTGTTATGAAACGGTGGAAGAAACCTTTGCCGTGGCCGCCGGCATGGTCGCCAGCAAACCGAATCTGGCCGAGTGGTTCAAGATCGGCGACTCCTGGGAACAGACCCAAGGGCTCGGCGGTTACGACTTGCGCGTATTGAAGCTGACCAACAAAGCCATTGGCGGCAGCAAACCGAAGCTGTTCATCAACAGCGCCATTCACGCCCGCGAATACACCACGGCGCCTCTGACCCTGGACTTCGCCCGCTGGCTGGTCGACGGCTATGGCGTCAATGCCGACGCCACCTGGATCCTCGATCACCACGAAGTGCACCTGCTGCTACAGACCAACCCGGATGGGCGCAAAAAAGCCGAATCCGGGCTGTCGTGGCGCAAGAACGCCAACCAGAACTACTGC
>NZ_CAMPHN010000240.1 GCF_946885885.1 uncultured Pseudomonas sp.
CCGGAGCGGGAGAAGATCGCCGTGTTGATGCCGACCAGATCGCCATGGGCATCGACCAGGGCGCCGCCCGAGTTGCCGGGGTTGATCGCCGCGTCGGTCTGGATGAAGTCTTCGTAAGTATTGAGGCCCAACTGATTGCGCCCGGTGGCGCTGATGATGCCCATGGTCACGGTTTGGCCGACGCCGAAGGGGTTGCCGATGGCCAGGGTGACGTCGCCGATCTTGATGTTGTCCGAGCGGCCGAGAGTGATCGCCGGCAGGTCTGCGAGGTCGATCTTCAGTACCGCCAGATCGGTTTCCGGGTCGCTGCCTATCACCCTCGCCAGGGTTTCGCGGCCGTCCTTGAGCGCCACGACTATCTGATCGGCGCCGCTGACCACATGGTTGTTGGTCAGCAGGTAACCTTCCGAGCTCATGATCACCGCCGAGCCCAGGCTGGATTCCATGCGCCGTTGCTTGGGCAGGTTGTCGCCGAAGAACTTGCGGAACTGCGGGTCCTCGAACAACGGATGGGTGGGCTTGTTGGCGAACTTGGTGCTGTAGAGGTTGGCGACCGCGGGGGAGGCCGTATCCACGGCGCGGGCGTAGGACACCGGACCGTCCTGGCTGCGGTCATAGATCGGCGCCTGGCGCAGTTGCACGTCATGGGCCGGCAGGCCGACCCATTGCGGGTAATACTGGATAACCAATAACGCCAGCAATACGCCTACCAGCAGGGGCCAGCCGAGAAAACGCAGAGCCTTGAGCATCAATCGAATCCTGAGGGTTGCGGGGGCTAAGTGAGGCCCTTTAAGGTGCGCCATTATAGAAGGCCGGGTCGCAATAAAGCAGCGGCTTCAACCAACGTTTGAGGAATAACCATGGCCATTGCCCTCACAACTTTGCAGGAAGAAGCCGACCGCTACTTGAATAGCGGGCGTATCAACGACTACTGCCCCAATGGCTTGCAGGTGGAAGGCCGGCCCCAGGTGCGCCGGATCGTCAGCGGGGTGACCGCCAGCCAGGCGTTGATCGATGCCGCGGTGGAAGCCGAGGCCGATGTGCTGCTGGTGCACCATGGTTACTTCTGGAAGGGTGAAAACCCCTGTGTCGTCGGCATGAAACAGCGCCGCCTGAAAACCTTGCTGGCCAACGATATCAGCTTGTTGGCCTACCATCTGCCCCTGGATCTGCACCCGGAGGTGGGTAACAACGTGCAGTTGGCCGCGCACTTGGGTATTACCGTCGAGGGCCCGCTGGAGCCGGACAATCCGCGTACCGTCGGTCTGCTCGGCTCCCTCGGCGAAGCCATGAGCGCGCGCGATTTCGCCCGGCGGGTGCAAGAGACGCTGGGCCGCGAGCCCTTGCTGGTCGACAGCGGCCAGACGATCCGGCGTATCGGCTGGTGCACCGGCGGCGGCCAGGGCTATATCGACCAGGCCATCGCCGCCGGGGTCGATCTGTATCTGACCGGCGAGGCTTCCGAACAGACCTTCCACTGCGCCAGGGAAAACGGCATCAGCTTTATCGCCGCGGGTCATCACGCCACCGAGCGCTATGGCGTGCAGGCATTCGGCGGCTATCTGGCTCGACACTTCGCCCTCGAGCACGTGTTTATCGACTGCCCGAATCCGATCTAGGGGGCGCGCTATTCGGCCGGTATAAAGCTAGATCGTTTCGGTCTAGATAGCCTCCTGAATAGAAGTGGGCGCTGTGCTAGAGTGCGCGCTCGTCCACGGCCCGCCGGCCCAATTACACAGCAATCCGTGAGTAGCCATGCTCGATAAACTGACCCACCTGAAACAGCTGGAGGCGGAAAGTATCCACATCATTCGTGAAGTGGCCGCCGAATTCGACAACCCGGTAATGCTTTATTCCATCGGTAAAGACTCCGCCGTGATGCTGCATCTGGCGCGCAAGGCGTTCTTTCCTGGCAAGCTGCCGTTCCCGGTGATGCACGTCGACACCCGTTGGAAGTTTCAGGAGATGTACCGCTTCCGCGAGAAAATGGTCAACGAGTACGGCCTGGACCTGATCACCCACATCAACCCCGATGGTGTGGCGCAGGACATGAACCCCTTCACCTACGGTAGCGCCAAGCACACCGACGTGATGAAAACCGAAGGCTTGAAGCAAGCCTTGGATAAATACGGTTTCGACGCGGCTTTCGGCGGCGCCCGCCGCGACGAGGAAAAGTCCCGGGCCAAGGAGCGCGTCTACTCCTTCCGCGACAGCAAGCACCGCTGGGACCCGAAGAATCAGCGTCCCGAGCTGTGGAACGTCTACAACGGCAAGGTCAAGAAGGGCGAGTCGATCCGCGTGTTCCCATTGTCGAACTGGACCGAGCTGGATATCTGGCAATACATCTATCTGGAGCAGATCCCGATCGTGCCGCTGTACTTCGCCGCCGAGCGCGAAGTGATCGAGAAGAACGGCACTCTGATCATGATCGACGACGAACGCATCCTCGAGCATCTGTCGGACGAAGAAAAAGCGCGCATCACCAAGAAGATGGTGCGTTTCCGTACGCTCGGCTGCTACCCGCTGACCGGTGCGGTGGAGTCCACGGCCACCAGCCTGACCGACATCATTCAGGAAATGCTCCTGACTCGAACGTCCGAGCGTCAGGGCCGTGTCATCGACCACGATGCTGCCGGTTCGATGGAAGAGAAAAAACGTCAGGGGTATTTCTAAGCCACAAGCTGCAAGCGACAAGCTTCAAGAGGAATGGAGCTAGGGGATATGGATTTCGAAAGGCTTGACGTCTGGCAGAGAGCCAGGCTGTTAGCGGTTCAGGTTTTCCGGATATTGCGTGATTGCCGTGATTACGGTTTTCGGGATCAGATAGGGCGTTCGGCCTTATCTATTCCCAGCAATATCGCCGAGGGAATGGAGCGAGGTAGTGACAGGGAAAAGTGTCATTACCTGCGCATTGCCAAGGGCTCATGCGCGGAACTGCGTACGCAACTGCTGATAGGCAGTGACATCGGCTATATCCCGGAGCCGCTTGCAACTCAGTGGATACAGGAGACTCGTGAGCTTTCCAGAATGCTCAGCGGGTTGATCAACAGAATTTCAGGCTAGCCACATTGCTTTGGCTTGCCGCTTGAAGCTTGCCGCTTGGAGCTACGAAGAATGAGTCACCAGTCCGATTTGATCAGCGAGGACATCCTCGCTTACCTGGCCCAGCACGAGCGCAAAGAGCTGTTGCGCTTTCTCACCTGTGGCAACGTCGACGACGGCAAGAGCACGCTGATCGGCCGTTTGCTCCATGATTCCAAGATGATCTACGAAGATCATATGGAAGCCATCACCCGCGACTCGAAGAAGTCCGGCACCACCGGTGAGGACGTCGACTTGGCGCTGCTGGTCGATGGCTTGCAGGCCGAGCGCGAGCAGGGCATCACCATCGACGTGGCCTACCGCTACTTCAGCACTGCCAAGCGCAAGTTCATCATCGCCGACACCCCCGGTCATGAACAGTACACCCGCAACATGGCGACCGGCGCCTCGACCTGCGACTTGGCGATCATTCTGATCGACGCCCGTTACGGCGTGCAGACCCAGACCAAGCGCCACAGCTTTATCGCCAGCCTGCTGGGCATCAAGCACATAGTCGTGGCCATCAACAAGATGGACCTGAAGGACTTCGATCAGGGCGTGTTCGAGCAGATCAAGGCCGATTATTTGAAGTTCGCCGAAGGCATCGCGCTCAAACCGAGCTCGTTGCATTTCGTGCCGATGTCGGCGCTCAAGGGCGACAACGTGGTCAACAAGAGCGAGCGTTCGCCTTGGTACGACGGCCAGTCGCTGATGGAAATCCTCGAAACCGTGGAGGTGGCCGGCGATCGCAATTTCACCGATCTGCGCTTCCCGGTGCAGTACGTCAACCGTCCCAACCTGAACTTCCGCGGTTTCGCCGGCACCCTGGCCAGCGGCATCGTGCGCAAGGGCGACGAAGTGGTTGCCCTGCCGTCGGGCAAGGGCAGCAAGATCAAGTCCATCGTCACCTTCGAGGGCGAGTTGGAACACGCCGGCCCGGGCCAGGCCGTGACCCTGACCCTGGAAGACGAGATCGACGTGTCCCGCGGCGACATGCTGGTGCACGCCGATAGCCGCCCACAGATCAGCGACAGCTTCGACGCCATGTTGGTATGGATGGCCGAAGAGCCGATGCTGCCGGGCAAGAAGTACGACATCAAGCGTGCTACCAGCTATGTGCCGGGCTCGATCGCCAGCATCGCCCATCGGGTCGATGTGAACACCCTGGAACATGGTCCGGCGAGCAGCTTGCAGCTCAACGAAATCGGTCAGGTTCGGGTCGCCCTGGATGCGCCCATCGCGCTCGACGGCTACGCCCATAACCGCACCACCGGCGCCTTTATCGTCATCGACCGGCTGACCAACGGCACCGTCGGTGCCGGCATGATCATCGCCGATCCGGTCGGCGCGCAGCGTAGCGAGGGCCACCACGGCAAGCTCGCCCATGTGTCCACCGAAGAGCGCGCCGCGCGCTTCGGCCAGCAGCCGGCCACCGTGCTGTTCAGCGGCTTATCCGGCGCTGGCAAAAGCACCTTGGCCTACGCCGTGGAGCGCAAGCTGTTCGATATGGGTCGTGCGGTCTACGTGCTGGACGGCCAGAATCTGCGGCATGACTTGAATAAAGGTCTGCCCCAGGACCGTGTCGGGCGTACCAAGAACTGGCGTCGCGCCGCCCATGTCGCGCGTCAGTTCAATGAGGCCGGTCTGTTGACCCTGGCCGCGTTCGTCGCCCCGGATGCCGAGGGCCGCGAACAGGCCAAGGCGCTGATCGGTGCCGAACGCCTGCTCACCGTCTACGTGCAAGCCTCGCCACAGGTCTGCGCCGAGCGCGATCCGCAGGGGTTATATGCCGCCGGTGGCGACAATATCCCGGGCGAGTCCTTCCCTTACGATGTGCCGTTGGATGCCGATCTGGTGATCGACACCCATAGCGTCTCGGTGGAAGAGGGCGTCAAGCTGGTGCTGGCGCTGCTGCGCGAGCGCGGCGCGATCTAAGCCGCTGCGCGCACAACAAAAAGCCCCGCTGATCAGCGCAATGCTGTTCACTTAAGGATTGTTGACTAATCCTTGTTCAGCAGGAGAATCCGGAACCCTTATCAGGTTCCGGATTTTTTATGTCTATTGCGCAGGACTTGAGTGACGTACTGGAAGCAGCCGTGCAGCCTTTGGCGCGGCTGGACACCTTGGCCCAGCATATTCCGCAGGAATGGATTGAAGCCGCCGCACTGTTGGCCGACCAGGCGTCTATTCGCCGACGGCGCTTACCGGCGGATATGGTTTTGTGGTTGGTGGTCGGTATGGCGCTTTTTCGCAGCGAACCGATTACCGAGGTTGCCCGTCGCCTTAATATCTGTGCCGAAGGCCTGGCCAATGATGTTCTGCTGGCCACAACGTGGTGCGTAGAGAGGCCAGTCAGGCTGCGGTGGCCCACCAGCGGGCCCCGAGCGAGATCAGTTTCAAGTTCGCCTGCCAGTTCATTGCCGCTCAACTGGTCGTCATGGCAGGCGCGTTGTCACCCGGAAATACACCCCGACGGCTGGCGGATCTACGCGGCAGTATCAGCCTGCTATTCATTAAAAACCGCCCCAGGCCATCGACGCCCAGGACGGTGAAAATGTCTAAGAGCCGCTACCCGGTTGACCGCAAAGCTGCTCCGCTTAAGTGAACAGCATTGCGGACATGTTCGGGCTTTTTTTGTTGCGGCGGGCTTACTGCGGCGAGGTTTCCAGCGGTTCAGGGGTCGGCACCGGTACGGTTTCGACGCTGTCCACTTCGCGCTGGATCTGTTCCAGCAGAGAGCCGGGGGCGGCCGGTTTTTCTTCCGTTTTCGGCGGCTGGGCGGGGGTGGTGATCACGCTGTCGCCCGACTCGCCGAGGATCGCCTGGTCACGGCTGACGCCTGGCATGAAGTCGCCCGACAGGCCGACGAGCTGATCGCCCTCGT
>NZ_CAMPHN010000241.1 GCF_946885885.1 uncultured Pseudomonas sp.
CGGTTGAGTTCCGGCACTTCGCTGTGCAGCTTCTGGCAGTAGCCGCAGTCGGTATCGGTAAAGACCGTGATATGGGTTTTCGGCTTGTCGCCGGCGAATACCACCATTTCCGATAGCGGAACGGCATTGATGGTTTTCGCCACCGCAACGCTTTCCGATTGTTCGGTCAGGTTGAGCGCTTTGCCATCTTTGACCTGAAACAGGTAACCCTGCATGACGAATTCGCCGTTGGCGCTGGCATACAGCATGCGGCCGCCCGCGAGCTGCACCTGATAAAGCCCTTGCATGGGGCTTTCGGCAATCGCCTCGATGGGCAGATCGGGCTGAATCGCCTTCAAGGTTTTACGGATCGCCTGATCGGCATCCGCATCGTCAGCCAAACACAGACCGCTGACAGCACTCAAAGCCAACGCGGCGAAAATACGGTTATAACCCATGGAAACTCCTATCGAGCGAGAATGCTTGGCAGACGATTGAGCCGCTTGCAAGCGAGGCTTACAGCAATACTGCAACGGTCTTATAGCGATGGGCGAAGCCTACCATAGAAGCCCCGAAACACCGACCATGGCAGCCGGACGGCCATCTCAACCGCGCGGATGGTGTTGTGCGTGCAACTCCTGCAAACGCGCCCGGGCGATATGGGTGTAAATCTGCGTCGTCGACAGATCGCTGTGTCCCAAAAGCATCTGCACCACGCGCAAATCCGCGCCGTGGTTGAGCAAGTGGGTGGCGAAGGCATGGCGCAGGGTATGCGGCGATAAACTCTTGGCGATACCCGCCACTTTGGCTTGATGCTTGATCCGGTGCCAGAACGTCTGCCGGGTCATTTGCTCGCCGCGCAAACTGGGAAACAGCACATCGCTGGGCTTGCCGTCGAGCAGGAACGGTCGCGCCTCCTTGCAGTAGCGCTCGACCCAGGCAATCGCCTCCTCGCCCATCGGCACCAGGCGTTCCTTGCTGCCCTTGCCGAAAACCCGCAACACGCCCTGGCGCAGATTGACCTGTTCGAGGGTCAAGCCGATCAACTCACTGACCCGCAAGCCACAGGCATAGAGCACCTCGAGCATGGCCCGGTCGCGCAAGCCGATGGGGTCGTCCAGCTCTGGCGCCGCCAGCAGCGCTTCGACATCGGCCTCGGAGAGGGATTTGGGCAGCGGCCGGCCGAGCTGCGGCAAATCCACCTGCAAGGTCGGATCGGTGGCGATGACACCCTCGCGCAGCAGAAAACGATAAAAACCACGCAACCCGGAAATGAAACGCGCGGTGGAACGGGCCTTGTAACCCTCGTTCATGCGCCAAGCCAGATGATCGAGAATCAGCTCGCGACCGACACTCGAGAGCTCCAGATCGCGTGCCTGCAGCCAACCATTGAACAGCGCCAGATCGCTGCGATAGGCCGCCCGGGTATGGACGGACAAGCCCTTTTCCAACCACAGGGTTTCGAGAAAACGATCAATCAGCGGATGGTCGATAGCGGGCATGGGGTTATGTCGCAATGGCGGGCGAGCTAGTCTTTCACAGCCAATACCCCAATCGCCAGCCCGGACCACCGGCAAAACGGCGATGGGCATTGGCGTCAACCTGGGCTTGACGACTCGCCAAAAGGACTCTTGATGAACGAGCAGTACATTCTTCTCGCTTTCGCTGCCATCGGCGCCGCCGCCCTGACCTGCCAATGGCTGGCCTGGCGTTTGCGCTTGCCGGCGATTCTGTTCCTGCTGCTCGGCGGCATCCTCGCCGGCCCGGTCATAGGCTGGCTCGATCCACAGGCGTTGTTCGGCCCACTGCTATTTCCGATCGTATCAATGTCGGTGGCGCTGATTCTGTTCGAAGGCAGCCTGACCCTGCATTTGTCCGAATGGCGGGAAATTGGCAGCGTGGTCAGGCGCATGGTCACGATCGGCGCCCTGTCCACCTGGGCCGTGATCGCCACCGCAACCCATTACCTGCTGGGGTTTTCCTGGGACATGGCGCTGCTGTTCGGCACCCTGACCCTGGTCACCGGGCCGACGGTGATAGTGCCGATGCTGCGAGTGGTCAGGCCCAAGGCCTCGGTCGCCAATATCCTGCGCTGGGAAGGCATCGTCATCGACCCCATAGGCGCGCTGCTGGCGGTCGTGGTGTACAGCTTCATCATCGCCAACGCCGACGGCAGCGGCTGGCAGCACAGCCTCGGCACCTTCGCCGGCGTCATCCTCTGCGGCAGCCTGTTCGGCGTAGCCGGCGGCTGGACGCTGGGCCAGGTGCTGCGTCGCCAATGGCTGCCGGATTACCTGCACAACCTCGCGGTACTGGCCACCGTACTCGGCATCTTCATCGGGGCAAACGCAGTCATGCACGAATCCGGCCTGCTCGCCGTGACCCTGATGGGCATGTGGCTGGCCAACATGAAAGGCGTCGACGTCCGACACATCCTGCACTTCAAGGAGAACCTCAGCGTTCTGCTGATCTCCGGACTGTTCATCCTGCTAGCCGCGCGCCTCGACCTGAAAGCCCTGCTCGCCCTGGGCCCCGCAGTACTGTTGCTATTGGCGGTGATCCAGTTCATCGCCAGGCCATTGAACGTGGCCCTCTCCACGTTCGGCTCCAGCCTCAATTGGCGCGAACGCGCTTTGCTCGCCTGGATTTCGCCGCGCGGCATCGTTGCCGCCGCGGTGTCGGCGATATTCGCCATCCGCCTCGGCGAAGCCGGCCATGATGGCGCGCAACTGCTGGTGCCGCTGACCTTTGCAGTGATCATCGGCACCGTGGTGTTGCAGAGCGCCACGGCACGTCCGCTGGCCAGACTGCTGAACGTCGCCGAACCGGCGCCCAGTGGCTTTCTCATCGTCGGCGCCAACAGCATTGCCCGCGAGATCGGCAAAGCCCTGCAACAGCTCGGCTGCCGCGTACTCTTGACCGATTCGAGCTGGGAAAACATCCGTGCGGCACGCATGGACAACCTGCCGACCTATTTCGGCAACCCCGCCTCTCAACATGCCGAAGCCCACCTCGACCTGGTTGGTCTGGGGCACTTGCTGGCACTGTCGCCCGCCGGCGAATTGAACACCTTGGCGAGCATGCGCTTTCGCCACGAGTTCGGTAGCCAGCGTCTGTTCAGCCTGGCCAGCGGCCAGGAAAGCCGCCGCACCGACAAACACCGCGCCAGCGACGAGCATCGCGGCCGACCGTTCGGCAGCCAGCCGCTGACCTACCCGCATGCCGCCAGCCGCATGGCCCAGGGCGCGGAGATTTACAGCACCACGCTGACCGATGGCTTTTCCTGGAGCGACTACCAAGCCCTGCACGGCCAACGCGCAACCCTGTTGTTCGCCCGCGATCGCGAAGGCCGCGTGCATGTCGCGACACCGGAAGAACAGCTACAGCCGCAAACCGGCTGGACCCTGGTCGCACTGATCGAGGCTAATCCGGCGCAAGCATCCGCGGCGGCATGAACACGGCGCTACGCTGGCGATTCGCTGCGTAGCGTCCCATCCCCATAAGCAGTACTCGCCTGCACGCAGGCCTTGAGCCCCAAAACGAAAAAAGCAGCCCGTAGGCTGCTTTTTCTGAAAAACCGAGGCTTTATCAGCCCAGTTTTTCCTTGATGCGTGCTGCTTTACCGGACAGGTCGCGCAGGTAGTAAAGCTTGGCTTTACGCACGTCGCCGCGACGCTTGACGGCCAGGCTGTCGACCAGCGGGCTGTAGGTCTGGAAAGTACGCTCGACGCCAACACCGTTGGAGATTTTGCGAACGGTGAACGCGCTGTTCAGGCCGCGGTTACGCTTGGCGATAACAACGCCTTCGAACGCCTGCAGACGCTGACGGTCACCTTCCTTTACCTTGACCTGAACGACGATGGTGTCGCCCGGTGCAAAGGTCGGGATCTCTTTGCTCATCTGCTCAGCTTCGATCTGCTGAATAATCTTGTTAGTCATACTGCGCTCCTAAGACAAGCCGGCCGGGCCTGCCATCGATACATCATCTATCGTCCCGCTGGCGGATGTATTCCTCCAGCAGCTTCTTCTCTTCTCCAGAAAGCGAGCGGCTTTCCAGAAGATCAGCACGACGTTCCCAGGTCCGACCAAGGGACTGCTGCAAACGCCAGCGCCGGATGTGTTCGTGGTTGCCGCTAAGCAACACCTGCGGAACACTTTTATCCGCATACACCTCAGGTCGGGTGTAGTGCGGGCAGTCGAGCAGGCCATCCGTAAAGGAGTCCTCCTCGGCCGAGTCAGCATGACCCAATGCACCAGGCAAAAGGCGCGTTACCGCATCGATCAGCACCATGGCCGGCAGCTCACCGCCGGACAGGACGTAATCCCCGATCGACCACTCTTCGTCGACATGCGCCTCGATAAAGCGCTCATCGATGCCTTCATAGCGGCCGGCAATCAGGATCAATGCATCCTCATTGGCCAGCTCGCGTACCGCCGCCTGCGTCAGCCGACGGCCTTGCGGCGACAAGTAAATCACCTTGGCCGCACCACCCACGGATTGCTTGGCATTCTGCAAAGCATCTTCGAGCGGCTTGATCTTCATCACCATGCCGGGGCCACCGCCAAAAGGCCGATCATCCACGGTGTGATGACGGTCTGTGGTGTAGCTCCTCGGACTCCAACAGGTCAGCTGCAGCAGCCCCTGCTTCACCGCACGACTGGTAATGCCGTAATCGCCGATTGCGGCAAACATCTCCGGGAACAGCGTAATGACTTCAACGCGCACGTTTAGAAGTCCGCATCCCAGTCGACCCGCATCTCGCCAGCATTCAGATCGACCGCCAATACGCATTGCCCGGTATAGGGCAGCAGACGTTCACGATCATCCAGGCTGTCGACGCACGGTTTAACCACAATCACGTCGTTGGCGCCGGTCTCGAACAAATGGTCGATCTTGCCGAGCAACTGCCCTGCCTGATCGATGACCTTGAGACCTTCCAACTGATACCAGTAGAACTCGCCTTCGCTGAGTTCCGGCAATTGACCGCGAGGCACACAGATGTCGAAACCCGCGAAAGTACGAGCCACTTCGCGATCATCCAGGCCCTTGAGTCGCGCCACCAGAACCTTGCCTTGCAAGCGTCCACCGGCCAATTCGACTTGCTTCACCTCGTTGTCGCGTTTAAGCGTCCAGCGAGGGTAATTGAGCACGTTGGTCAAAGGATCGGTAAAGGAATACACCTTCACTTCGCCTTTTACGCCATGCACCGAGACAATCTTGCCGAGAACCACGAGCTCCTCGGCGGGAGCTGGCGTCATGCTCATAAATGCTTAGGCAGCAGCCTTAGCAGCTTCCTTGAGCAGCTGAGCAACACGCTCAGACGGCTGCGCGCCCTGACCGAGCCAGTAAGCGGCACGCTCCTGGTCGACGGACAATTTGACTTCGGCACCCGATGCAACCGGGTTGAAGAAGCCGATACGCTCAACGAAACGACCATCGCGCGCATTGCGGCTGTTGGTCACGGTGAGGTGATAGAAAGGGCGCTTCTTGGAGCCGCCACGGGCAAGACGGATGGTTACCATTGAACTTCGTTCCTGTAGTCGGTGCTGCAAAACTGAAATGCACGCATAGGGCACTGGGCCCGAAAGGCCGCATATTCTATGAGTAAAAGCGGCAAGCTTCAAGCCATAGCTGCAAGTAAAAGCAAAAAGCCGAACGGCGCTCTTAAAGCTTGTGGTTTGTGGCTAGAACTTCGGCATACCGCCCGGCATCATCCCACCCATGCCGCGCATCATCTTGGCCATACCGCCTTTGGCGGTGAATTTCTTCATCATCTTCTGCATTTGCTTGTGTTGCTTGATCAAACGCCCGATATCCTGCACCTGGGTGCCGGAGCCCATGGCGATGCGACGCTTGCGCGAGCCGCTGATGATTTCCGGATCGCGGCGCTCGGCCGGAGTCATGGAGTTGATGATCGCCTCCATCTGCTTGAACTGCTTCTCGGCCGCGCCCTG
>NZ_CAMPHN010000242.1 GCF_946885885.1 uncultured Pseudomonas sp.
AGGGCCTATCGGTAGGCAGTTTGCGCTTTGTGTGGTTAGCTAAGGCGAAAGTGTAGCGATGCGTTGCTAAAGTCGCCGATTGACTGGTCGACAGCCTGACCAAAGGAGGGTTTAAAAGTGCTACCGCCGATCCCCCATAGTCTGGTGCCGGTCACCGTGCAACAGGACGTGATCAAGCCTAAACCGGAGATCCCGCCGGTGACGCCCGCTGCCGAGAGCTCCAAGGAAAGC
Source organism: uncultured Pseudomonas sp. (assembly GCF_946885885.1). The sequence continues at coordinate 232 of NZ_CAMPHN010000242.1, forward strand.
GGCGTGAGCCTGGATAAGCGCCATCCCCAGGAGGCCGAAGCCTTGCTGCGCGAAGAGCAGCGGCGTCGCCAACGGCGTCGCGGCTATACCGCGGAGGAGTTGGCCGAAGGCGAAGTGGCCGAGGCCGACGAGGCGTTGATCGACGAGCTGCCTCGCCAGGGGCTGTGGGTCGATGTCGAAGTTTGAGTCGCCGCCTACGAACCGTCCTCGCCCCAATCATCAACAGCCTGACCCAGCCCCTTGAGCCTATTCGACGACTGTCCATTGAGCTTGCCCGATGCCGAGCTGCGCTTCGACGCCGATTGGTTGGAGCCGGCGACGGCCGATCGTTGGCTTGTGCAATTGCTGAGCGAAACGCCTTGGACGCAACCCCGGGTGCACCTGTATGGGCGCGAGTACCCGGTGCCGCGCCTGGTGGCCTGGTACGGCGATGCCGACGCGGCGTACCGTTACTCCGGATTGAACCATCGGCCCTTGCCCTGGACGCCTTTGCTCGCACAGATCCGCGCGCAGCTGGTCGAGGCCCTGGGGCTGACGCTCAACGGCGTATTGCTCAACTATTACCGCGACGGACAGGACTCCATGGGCTGGCACAGCGACGACGAGGCCGAACTGGGCCGCAATCCGTACATCGTTTCGTTGAACCTGGGCGGCAGCCGGCGTTTCGACCTGCGGCGCAAGGGACAGAACCGCATCGAACACTCATTGCTGCTCAATCACGGCTCGCTACTGGTCATGGGCGGGCCGACCCAGCATTATTGGCAGCACCAGATCGCGAAAACGCGCATGCCTTGCGCGCCGCGACTGAACTTGACCTTTCGACTTGTCCGGTCGTCTTATGAGCAACCTGAGCCATGAGCAGATAAGCAGATGAATGACGACGGTAAATTGATCGATTTCGCGGCCGAGCGCGGTAAGCGAATCCACGACCTGCGCGACAAAAAGCTCAACGAACTGCGCGAGGCGTTCGAGCTGGCCATGCCGATCCCCAAGGGTAAGAAAAAGCCCAAAGGCAAGCCGAAGAAGAATTAGGGGCTGTTGCGTTCAATCGCGGCCGCAGCGGTCCGATCCTGCGAGTTGCGCGGCACGCTATGCAACAACTTCCCCTGGCCCTCCCATGCCCGATTAATTGATCTGGATCAGTGTCCGGCGCCTTTGCCCCGGACTGTTTCGGCACCCTTGATCCAGATCAATAGCGGCCTTTTCGCTCCTGATACTTTGAAGCCATGCAGCAGGTTTCACTCAGGAGGCAACCATGTTTATCGATGTCGTAGTTCTCGCCGGTATCGGCACCGTCGGACTGATGGTCGCCTTCATCGCAGGGGTGGGTTATTTCATCTGGAAGGATTCGCACAAGCGTAAGCAAGGCTGATCCTTTCGGCAAACGGGCACGCAAGGCAATTTGGGCGACTTCGGTCGCCTTTTTTTATTTCTGGCGTCGTTCACCGTCAGCGGGCCGCGCAGGGGGCCTGTTTCAGTCAGTAGGTTGGGCTGAGCTCCGCGAAGCCCAACGAGGCGCGCGCGGACAAACGCCGAACCACTACATCCCCAGTCGGGCTTCGCCGCTAGGTCTGCGGCGACCGTGGTGCGGGCGGTATATAGCCCTCATCGAACTGCGCCAGGTCGTCGTCGATGCTCCACCAATTAGCCTTGGACGCGGTATGGAAGTGGGCGACGGGTCTACTCGCCAGGGGTTCGTCGATCAGCCCGGCTGACGCGCAGCACAGCTGGCAGGCTGTCTTTGCGGCTGTGAACCGGCGAGCCGCATTGCCTGCAGAACAGTCGCTGTTTGCCCGGCGACGAGGCAAAGGCGCTGAGCAGCTAGGCACCGCCGAGCAGATGGAAGTCGGCGAGATTTACCGGGATATTGCTGGCGAAGGGGCCGCCCTGGGCTTTGCGGCACTGAGAACAATGGCATAGCTGGATGGGTTCCAGCTGGGCATCGATGCGGAACTGCACGCCACCGCATAAACAACTACCTGTATACATAAGCCACCTCTGTCATGGGGCCGATGTCGGAGTCGGTTGCCGCTGTCCGCCGGGCTCGCCCGGCGGCTCCGACGCGGTCGCGATGAAACGGCAACAGACCCTACCCGATACTGATCGGCGGCAGGGTGGCCAACTCGACGGTTTGCTGTTTGCGCGGGGCGAGGATTTCCGCTTCGCCGTCGACCACCAGCTCGTCCCTCTGGTTAAACACGCGGGTGGCGACGCGCACGCGAAATTTCGGCAGCTTCTCGAGAATCTCCAGGCGTACCGTCAGGGTGTCGCCGAGTTTGACCGGCAAGGTGAAGCGCATGGTCTGGCCCAGGTAGATGGTGCCAGGGCCGGGCAACTCGCAGGCCACCGCGGCGCTGATCAATGCGCCGCTGAACATGCCGTGGGCGATACGCTCCTTGAACATGGTGGTGGCGGCGTACTCGGCATCCAGGTGCACCGGGTTGCGGTCGCCGGAGACGGCGGCGAACAGCTGGATATCGCGTTCGTCGACGGTTTTGCTGTAGCTGGCGGTTTGACCGACTTCAAGCGCCTCGTAAGGCGTGTTGCTGCTTTGCGTCATGCGGGAATCTCCTGGGGTTGGATGAGGCGCTGGCGTGGATGGCTCATGGCCTGTTCCAACCAGTCGATCAGGTAGGCGGTCACTTCGTCGCGGTTGCTTTCGTTGAGCAGTTCATGACGAGCACCTGGGTAAAGCTTCTGTTGCACATGAGTATTGCCGGCTTGGCGCAAGGCATTGGCCAGGTCGGTTTGGCGTTTGCCATCGCTGACCGGGTCGCATTCGCCGCCGATCACCAGCAGCGGCAGGTCTCTGTCGATCTGCGCGAGGTTGTTCACCGGGGTGACCTGCAGCAGGCCGCCGAACAGGTCGCACCAATACTGGTTGGTGCAGCGGAAGCCGCAGAGCGGGTCGTCGATGTACTTGTCGACTTCGGCCGGATCGCGGCTCAGCCAATCGCAAGCGGTGCGGTTGGGTTTGAAAGCATTGTTGAACGAGCCGAAAGAGAGGAAGTCGATCAGTGCGCTACGGCCGGTCTTGCCCTGACGCCAACGTTCGAAGCGGGCGATCAGTCTGGCCAGGCGATAGAGCGCGGTCGATTGGTAGTTCGATCCGGAGAGGATCGCTCCTTGCAAGCTGCTGCTGTGGCGCATCAGGTAAGCCTGGGCGATATAGCTGCCCATGCTGTGGCCGAGCAGAAAGATCGGCGCCTGCGGGTGCTGTTGGCGGATATGGTGGTTGAGGCACGCCAGGTCGCCGACCACCAGCTCCCAGCCGTTTTCGTCGGCAAAATGGCCGAGGGTGCCGTGCTCGGCGGTTTTGCCGTGGCCGCGCTGATCGTGAGCGTACAGTTCGAAGCCGGCAGCGACCAGCGCGGCGCCCAGGCGGGCGTAGCGAGCACTGTGTTCGGCCATGCCGTGGGCCACCATCACCACCGCTTTGGGCGGTTGGGCGGCATACCAGCGGTTCACATACAAGGGGACGGCGTCGCTGCTGTTCAACCAAAAGGTGTCGTGGTGCATGGCGAATCCTTAAGCCTGCAAGGGTGGGGCATTGTAGGGCCAGCTGCCGGGCTTTTCACAGCGCCACGGCGTAATGCGAGATTCACGTGGTCAATGACACCTGTCGAAGTATTTGCGACCTGTCGCAGAGCTGCTAAGTTCGCTTCAGCCCAAAAACAATACTGCGCAGGGCCCGGCAGCCTCGCAGGTGTGCTGACCGCACGCCTGCCCTTGCGATCCGATGGGCCCACCACTTTCAGGGCAAGAGGACAATAAGAATGCAACTGGATTTCTGGAACGATAAGCGCCCGGCCGGCGTACCCAATGACATCGATTTGAATGCTTATAAATCGGTGATCGAAGTATTCGAAAGGTCGTGCAAGAAGTTCGCCGACCGTCCGGCATTCAGCAATCTGGGCGTGACCCTGACCTACGCCGAGTTGGACCGCCTGTCGGCGGCCTTCGCCGGTTACCTACAGAAGAACACCGACCTGCAGCCCGGCGACCGCATCGCCGTGCAGATGCCGAATATCCTGCAATACCCGATCGCCGTGTTCGGCGCCATGCGCGCCGGGCTGATAGTGGTCAACACCAACCCGTTGTATACCGCTCGGGAAATGCGTCATCAGTTCAAGGACGCCGGCGTACGCGCGCTGGTTTACCTGAACATGTTCGGCAAGCTGGTGCAGGACGTGCTGGTCGACACCCAGATCGACTACCTGATCGAAGCGCGCATGGGCGACCTGCTGCCCGCGCCCAAGGGCTGGCTGGTCAATACCCTGGTCAAGCACGTGAAGAAGGTGGTCCCCGATTATCGTTTGCCGCAAGCCGTGCCGTTCAAGCGGGCGCTCAAGCAGGGGCATGGTCATGCGCTCAAGCCGGTCAAGGTCGGTCACGACGACATCGCGGTGCTGCAGTACACCGGCGGCACCACTGGGGTGGCCAAAGGCGCGATGCTCAGCCACGGCAACCTGGTGGCCAATATGCTGCAAGTCGATGCCTGCCTGTCGCAGCACGGGCCGGACGGCTCGCCGCTGATGAAGCAGGGGCAGGAAATCATGATCGCGCCGCTGCCGCTCTATCACATCTATGCCTTCACCGCGAACTGCATGTGCATGATGGTCAACGGCAACCACAACGTGCTGATCACCAATCCGCGCGATATTCCCGGGTTCGTCAAGGAACTCGGCAAGTGGCAGTTTTCCGCGCTGCTCGGCCTCAATACCTTGTTCGTCGCACTGATGGATCACCCCGAGTTCAAGAACCTGGATTTTTCCAAGCTCAAGGTCACCAACTCCGGCGGCACCGCACTGGTCAAGGCCACCGCCGAGCGCTGGAAGGCCATGACCGGTTGCTCTGTGGTGGAAGGTTATGGTCTGACCGAAACGGCGCCGGTGGCCAGCACCAACCCCTATGGCGATAAAGCCCGTCTGGGCACGGTCGGCGTTCCGGTGCCGGGCACCGTCTTCAAGGTCATCGACGACGACGGCAACGAGCAGCCCCTGGGCGAACGCGGCGAGCTGTGCATCAAGGGGCCGCAGGTGATGAAGGGTTACTGGCAGCGCGAGGAGGCCACCGCCGAGGTGCTCGACGGCGAAGGCTGGTTCAAGACCGGCGATATCGCGGTGATCGATCCCGACGGCTTCGTGCGTATCGTCGATCGCAAAAAGGACATGATCATCGTCTCGGGCTTCAACGTGTACCCCAACGAGATCGAAGATGTGGTCATGGCTCACCCGAAAGTCGCCAGTTGCGCGGCCATCGGCGTGCCGGACGAGAAGTCGGGGGAGGCCGTCAAGCTATTCGTGGTCGCCCGCGAGGGCGGGCTCTCGGCCGAGGAGCTGAAAGCCTTCTGCAAGGAAAACTTTACCGGTTACAAGGTGCCTAAGCACATCGTCTTCCGCGATTCGTTACCTATGACCCCGGTTGGCAAGATCCTCCGTCGCGAACTGCGCGACATCGCTTGAGCCCGGTTGTTTTCGGCGATTCCAGGTTTTTTTTGCGGTAGTTTCAATGTGACTGATCGCTATTCTTTTGGTCACGTTGGGACTTGCGTGCCCTCCTTTGATGCTAGTCGGTCCTCGGTAAAGGTGCTACGCTCGGCGCGCTTTTTTGCCGCATGGTTGGCAAAAGCGGCGCCGTAAAAGAAAAATATCCGCCCTCCAAGCGGCGGAGTATCAGCTGTCGTTTAGGAGTGGACTC
>NZ_CAMPHN010000243.1 GCF_946885885.1 uncultured Pseudomonas sp.
TGGACGTTGAACCAGGCGCGCTCGAACAGGCGAAACTCCTGCGCCACCAGCGCCAACAGCAATAGGCCGATCAGCGCGCTGCTGGACAGCACCCGCTTCAGAGTGAACCGGCCACGCATAGCGACTCCCCTCTCTGAAGCCGTGGATCGAACGATACAACCAGGGCAAAACGCAGCATGCCGTAAACCTCTAATCCGTAGAATCGGGCGCCAGAGTAGAGGGCGTAGCTGAAGCCAGGCTTAATCCAGATATTTCAACCAGCACCCGGCTTGGCGACTGGCTGGCCCTTGCTCAAGCGATAGAACAGGTTGGGCTCGCTGACGATATAGATATCGCCGGCGGCATCCATGGTCACCCCTTCGGCCTGCTCGATGCTGCGGGTCAGCCCGTTCAAACCGCCGACCAGGCTGATAAAGCTGACCGGTTCGCCATTAGCGTCGACCTCCAGCAACAACCGCGACTCATCGGAAAGCACCAGGGCGTGACCGGTGCGCGCATCGAAACTCAGGGACGAAATATCGCGGATAAACAAGTGCCCGCTGGGCAGGGGCTGCAAAGTACCCACCGCGCCGTCTTCCCCCGGGAACGGCAGGCTGAACAACCCCATGGGCGCGCGCTCCTTGCCAAGCAACAGACGCTGCTGGTTGGCATCCCAGGCGATGCCCTCGAAGCCTTTGTTACCGGCATCGTCCGCGCCCAAGTCGATGGGCTGATAATGCCGGGCATCGATGCTCGTGGTATCGGCATCGAGACCGAACAGCGTGAGCTTGCGCCGCCGCTCGTCGATGATCGCCAGGCGCCCGCCCGCCACCACCTCGACACCTTCCGGGTTGCTAAATCCCAGCAGTTGGATGCGCCGTAGAATCTCGCCGTCGAGGGATAGCTCGACCAACTGCGAGTCTCTCCCCGTCACGGTAAACAGTGTGTCGCTATAGGGGTTGTAGGTCAGCCCGGAGGTTTCGCTGCGCTCCAGGCCCGGCAGCGATTTGCTCTGCACGATCGCCCGATAGCCGGGCAGCCAGATACTCGCCTGCTGCGCGCTCAGGCTCTGGCCCCGCTCCTTGAACCAGAAATAGGCGCGGTCGTCCCAATGCAAGTAGTGGCTGGTCAGGGCGAACAGGCCCAGACAGGCGAACGCGGACGACAACCAACGGAAAGTGCGAGATCGAACAGCCATCGGGAGAGACTCGAAGTAGCGACGGCGGTCAGACTAGCGACCGTAGCTTAAGGTTCTGTTACCGATAAAAGTGCCTCCAGGCACCTCGGGGTCAAAGCACGCGGCTGTCGAATCGCGACAGGCCGACCAGCTCCAGCTGCAGCGCATCGCCCTTGCGCAGCGGACCGACGCCGGCCGGGGTGCCGGTGAGGATGACATCGCCCGGTTGCAGGCTGAAGTGCCCGCAGATGTGCTGGATCATCGGCAGGATCGGGTTGAGCATGGCGCGGCTGTTGCCGTCCTGGCGCACTTCGCCGTTGATACTCAGACGAATACCGATATCGGCCAGATCCTCGACTGCATCGCTGGCAACGAAGGGCGCCAGTACGCAAGCACCGTCGAAGGATTTGGCGGTTTCCCACGGATATCCCTTGGCTTTGAGCGCGGCCTGCAGGTCGCGCAGGGTCAAGTCGAGGGCCGGGGCGAAACCGGAAATCGCGTCCAGTACCTCTTCGGCGTTTGGTGTGCGTGACAGCGGCTTGCCGATCAACACGGCGATTTCCGCCTCGTAATGCACATCGCCGCGGTCGTCGGGGATGACGAAACCGTCGTCCAGCGCCACCACGCAGCTGCCTGCCTTAATGAATAGCAGCGGTTCGCTCGGCACCGGGTTGTTCAATTCCTTGGCGTGCTCGGCGTAGTTGCGGCCGATACACACCACCTTGCCCATGGGGAAGTGGATATGGGTGCCGTCGATATATTGGTGCTGGTAACTCATGGGTTTCCTCCGGAGCCGCAAGCTGCAAGCGAACGCACGTCCTGCTTTTTCTTGCGGCTTGCAGCTTGAAGCTTTAGTTGAAAATCTTGCCGGGATTCATAATGCCGTTCGGGTCGAACACCTGCTTGATCGCCTTCATATAGGCGATCTCGGCTGCCGAGCGGCTGTAGGTCAGGTAATCGCGCTTGGTCATGCCGACGCCGTGCTCGGCGCTGATCGAGCCGTTGTACTTCTGCACGGTCTCGAACACCCACTTGTTGACGGTGGCGCATTTGGCGAAGAACTCGTCCTTGGACAGGTTCTCCGGCTTCAAGATATTCAGGTGCAGGTTGCCGTCGCCGATATGGCCGAACCAGACGATTTCGAAATCCGGGTAGTGCTCGCCGACGATCGCATCGATATCGTGCAAAAAGGCAGGCACCTGACTCACGGTCACCGAGATGTCGTTCTTGTACGGCGTCCAGTGGCTGATGGTTTCCGAGATGTACTCGCGCAGCTTCCACAGGTTCTGCAACTGCTGCTCGCTCTGGCTCATCACGCCATCGAGCACCCAGCCCTGCTCGACGCAATGCTCGAAGGTTTCCAGGGCGTGATTAGCCACTTCCTCGGTGGTCGCCTCGAATTCCAGCAACGCATAGAAGGGGCATTCGGTTTCGAACGCCGCCGGCACATCGCCGCGGGCCATGATCTTGGCCAGGGCCTTGTCGGAGAAGAATTCGAAGGCGGTCAGGTCGAGCTTGCCCTGGAAGGCATGCAGCACCGGCATGATCGAGTCGAAATCCGGGGTGCCGAGGACCATGGCGGTGAGGTTCTTAGGCGCGCGATCCAGGCGCATGGTGGCTTCCACTACGAAACCGAGCGTGCCTTCGGCGCCGATAAACAACTGACGCAGGTCGTAACCGGTGGCGTTCTTGATCAGGTCCTTGTTCAGTTCCAGCAGCTCGCCGGTGCCGGTGACGACCTTCAGCCCGGCGACCCAGTTGCGGGTCATGCCGTAGCGAATCACCTTGATCCCGCCAGCATTGGTGCCGATGTTGCCGCCAATCTGGCTGGAACCCGCGGAAGCGAAATCCACCGGGTAATACAGGCCCTTGTCTTCGGCGAACATCTGCAGCTGCTTGGTGACCACTCCCGGCTGACAGACGGCGGTACGGTCGAATTCGTTGAAGGCGAGAATCTGGTTCATGTAATCGAAGGACACCACCACCTCGCCATTGGCCGCCACGGCGCCGGCGGAGAGGCCGGTACGCCCGCCCGACGGCACCAGGGCGATCTTGTGCTGGTTGGCCCAACGGACCACCGCTTGCACCTGCTCGACACTCTTGGGAAACACGATCGCCAAGGGCGCCGGGGCGAAATGCTTGGTCCAATCCTTGCCGAAGGCGGCGAGGGAATCGGCATCGGTCAGCACCTTGCCGGGTTCAACCAGGGTCTTCAGCTCTTCGATCGAGGCAGCAGTAGTCATCAAGTGAACTCTCAAACAATTCATGGTCGCCCTGAGAACCATTCAGGTCGCAACCGAGCATGGAAAAAGAAGATCATGCTAGCATACGCACCCCGCGAATCGCGCCCCCGAGCTGATTCCGCGGGCTCGCTCGGCGACGCCGCCGATGCATTTCCCTGACACTATTTGTGGGACGACAGGTACTCCGATGAGCAAGACCTCTCTCGACAAGAGCAAGATCAAGTTCCTTCTTCTTGAAGGCGTCCACCAGAATGCCGTGGACACCCTGAAGGCCGCCGGCTACACCAACATCGAGTACCTCAAGGGCGCGCTCTCCGACGAGGAGCTGAAGGAAAAGATCGCCGACGCGCACTTTATCGGCATCCGCTCGCGCACCCAGCTGACCGCCGAAGTCTTCGATTGCGCCAAGCGCCTGGTCGCCGTCGGCTGCTTCTGCATCGGTACCAACCAAGTCGATCTGGACGCCGCCCGCGAGCGCGGCATCGCGGTATTCAACGCGCCCTACTCGAACACCCGCTCGGTGGCCGAACTGGTATTGGCCCAGGCCATCCTGTTGCTGCGCGGTATCCCGGAAAAGAACGCCTCCTGCCACCGTGGCGGCTGGATCAAGTCGGCGGCCAACTCCTTCGAAATCCGCGGCAAGAAGCTCGGCATCGTCGGCTACGGCTCGATCGGCACCCAGCTGTCGGTACTGGCCGAAGCCCTGGGCATGCAGGTGTTCTTCTACGACACCGTGACTAAACTGCCGCTGGGCAACGCCACCCAGATCGCCAAGCTGCATGACCTGCTGGGCATGTGCGACATCATTTCCCTGCACGTGCCGGAGTTGCCGTCCACCCAATGGATGATCGGCGAGAAGGAAATCCGCGCGATGAAGAAGGGCGGCATCCTGATCAACGCCGCCCGCGGCACCGTGGTCGAGCTCGAGCACCTGGCCCAGGCGATCAAGGACGAGCACCTGATCGGCGCGGCCATCGACGTGTTCCCGGTCGAGCCGAAGTCCAACGACGAAGAGTTCGAAAGCCCACTGCGCGGCCTGGACCGGGTGATCCTGACCCCGCACATCGGCGGCTCGACCGCCGAAGCCCAAGCCAACATCGGCCTGGAAGTGGCGGAAAAACTGGTCAAGTACAGCGACAACGGCACCTCGGTGTCCTCGGTCAACTTCCCCGAAGTCGCCCTGCCGGCGCACCCGGGCAAGCACCGTCTGCTGCACATCCACCAGAACGTGCCGGGCGTAATGAGCGAGATCAACAAGGTGTTCGCCGAAAACGCCATCAACATCTCCGGCCAGTTCCTGCAGACCAACGACAAGGTCGGCTACGTGGTGATCGACGTCGACGCCGAATACTCCGACCTGGCGCTGGAAAAACTCCAGCACGTCAACGGCACCATCCGCAGCCGCGTGTTGTTCTAAACGCTGCCGCGAGACGAAAAAGGGAAGCCTAGGCTTCCCTTTTTTATGGCGATGCATGATTCGTGGGAGGCGCTTTAGCGGCGATCTTCACAACCGTTGTCGCGGCTAAAGCGGTGCGCCGCCCGGCCCCTCCCACATCCGCTGCTTATTAGCGCTTATTGGGCCGGGCCGCGCAGGTTAGCGGCGCCTGTGGCTTATCCCTCACACGACGCAATCTCAGCGCGCCGCGTAACCCAACAATGGCATCTTCCTATTCCTCCAACGCCCGGAGCGCCGCCATCGCCGCCGGCAACTCCTCCTCGCTGAACACCTGCACCCCGGCCTTGCGCAATGCGGCGGCGGTCACGCCCTCACCCGCGACCTTGATGCCGCTAAAACTACCGTCGTAATTTTCCCGATTGCCACACGAAGGGCTGCGCGCCTTGAGCAGCGCAATGCGGATGCCGTGCTGGCGGACCAGCGCCAGGGCTTGTTCGGCGCCGGCGATAAAGGCGGCGCTGACATCCTCGCCTGCCACCGTCAGCACCGGCAGCCGGCCATCGAGCACCAGCGCGCCCTGGCCGCCGGCGATTTCCGCCGGTGGCCGCGGGGTCGGCAGACCGCCGGCCACTTCCGGGCATAGCGCGACCACCCGGCCTTCCGCCTGCCAGCGTTGCAATTGATCGAAGGGGCCGTGGGCGCCACCGTCGTAGCGCACGGGATGGCCCAATAGGCAGCGGCTGACCAATATCTTTTGCATGCAACCTCTTCCCCTATTGATAGATCTCACGCGACACCAATCCAGACTACCCCCAGACAACCGCCAATCGCGGCCAAGGCCGCTCCTACCGACCGCGCGCCCGTAACCCGGGTTGCAACCCGGGGATAGCCCGCGCTGCACCACCGCTCCCGGATTGCGCCAGGCTTATTCGGGCGACCAAATAGCCTCGCCGCGCCGCCGAAACCAGCCGCTCAAGGGCAAACGTTCGCGGGTCGCCGACAGCCCCGTAGCCCGGGTTGCAACCCGGGGAGAGCCCGCGCATGCACCACCGCCCCCGGATTGCGCCTAGGCTTATTTGATGGGATGGACTCCTCCTCCCACGGACGGCATCGCGATGTGCCAGATTGCCTG
>NZ_CAMPHN010000244.1 GCF_946885885.1 uncultured Pseudomonas sp.
CGGGCAAGTTCGAAATGGCCGACGGCGGCACCATCCTGCTCGACGAGATTTCCGAGATGCCCCTCGGTTTACAGGCCAAGTTGCTGCGCGTGTTGCAGGAGCGCGAAGTGGAACGGGTCGGCGCGCGCAAACCCATCACCCTGGACATCCGCGTGCTGGCCACCAGCAACCGCGACCTGGCAGGCGAAGTAGCGGCGGGGCGTTTTCGCGAAGACCTCTACTATCGCCTGTCGGTATTTCCGCTGGCCTGGCGACCGTTGCGCGAGCGCCCGGCGGATATCCTGCCGCTGGCCGAGCGCCTGTTGACCAAGTACGTCAAAAAAATGAATCACGCCCCCGTGCGTCTGTCGCCCCAGGCCCAGGCCGGCCTGATCCGCCACCCGTGGCCCGGCAATGTGCGCGAGTTGGATAACGCCATCCAGCGCGCGCTGATCCTGCAGCAGGGCGGTTTGATCCAGCCCCAGGACCTGTGCCTGAGCGCGCCCATCGGCGCGGCGCCGGCCGTCGCCGCGCCGCTCTTGAGCATGGTGCCGGCCAGCGCGCCGGCGCCGCAGCCGGTCGAGCAGGCGGCCGAGGCGGGTGCCCTGGGCGACGACATGCGTCGCCACGAGTTCCAGATGATCATCGATACCTTGCGCGCCGAGCGCGGTCGCCGCAAAGAAGCTGCCGAACGTCTGGGCATCAGCCCGCGCACCCTGCGTTACAAGCTGGCGCAGATGCGCGATGCGGGGATGGATGTGGAGGCTTATCTGTTCGCCAGCTAGCTTCGTAGGGTGGGTTAGCGGCGCGGTACGCCGGTCGCCAATCTAAATGCGATGGTGGCGCGGCGCGTAACCCACCAAGCGATTTACCGCGATGCGCCGATGATGGGTTACGCCGCGTCCCTTGTGGCGTGGTGGCGGTAATTACGGCATGCGGCTAACCCATCCTACGTTCCAGGAACGGCCTTTTTCTTGCGGCTTATGGCTTGAAGCTTGTGGCTGCCCCTATCTGGCACCCTTGTTGCAAACATTCCTGCATCAAACCGCATAGCGTCAAAAATCTGCGGTCGTGGAGGAAAGATCATGAGCCAGGGTGTTGAATTCAATCGCCTGATGTTGGAAATGCGTTCCATGCAAACCGAGGCAATGGCCCGGCAGAAGCCGGTGACCAGCGCCCCGGAGCCGGGCGCGCCGAGTTTCTCGGAAATGCTCGGCCAGGCGGTCAATAAGGTCAACGAAACCCAGCAGGCTTCCAATCAACTGGCGACCGCCTTTGAAATGGGTAAAAGCGGGGTGGACCTCACCGATGTGATGATCGCCTCGCAAAAAGCCAGTGTGTCCTTCCAGGCCATGACCCAGGTACGCAATAAACTGGTTCAGGCCTACCAAGACATCATGCAGATGCCCGTTTAAGGATAGGTGCTAGATCATGGCCGAAGCCGCCGCTGCAAACGTACCCGCCACCCTGGATGGCGACGAGTCGAAGAAACCGCTCTTCGGCCTGACCTTTCTGGAAAACCTTTCCGATATGTCGATGCTGCGGCAGATCGGCCTGCTGGTCGGTTTGGCGGCCAGCGTGGCGATCGGTTTCGCCGTGGTGCTCTGGTCGCAACAGCCGGACTACCGTCCGCTGTATGGCAGCCTCGAGGGTATGGACGCCAGTCAGGTCATGGAGACCCTGTCCGCCTCGGATATTCAATACACCGTGGAACCCAATTCCGGCGCTCTGTTGGTCAAGTCCGAGGATCTGGCCCGCGCGCGTATGCGTCTGGCCGCCGCCGGCGTGGCGCCGCGCGATAACAGCGTGGGCTTCGAGATCCTCGACCAGGAGCAGGGCCTGGGCACCAGCCAGTTCATGGAGGCGACCCGTTACCGCCGCGGTCTGGAAGGCGAATTGGCACGCACCGTGTCCAGCCTGAATAACGTCAAGAGCGCACGGGTCCATCTGGCCATTCCGAAAAGTTCGGTATTCGTGCGCGACGAGCGCAAGCCCAGCGCCTCGGTGCTGGTCGAGTTGTATTCCGGACGGGCGCTGGAGCCGAGCCAGGTGATGGCGATCGTCAACCTGGTCGCCAGCAGCGTGCCGGAGATGGACAAGGCGCAGGTCACCGTGGTCGACCAGAAGGGCAACCTGCTGTCCGATCAGCAGGAGCTGTCCGAGCTGAGCATGGCCGGCAAGCAGTTCGACTACAGCCGGCGCGTGGAAAGCCTGTTCACCCAGCGCGTGCACAATATTCTGCAACCGGTACTTGGCGCCGGTCGTTACAAGGCCGAAGTTTCGGCGGATGTGGATTTCAGCGCGGTCGAATCGACTTCAGAGATGTTCAACCCGGATCAACCGGCGCTGCGCAGCGAGCAACAGGTCAACGAGCAACGCACCAGCAGTTTGCCGCCGCAAGGCGTGCCCGGCGCCATCAGCAACCAGCCGCCGGGCGCCGCTGCCGCGCCCGAGCAGGCCGCCGGTGCTGCGGTAGCCGCAGCTGTCGCCCCGGGCCAGCCGTTACTCGACGCCAATGGCGAACAAATCATCGACAAGGCCACCGGCCAACCGATGTTGGCGCCTTACCCGGCCGACAAGCGCGAGCAATCGACGCGCAATTTCGAGTTGGACCGCTCGATCAGTTACACCAAGCAGCAGCAGGGTCGCTTGCGGCGGCTGTCGGTCGCGGTGGTGGTGGACGATCAATTGAAGGTCGACGCGGCTACCGGCGAAACCACTCGGGTGCCTTGGAGCAGCGACGATCTGGCGCGTTTCACCCGTCTGGTGCAGGACTCTGTCGGTTTCGACGCCAGCCGTGGTGACAGCGTCAGCGTGATCAATACGCCGTTCTCGGCTGCGCCGGGCGAAGAAATCGTTGCGCTGCCCTGGTATCAGAGCGAAATTTTCATGATGGCGCTGGGTGTGCTGAAACAATTGATGCCAGCATTGCTGATATTCATCCTGGTGTGGTTCGTGCTGCGCCCGGTGATGAAGAACATCACCAGCGCGGGCAATGGCAAGTCACTGCGCGATAGCCGTGGCGACGATGCCGAACTCGGCGATATGGGCGGCCTGAACGGCGAGTTGTCCGAGGATCGGGTCAGCCTGGGCGGGCCGCAAAGCATCCTCCTGCCGAGCCCGAGCGAGGGGTATGATGGACAACTGAATGCGATCAAGAATCTGGTTGCGGAAGACCCGGGTCGTGTCGCCCAGGTCGTGAAAGAGTGGATCAACGCCGATGAGTAACGATAACGCCCGCGTCGCTAAATTGAGCAAGGTCGACAAGGCCGCCATCCTCCTGCTTTCGCTCGGCGAGACCGACGCCGCGCAGGTGCTGCGTCACCTCGGGCCCAAGGAAGTGCAACGGGTCGGCGTGGCCATGGCCGGCATGCGCAACGTGCACCGCGAACAGGTCGAGAAAGTCATGGGCGAGTTCGTCGAGATCGTCGGCGACCAGACCAGCCTGGGCGTCGGCGCCGATGGCTATATCCGCAAGATGCTGACCCAGGCCCTCGGCGAAGACAAAGCCGGCAACCTGATTGACCGCATCCTCCTGGGCGGCAGCACCAGCGGCCTGGACAGCCTGAAGTGGATGGAGCCGCGCGCGGTGGCCGATGTGATCCGTTACGAACACCCGCAGATCCAGGCGATCGTGGTCGCTTATCTCGACCCCGATCAGGCTGGCGAAGTGCTCGGTCATTTCGACCATAAGGTGCGCCTGGATATCGTTCTGCGCGTTTCTTCGCTGAATACCGTGCAGCCCTCGGCGCTCAAGGAACTCAACCAGATTCTCGAGAAACAGTTCTCCGGCAGCGCCAGCACTACGCGGGCGACCATGGGCGGCGTCAAACGCGCCGCCGATATCATGAACTTCCTCGACAGCTCGATCGAAGGCCAGTTGATGGACTCGATCCGCGAGGTCGACGAGGACCTGTCGTCGCAGATCGAGGACCTGATGTTCGTCTTCGACAACCTGGCCGATGTCGACGACCGCGGCATCCAGGCGTTGCTGCGCGAGGTCTCCTCGGATGTGCTGGTGCTGGCGCTCAAAGGTGCCGACGAGGCGATCAAGGAAAAGGTCTTCAAGAACATGTCCAAACGGGCGGCTGAGCTGTTGCGCGACGATCTGGAGGCCAAGGGCCCGGTACGCGTCAGCGACGTGGAAACGGCGCAGAAAGAAATCCTCACCATCGCCCGCCGTATGGCCGAAGCCGGAGAGATCGTGCTCGGCGGCAAGGGCGGCGAAGAAATGGTTTAACGGGGATATCCCGCATGGCTGCCAAGGAAGTACCCAGCGAGTTGATTCGCGCCAAAGACATCAGCGGTTTCGATCGCTGGTCGCTACCCAGTTTCGACGACGGCGAAGACGGCGAGGCGCCCGATGAGGCGGCGGAGCAGCCGACGTTGGTCGCTGCCGAGCCCGAGACGCCGGCCCATGCCGAGAGCGAAGAAGTGGCGCTGGAAGACGTCAAACCCTTGACGTTGGATGAGCTCGAGGCGATTCGCCAGGATGCCTACAACGAAGGCTTCGCCACCGGCGAAAAGGACGGTTTCCACGCCGGCCAACTGAAAGCCAAGCAAGAAGCAGATAGCGCCCTCGGCGCCAAGTTGAATGCGCTAGAGCGTCTGATGACGCAACTGCTCGACCCCATCGCCGAGCAGGACCAGCAGATGGAAGCGGCGCTGGTGGATTTGGTCAGCCATATGGCGCGCCAGGTCATCCGCCGTGAGCTCAGCAGCGATTCCAGCCAGATCCGCCAAGTATTGCGCGAGGCCCTGAAAATACTGCCCATGGGCGCCGACAACATCCGCATCCACCTCAACCCGCAGGACTTCGAGATGGTCAAGGCCCTGCGCGAGCGCCACGAGGAAAGCTGGCGCATTCTCGAGGACGAGACCCTGATGCCGGGCGGCTGCCGGGTCGAAACCGAACACAGCCGCATCGATGCGAGCGTCGAAACCCGTCTCGGCCAAGTGCTCAAGCAATTATTCGAGCAACAGCGCGAACAGGCGGCCCATGTGCCGGCAGCCGATTTGAGCCTGGACCTGGACGTCGCGCAGGAACCTGGCGATGCGCCTTGAACGCACCAGTTTCGCCAAGCGCCTGGCCGGTTACAGCGAAGCGATCCAACTGCCCAGCCAGCCGGTGATGGAGGGACGTTTGCTGCGCATGGTCGGGCTGACCCTCGAGGCCGAAGGGCTGCGTGCGGCCTTGGGCAGCCGTTGCCTGGTAATCAACGACGACAGCTATCAGCCGGTGCAGGTCGAGGCCGAGGTGATGGGGTTTTCCAGCGGCAAAATCTTCCTGATGCCGGTCGGCAGCCTGGCGGGTATCGCACCGGGCGCGCGGGTCGTACCGCTGCCCGACACCGGACGCCTGCCGATGGGCATGTCGATGCTCGGTCGGGTTCTCGACGGCACCGGCCGCGCCCTCGACGGCAAAGGCGGGATGAAGGCCGAGGACTGGGTGCCGCTGGACGGCCCGACGATCAACCCGCTCAACCGCCACCCGATCAGCCAGCCGTTGGATGTGGGGATCCGCAGCATCAACGGCCTGCTTACGGTCGGCCGCGGCCAGCGCCTCGGTCTGTTCGCCGGCACCGGGGTCGGCAAGAGCGTGCTGCTCGGCATGATGACCCGCTTTACCGAAGCGGACATCATCGTGGTCGGGTTGATCGGCGAACGCGGTCGCGAGGTCAAGGAGTTCATCGACGAGATCCTCGGCGAGGAGGGCATCAAGCGCTCGGTGGTGGTCGCCTCGCCGGCCGACGAGGCGCCGCTGATGCGTTTGCGCGCGGCCATGTACTGCACGCGGATCGCCGAATACTTCCGCGATAAGGGCAAGAATGTCCTGCTGCTGATGGATTCGCTGACCCGTTTCGCCCAGGCCCAACGCGAAATCGCTCTGGCCATCGGCGAGCCGCCGGCGACCAAGGGCTATCCGCCGTCGGTGTTCGCCA
>NZ_CAMPHN010000245.1 GCF_946885885.1 uncultured Pseudomonas sp.
CCTTGATCAGTTTCTGACCAAGGCGGATGAAAAACTCCTGATTATCCAGCGGGCGTTTCACCCCCTCGGTCTCGCCGCCTTCCGGGTAGCCGAAGATCAGGTCGATATCCGAGGACAGGTTCAGCTCATGGGCGCCCAGCTTGCCCATGCCGAGAATCACCATATGTTGCGCCTGGCCGCTACGACGCCCGACCGGGGTGCCGAACTGCGTGCAGTGGCGCGGATAGAGCCATTGGTACGCCTGATCAATACAGGCATCGGCGAGGTCGGACAGGTCGCGGCAGGTTTCGATCAGATCGGCCTGACGGGTGATATCGCGCCAGATGATGCGCAGCTGCTGGCGATTACGAAAGCGCCGCAAGCGCTTGGCCAGCTCGTCTTCACCCTCGCAATCGGTCAGCGCCGCGACCAGTTGCTCGCGCAGCTCGCCACCGCGCAGGGCACGTTCGAGCAAGCCGCTATCGGCCAGGCTCAGCAACATCTGCGGGTCGCGCAAAGCGTGCTCGTTGACGAAATCACTGGCGGCGCAGACACGACGCCATGCCTCGTGCCGGGCATGTGGCCAGGCCGCAAAACTCGACGTCACAGCGTTGTCAAAACCCGCCAGGACTGCGCGCAAGGCTTGCTCGGCATTCAGTGCCAGGGATTCGAGGGTGACCGGCAAAGAGGCCAGCACGGGAAGGCTCATGGTCTATCCTTTTTCGGCGGGCTGCGCGTGATGGCACAGACGCGGCAAATGCCCGAAATAGAGCGGGGAAAAGTCACGGACAAAAAAATAACTGTAGTTTTACTACCGACGTTTGTATCTCAGAGGCTGAAAAGAGCTTCGAAATGTAGTAAAACTACACGGAGCCGGTTCTACCCGCCGGTCAACCCAAGAATTTACGCGGCCACTCACGAAGTCGGCCACGAACCCTGGCCTCCGATTCTGGAAGCCTTTCCGCCCTGGAGCAAGCCATGCAAGACCTTGATCCCGTCGAAACCCAGGAATGGCTGGACGCGCTGGAATCCGTCCTCGACCGTGAAGGTGAAGACCGCGCACATTATCTGATGACCCGCCTCGGCGAACTGGCCACCCGCAGCGGTACCCAGTTGCCTTATGCGATCACCACGCCTTATCGCAACACTATCCCGGTAGGCCACGAAGCCCGCATGCCCGGCGACCTGTTCATGGAACGCCGCATCCGCTCGCTGGTGCGCTGGAACGCCTTGGCCATGGTGATGCGCACCAACCTGCAAGACCCGGATCTGGGCGGTCACATTTCCAGTTTCGCCTCCTCGGCGACCCTGTACGACATCGGCTTCAACTACTTCTTCCAGGCCCCGACCGACGAACACGGCGGCGACCTGATCTACTTCCAGGGCCATGCCTCGCCGGGCGTTTATGCCCGCGCCTTCATGGAAGGCCGAATTACTGAAGAACAGCTCAACAACTTCCGCCAGGAAGTCGATGGCAAAGGCCTGTCGTCCTACCCGCACCCATGGCTGATGCCGGACTTCTGGCAGTTCCCCACCGTGTCCATGGGTCTCGGCCCGATCCAGGCGATCTACCAGGCGCGCTTCATGAAGTACCTGGAAGACCGCGGCTATATCCCGGCCGGCAAGCAGAAAGTCTGGTGCTTCCTCGGCGACGGCGAGTGCGACGAGCCGGAATCCCTCGGTGCGATCTCCCTGGCCGGCCGCGAGAAGCTGGACAACCTGATCTTCGTCATCAACTGCAACCTGCAGCGCCTCGACGGCCCGGTACGCGGCAACGGCAAGATCATTCAGGAACTCGAAGGCGTGTTCCGCGGCGCCCAGTGGAACGTCAACAAGGTGGTCTGGGGCCGTTTCTGGGACCCGCTGCTGGCCAAGGACAAAGACGGCATCCTGCAACGCCGCATGGACGAAGTGATCGACGGCGAGTACCAGAACTACAAAGCCAAAGACGGCGCCTTCGTGCGCGAACACTTCTTCAACAGCCCAGAGCTGAAAGAGATGGTCAAGGACCTCTCCGACGACGAAATCTGGAAGCTCAACCGTGGCGGCCACGACCCCTATAAGGTCTATGCAGCCTACCACGAGGCCGTGCACCACAAAGGTCAACCGACCGTGGTACTGGCCAAGACCATCAAGGGTTATGGCACCGGCGCCGGCGAAGCGAAGAACACCGCGCACAACACCAAGAAGGTCGATGTCGACAGCCTGAAGAAATTCCGCGACCGCTTCGACATCCCCGTCAAGGACGATCAGCTCGAAGACCTGCCGTTCTTCAAACCCGAAGAAGGCAGCGCCGAATACAAGTACCTGCACGAACGTCGCGCCGCCCTGGGTGGTTTCGTGCCGCAGCGCCGGGTCAACAGTTTCAGCATTCCGACCCCGCCACTGGATACCCTCAAGGCCATCCTTGACGGCTCCGGCGACCGTGAAATCTCCACCACCATGGCCTTCGTGCGCATCCTCGCGCAGTTGGTCAAGGACAAGGAGCTGGGCAGCCGCATCGTCCCGATCATCCCGGACGAAGCCCGTACCTTCGGTATGGAAGGCATGTTCCGCCAGCTCGGCATCTACTCCTCGGTCGGCCAGCTGTACGAGCCGGTCGACAAGGATCAGGTGATGTTCTACCGCGAGGACAAGAAAGGTCAGATCCTCGAGGAAGGCATTAACGAAGCCGGCGCCATGAGCTCCTTCATCGCCGCGGGCACCAGCTACAGCTGCCACAACCAGCCGATGCTGCCGTTCTACATCTTCTACTCGATGTTCGGTTTCCAGCGTATCGGCGACCTGGCTTGGGCCGCTGGCGACAGCCGCACCCGTGGTTTCCTGATCGGCGGCACCGCCGGACGCACCACGCTGAACGGCGAAGGCTTGCAGCACGAAGACGGCCACAGCCACATCATGGCCGCGACCATCCCCAACTGCCGCACCTATGACCCCACCTACGGCTACGAGCTGGCGGTGATCATCCGCGAAGGCACGCGGCAGATGATGGAAGAACAGCAGAACGTCTTCTACTACATCACCGTGATGAACGAGGCCTACCAGCAGCCGGCGATGCCTGCGGGCGCCGAGGACGGCATCATCAAGGGCATGTACCTGCTCGAGGAAGACAAGAAGGAAGCCGCGCATCACGTGCAGTTGCTCGGCTCCGGCACCATCCTGCGCGAAGTGCGCGAGGCGGCGAAGATCCTCCGCGAGCAGTTCAATGTCGGCGCCGACGTCTGGAGCGTCACCAGCTTCAACGAACTGCGTCGTGAAGGCCTGGCCGTGGAGCGCAGCAACCGCCTGCACCCGGGACAGAAGCCGAAACAGACCCATATCGAGCAGTGCCTGAAAGGGCGTAAAGGCCCGGTCATCGCCAGCACCGACTACATGAAGCTGTTCGCCGAGCAGATTCGCCAGTGGGTGCCGAGCAAGGAATACAAGGTCCTGGGCACCGACGGCTTCGGCCGCAGCGACAGCCGCAAGAAGCTGCGCCACTTCTTCGAAGTGGACCGCAACTGGGTTGTCCTCGCCGCTCTCGAAGCCCTGGTAGACCGTGGCGAAATCGAAGCCAAGGTGCTGGCCGACGCCATCGCCAAGTTCGGTATCGACCCGGAAAAACTCAACCCGCTGGACTGCTAAGGAGCGAAACGATGAGTGAATTGATTCGCGTACCCGACATCGGCGGCGGTGAGGGTGAAGTGATCGAACTGATGGTGAAAGTCGGCGACCGCATCGAAGCCGACCAGAGCCTGCTGACCCTCGAGTCGGATAAGGCCAGCATGGAAATCCCGGCGCCCAAGGGCGGCGTGGTGAAAAGCATCAAGGTCAAGCTCGGCGACAGCCTGAAGGAAGGCGACGAACTGCTCGAACTGGAAGCCGAGGGCGCCACCGAGGCCGCACCTGCGCAGGCGCCAGCCAAAGCCGCCGAACCGGCGAAAGCCGAAACGCCGGCTCCCGCCGCTGCGGCGCCTGCTGCCAGCGCCAGCGCCAGCGTGCAGGATGTCCACGTGCCGGATATCGGCTCGGCCGGCAAGGCCAAGATCATCGAAGTGCTGGTCAAGGCCGGCGACACGGTGGAAGCCGACCAGTCGCTGATCACTCTGGAATCGGACAAGGCCAGCATGGAAATCCCCTCGCCGGCCGCCGGCGTGGTGGAAAGCGTCGAGGTCAAGCTGGACGACGAAGTCGGCACCGGCGACCTGATCCTCAAGCTCAAGGTGGCCGGTGCCGCACCTGCGGCACCTGCTGCGGCCCCGGCAGCCGCTCAGACGGTGCACAGCACGCCGGCTGGCGCAGCGCCCGAGGTGGTCGCCGAAGTCAACGCCATCGCCAAACTGTCGGCCGCTGCCGCCAGCGCGGCGGCAGCGCAAGTGCCGTCCAGCGGCAGCGCAGTGCATGCAGGCCCCGCGGTGCGTCAGCTGGCCCGCGATTTCGGCGTCAATCTGGCCGAAGTCAAAGGCACCGGCCCGAAGGAGCGCATCCTCAAGGAAGACGTGCAACTGCACGTCAAAGCCATGCTGCAGAAGGCCAAGGAAGCGCCGGCCGGCGCCACTGGCGGTGCCGGCATTCCGCCGATCCCAGCGGTCGACTTCAGCAAGTTCGGTGAAGTCGAAGAAGTGTCGATGACCCGCCTGATGCAGGTCGGCGCCGCCAACCTGCACCGCAGCTGGCTCAATGTGCCGCATGTGACCCAATTCGACTCGGCCGACATCACCGAGCTGGAAGCCTTCCGCGTCGCGCAGAAAGCCGTGGCCGAGAAGGCCGGGGTCAAGCTCACCGTGCTGCCGTTGCTATTGAAAGCCTGTGCCTACCTGCTCAAGGAACTGCCGGACTTCAACAGCTCGCTGGCGCCGAGCGGCAAGGCGATCATCCGCAAGAAGTACGTGCACATCGGCTTCGCCGTGGACACCCCGGACGGTCTGCTGGTGCCGGTGATCAAGAACGTCGACCAGAAGAGCCTGCTGCAACTCGCTGCCGAAGCCGCCGCGCTGGCGGAAAAGGCCCGCACCAAGAAACTTGCGGCCGACGACATGCAAGGCGCCTGCTTCACCATCTCCAGCCTCGGCCATATTGGCGGCACCGGCTTCACGCCGATCGTCAACGCGCCGGAAGTGGCGATCCTCGGCGTCAGCAAGGCGACCATCCAGCCGGTCTGGGACGGTAAGGCCTTCCAGCCCAAGCTGATGCTGCCGTTGTCGCTGTCCTACGATCACCGGGTAATCAATGGCGCCGCCGCCGCACGCTTCACCAAACGCCTCGGCGACGTGCTGACGGATATCCGCACCATGCTGCTGTAACACCCGCTTCAACTTTCGAGCACGCCACGCTCGTACCCTCAACCCCGCCTCGTTGGCGGGGTTTTTTTTGCCTATTTCATAGAGCCAGGCGCGAGGGCCCTAGCCCTTCTGCAGATTGCGAATCAGAAAGCTCAGCGCCTTGGCCAGTTCGGCGGCGCCCTGGTGATCACGCACTATGGTCAACAACGGACGGCCGTCGGCCGGGTTGTTCAACACACAGCTGATACCCGAGCGCGGGCAGTCGTATTGGATAAAGGGATCGACCCCGTACAGGCTTATCCGCTGGTTGTGCACCGCCACGTTGCCGCTCTGCGGATCGCGGGTTTCTTCGCGCAACACCAACTCGCCTGGCGCGCCCAGCGCCAACTGGTAGATCAGATCCTTGCGTTCGGCCTGACCGACTTGATAGGCCGCACGCAAAGCGTAGGTCTTCAGCAGGTCGTTGCTGTGCGCGAGCAGCGCCTGGCGATCGCTCTCGGTCAGGTACAGGCGTTTGAGCTCCGTCAGGTAGCGCGCCTGCTCGGAACTGCTCAAGCCGGCGGAGGGCTCCGCAGCCCAGCCAGCCGTTGCCGCGAGACAGCCTCCCAGCAGCACGACGGTCATTAGTTTTCTTGTCAGTCGCAATCGCATGATGCACCCTTACCGATAGCT
>NZ_CAMPHN010000246.1 GCF_946885885.1 uncultured Pseudomonas sp.
CCAAAGTGCCTCAACAGATAACGAGCAAACAGCCTTTTGCTTACCACCAATACTCGACCTGGGCGCCGAAGTTGGAACCGTGGCGGGCATTGCCGAAGGCACCGCTGTCGGACAGCGCATCGCCTGGGCCGGCGGCGTCCTGCGCGGCCTGGTTCCACACCGCATAGGTGTAGTACAGACGAATTTCCGGACGCGCCCAGAAGGCCGGGCCGCTCGGCGACCAGGTCGGCGCGATGGTGGCCTTGCTCAGCTTGCGCGTGCCGCCCGCCGCGTCCACCTGGTCGTGACCGAATTCGGTGATCAGTTTGAACTGCTCGCTGAAGGCATAGGTCGGGCGCACGCCGATCGAGATCCAATCCTGGCTGGCGCCGTTATCGCGCTTGTCCTTCTGATAGACCGCCTGGAACTGGCCGCCGAAACGCGGGGTGAGCTGCCAGTCGAAGAACTCGACCACCCGCCAGCTGGTATTGTCGCGATCCAGGGTCACGTCACCGGTGTAACCCAGGCCGGTGCCCGGGCCTTTGCCGTATTGCACGGCGAACTTGTTCTTGCCGCCGAAAAAATCGCTTTGCGTGTGCTGCGCGGTGAACGCCCAGCCGCCATGAGCATCGCGGCTGTCCGGCTTGTCGATATAGCTCAGGCCGAACTCCAGGGCGCCGCCTGGGTTGGGCGCAAAACCGCTGACGTTGAAGTCGTGGCGGTTGATATAGGCCTCCTGCCACAGGCTGTCCTTGCGCGAGAAGGCGTAGCTGTATTTCAGCCCGCCGAACTCCACGTCCTCGATACCAGCGCCGGTGCCGCTCTGGTTCCAGTAGTAGAAGTCGGAGATATGGATGTCGTTACGCTTGTAGTAACGGCGCCCGGCCCACAGCGAGCCGTTGTTCAGCGCCGGAATCTTGCTCCATTCGGCATAGATCTGCGGCATGCGCGCCGAACCGTGATCGCCGGTGAATTTCAGACTGTGGTCGTAGGCGTTGTACAGCGAGGCCATGGCCTCGACGCTGAGCACCGAGCCGTCGTCGAGGGTGAACAGGTCCTGACGCAAGTCGAGCTCGGCGTACTGCTCGCATTCGTTGCCCAGGCGGTACTTGGTTTGCGCGCCCGGCAATTTGAAGCAGGACTGCTCGTCGCTATTGACCGAATCGCCGACGCCGCTGCGCAGGTAACCGGAGAATTCCAGGGCCTGCGCGGCCAGGGGCAGCCCGGCAAAGACCATGGCCAAGGTGAGGGTTGTTGTTTTCATGGCTGTTCCGCTTGTTTTTATTGTTGTGGAGCCGGCCCTTGCGAAAGGCCGACGCTTTGGTTTCCCGGATGGCGTGGCTTATCCGGGTTGCTGCTGTGAAACTTCGCCCTCCGTCAGATGCAGCACGAAGGACTCATAGGGCCGCAGGTACAGGCAGGCGCCGCGCGGCGGGCAATCCGGGTAGTTGCTGATCAACAGGCGCTGGCGGCTGCCGGCCGGCAGCGCATCCTCGGGCAGGCGCACTTCGCAGTCGGCGGCGAAGAAGTTGTTCACTACCAGCAAGCGCTCGCCCTCACCGACCCGCAGATAGGCCCACACCTGCGGGTGTTCGGGCAGCAGGCAGCGGTATTCGCCCGTGGTGATCAGCGGCTCGGCCTTGCGCAAGGCGATCAGCCGGCGGTAGTGGTGCAGCACCGAATCGCTGTCCGCCAGGGCCGCCTCGACATTCACCTCGGGGTAGTTGGGCGCCAGTTCGATCCACGGCTGGGCGCTGCTGAAGCCGGCGTTTTGCGCGGCGCTCCAGTGCATCGGCGTGCGCGCGTTGTCCCGCGACTTCTGCCGGATCGCCGCCATGATCTCCTCTTCCGGCACCCCCGCCTCGCGCTTGAGGCGGTGGATATTCAGGGTCTCGACATCGCGGTACTGGCGGATATCGTCGAAGCCCGGATCAGTCATGCCGATCTCTTCGCCCTGGTAGATATAGGGCGTGCCCTGCAGCAGGTGCAGCGCGGTGCCGAGCATCTTCGCCGACTGCACGCGGTAAACGCCGTCGTCGGCGAAGCGCGAAACCACTCGCGGCTGATCGTGGTTACACCAGAACAAGGCGTTCCAGCCACCGCCCTGCTGCATGCCGGTCTGCCAGTCGGAAAGGATGCGCTTGAGCCCGACGAAATCGAACTCGGCGTACACCCATTTCTGCAATTCCGGGTAATCGACCTTCAAGTGATGGAAGTTGAAGGTCATCGACAGCTCGCTGGACTGCGGGTGCGAATAGCGGATGCAGTGTTCCAGGGTGGTGGACGACATCTCACCGACGCTGATCAGCGGATGACCATCGAAGACTTCGCGGTTCATCTCTTGCAGGTATTCGTGCACCAGCGGGCCGTCGGTGTAGAAACGCCGACCGTCGCAGTCGCCCTCGGGAAAGTCCTTGGGCTTGGAGATCAGGTTGATCACATCCAGACGGAAACCGCCGACGCCCTTGTCGCGCCAGAAGCGCATCATGCGGAAGATTTCCTCGCGCACCCGCGGGTTGTCCCAGTTCAGGTCCGCCTGGCTGTGGTCGAACAGGTGCAGGTAGTACTGCTCGGTGACGGCGTCGTACTCCCAGGCCGAACCGCCGAACTTGGATTGCCAGTTGTTCGGCGTGTCGCGCCAGATATAGAAATCCCGATAGGGGTTATCGCGGCTCTGCCGTGCAGCCTGGAACCAGGGATGCTCGATGGAGGTGTGGCTGACCACGATATCCATCATCAGGCGGATGCCGCGACGCCCGGCCTGGTCGATCAGCAATTCCAGGTCGGCCATGCTGCCGCAGCTCGGGTCGACCGCGTAGTAATCGCTGATGTCGTAACCGTTGTCGCGCTGCGGCGAACGCAGAAACGGGGTCAGCCACAGGTAATCGACGCCCAGCCACTGCAGGTAGTCGAGCTTGGCGACTATCCCGAGCAGGTCGCCGGTGGCCCGGTCGGCATGGCTATAAAAGCTCTTGGGGTAGATCTGGTAGACCACCGAGCGCTTCCAGTCTTGCATTGCACAGTTCCCGATAAGAATGAATGACGCAGGTTGAATCGCACGCCAGGACCAAGCGCCCCGGCGCGGTTGAGCGGATATCAGGCGACGCGGTAGCCCGGCAGGATGATCTTGCGGCTCAGGGCGTAGGTCAGGGTGAAGGGCACAACGATGGCGACCAGCATGCCGAGCATAAACAGCGGGATATGCTGGGGAATGATCGAGATAAAGCCCGGCAAGCCGCCGACACCGATGGCTGCGGCCTTGACCTTGCTCAGCGAGAGGAAGATGCAGGCTAGCGCCGAGCCGCACAACGCCGCATAGAAGGGAAACTTGTAGCGCAGGTTGACGCCGAACATCGCCGGCTCGGTGATACCGAAATACGCCGAGATCGCCGAGGTCGAGGCCATGCTGCGTTCGCGGGCATTGCGAGTGACATAGAACACCGCCAGCGCCGCGCTGCCCTGGGCGACGTTGGACATGACGATCATCGGCCAGATAAAGGTGCCGCCATTGCCGGCGATCAACTGCAGGTCCACGGCGATAAACATGTGGTGCATGCCGGTGATCACCAGCGGCGCATAGAGCAGGCCGAAGATCAGACCGCCGAGCAGCGGCGCCAGCTCGAACACATAGACCATGCCTTCGGTGATCAGGATGCCCAGGTGACGGGTGAGCGGGCCGATCAGCGCCAGCGCGAGGAAGCCGGTAATCACGATGGTGGTGATCGGCACCACCAGCAACTGAATGGAGTTGGGTACGCGGGCGCGCAACCAGATTTCGATCTGACTCATCACCCAGGCTGCCAGCAGGATCGGCAGGATCTGCCCCTGATAGCCGACCTTCTCGATCTGGATCAGGCCGAAGATATCGAAGTAGGGAATGCTCGCACCGTCCAGCCCGGCCACCGCCTTGCCGTAGTTCCAGGCGTTGAGTAGATCCGGGTGCACCAGCAGCAGACCGAGCACGATGCCGAGAATCTCGCTGCCGCCGAAGCGCTTGGCCGCCGACCAGCCGACCAGGGCCGGGAGGAAGACGAAGGCGGTGTTGGCCATCATATTGATCAGCTGCCACAGGCCTTCGAGGTTCGGGTAGGCCGCCAGCAACGTCTTACCCTCGATAAACATGCCCTCGGCGCCGAGCAGGTTGTTGATGCCCATCAGCAGGCCGGCAACGATGATCGCCGGCAGAATCGGCATAAATACGTCGGAGAACACCCGCACCAGGCGCTGCATCGGGTTGCCCTTGGCCGCCCCCTGCTGCTTGACGTCGGCGATGGTCGCGGCGCTCAGGCCGGTGAGTTCGCGCAGAGCGGCGTAGACCTTCTCCACCTCCCCCGGCCCGATAACGATCTGGAACACACCACCGGTAAGGAAGCTGCCCTTGACCAGCTCGACCTGCGCCAGCTGGCTGGCGTTCACCAGACTGTGATCCTTGAGCGACAGGCGCAAACGGGTGACGCAATGCGCGGCCTGCTCGATGTTGTCCACTCCGCCGAGCGCTTCAAGGAGCTCGGTGGCGGTTTTACGGTAATCCTGGCCCATGCTTTTTTCCTTTCAGTAAGGTTTTGTTATTGGCGCATGCCGAGGTACAACGTACTCGTATAGACGAGTTAAAGCAACAACTCGTATAGACGAGTTTAGAGGCAAGCCGACGAATGGACAAAACGCGGCCGCCCTCTGTAAGGTCAAGCACTCGCGGGCGCCGCTATGGCGCCGCATGGGAAGCAAGAGCGAGAGCATGAGCAAATACAACCAGATCTATAGCGATCTGCTTGCCGATATCAGTGCCGAGCGCCTGCCCAAAGGCGCGCGCCTGCCTTCGGAAACGGAATTGATGGATGCCTACCAGGCTAGTCGCGGTACCGTGCGCAAGGCCATCGAGTTGTTGCAGGAACGCGGTTTCGTGCAGAAACAGCACGGCAAAGGCGCCTTCGTCCTGTCGCAGAGCCATATCGAACTGCAACTGGGCGGCATCGTCAGCTTCCAGGAAATCCACCAGCGCCTCGGTCGCAGCCTGATCACCGAGGTCGTCGAATTCCGCCGCATCCCCCTGCAAGGCGCCCTGCTCGAACACCTGCATGCCGAGGAAGGCAGCCTGGTCACGCAGATCAAACGTATCCGTCATATCGATGGCAAACGGGTGATCCTCGACATCAACTACTTCGTCGACGAGCTGATTCCCGGCCTCAGCGAGGAGATCGCCAAGGGCTCGATCTACGAATACATCGAAGGCCAGCTCGGCCTCAGCATCAGCTTCGCCCAACGCGTGATCGAAGCCCAGCAATGCAGCAAAGACGACCGCCAGTACCTCGACCTCGATGGTCAGGGCCATGTGATCGTGATCCGCAACCACACCTTCCTGCAGGATGGCCGCCAGTTCGAATACACCGAATCGCGGCATACCCTGGACAAGTTCTACTTCTCCGATGTGGCAAGGCGTTGAATAAACCGTAGGGTGGATGACGCTTTATCCATCCACCACAGCGATGGTGGATGGATAAAGCGTCAGCTACGCGCCCCGATCCACCCTACCCAACTCCCGTAGCTCAATCCAGCACGTAGCCTGGGTTGAGCGAAGCGATACCCAGGGCGCCGATACCCGGGTATCGCTTCGCTCAACCCGGGCTACCATTGGGTGACTTTGATCGTTCCCACATCGAGGCGTCGAACCGTCCACGTGGGAACGATCAGCTGCTCCCGTAGCCCGGATGAAATCCGGGGAATATTGTGCGACTGACGCCGCTCCCCGGATTGCATCCGGGCTACAAAAGCATCCACGAAACATGATTAGCACGTAGCCTGGGTTGAGCGCAGCGATACCCAGGGCGCCGATACCCGGGTATCGCTTCGCTCAACCCGGGCTACCATTGGGTGACTTTGATCGTTCCCACATCGAGGCGTCGAACCGTCCACGTGGGAACGATCAGCTGCTCC
>NZ_CAMPHN010000247.1 GCF_946885885.1 uncultured Pseudomonas sp.
AGCTCATCAGCGACTGGACGATGCGCGAAACGCGTTTGGTCTGTTCGATGATCTGCTGGCTGATCTCGGTCAGTTCGTCGTCGCCTTCGCGCTCCTCGCGCAGGTTCTGCGCCAGGCAGGCGATGCCGGTAATCGGGTTGCCGATCTCGTGCGCGACCCCGGCGGCCAGGCGGCCGATGCTGGCCAGGCGTTCGGAGTGCACCAGCTTGTCTTCCAGGTATTGGGTTTCGGTGAGGTCTTCGACCAGCAGCACCAGGCCGCTGTTGCCGGGCGCCAGGGGTTCGTCGATGGCTGCCTTGTGCAGGCTCAGCCAGCGGGTCTGGCCGTCGAGCGCCAGGTTCTGCTTGTGCAGGTGTTCGTCGGGCAGCTCGATGAAGTTTTGCAGCAGATCGCGCCAGGGCTCGCTGAGCGCCGATAGGCGCGAGCCGACCACGCGTTGCGCGGGAATCTCGGTGAGTTCTTCCATGGCCTTGTTCCACATCAGGATCTCCTGATCCTTGGCCAGCGAACAAACGCCCATCGGCAGTTCCTGCAGGGTCTGGCGGTGGTAGCGGCGTAGCGCGTCCAGCTCGGCGGCGAGGCCGGTGAGGCGCGAGTGGTAGTCCTCCAGGCGGTTCTCGATGAAGTGGATGTCTTCGGTGACATAACCCTCGGTGCCGGACTTATAAGGCAGGAAGGTTTCGACGATGTCCTGGGCCACGCTCGGCCCCATCAGCCCGGACAGATTGGCTTCGATGCGGTCGCGCAGGCGGCGCAGGGCGTAGGGGCGGTTCTCGTCGAACGGCAGGTGCAGGTCGCGCAGGGCCTGCTCCACTTCGCCCTGGGCCGCCTTGGCGCCGAGCGGTTTGGCCAGTTGGGTGGCGAAATCCTGCGGGGTCGCGGCGAGCAATTCGCGGCGCTGCGGGCGGCGCACGTTATCCACGGCGCAGGCTTCGGCGGCGCTGATTTCCTCGCTGCTGGCCTCGGTGAACAAGGACACCAGGGTGAACACCAGGACGTTGGCCGCCAGCGAGGCGATCGCCGCCAAGTGCCAGCTGCTGTCGTCCAGCACGTAAACCAGGTTGAACGCCGGTATGTAGAAGCCCTGCAGGTTGCCGATCATCGGCAACAGCATGCCCATCATCCAGACGCCGATGCCCGCCAGCACGCCGAAGATGAAACCGCGGCGATTGGCGGTCGGCCAGTACAGCACCGAGAGCACTCCGGGGAGGAACTGCAGGGTGGCGACGAAGGCGACGATGCCGAGGTTGGCCAGGTCCTGCTCGGCGCCGAGCAGCAGGTAGAAACCATAGCTGGCCATGATGATGGCGAAGATCAGCGCGCGGCGGGTCCACTTCAGCCAGCGGTAGATGTTGCCCTCGGCCGGCGGTTGATAGAGCGGCAGCACTACATGGTTGAGCACCATGCCGGAGAGCGCCAGGGTGGTGACGATGATCAGACCGCTGGACGCCGACAGCCCGCCGACATAGGCGACCAGCGCCAGGGTCGGGCTGTTGACCGCGATGCCCAGGCCCAGGGTGAAATATTCCGGGTTGGTGGCGACGCCCAGTTGCAGGCCGGCCCAGAGAATCAACGGCGCCGCCAGGCTCATCAGCAGCAGGAACAGCGGCAGCCCCCAACTGGCGCTGACCATGGCGCGTGGGTTGAGGTTTTCGGTGAAGGTCATGTGGTACATGTGCGGCATGACGATGGCCGAGGCGAAAAACACCAGCAGCAGCGTGCGCCAGGGGCCCTCCTGCAACGGTGTATGCAGGTTGCTCAGCGCCGCCTGGTTCTGCACCAACCAATACTCCAGGTCCTTGGGACCGTCGAACACGCCGTAGAGCGCATACAAGCCGATGATGCCGATGGCGGTCAGTTTCACCACCGATTCGAAGGCGATGGCGAAGACCAGACCTTCATGCTTCTCACGGGTGGCGATATGCCGGGCGCCGAACAGGATGGTGAAGAGGATGATCAGCCCGCAGAAGGCCAGGGCCACGCGTTGTTGCACCAGCTCGCCGGTGAGGATACCGATGGAATCCGCCACCGCCTGGATTTGCAGGGCCAGCAGCGGCAGCACACCGATCAGCATGAACACCGTGGTCAGCGCCCCGGCCCAGGTGCTGCGAAAGCGGAAAGCGAAGAGGTCGGCCAGCGACGATAGCTGATAGGTGCGGGTGATCCGCAGGATCGGGTAAAGCAGCACCGGCGCCAGCAGGAAGGCGCCGGACACCCCGAGGTAACTGGCGAGAAAGCCGTAACCGTATTGATAGGCCAAGCCGACCGAGCCGTAGAACGCCCAGGCGCTGGCGTAAACGCCGAGCGACAAGGTGTAGGTCAGCGGATGGCGGATGATGCGGCGCGGGATCAGCCCGTGCTCGCTGACCCAGGCCACCCCGAACAGCACCATCAGGTAGGCGGCGCTGATCAGGATCAGCTGGCTCAGGCTAAAGCTCGTCAACATCATGTCGGCTCTGCGAATAAAGAAAGGTCAAGGATGCTCGCCCGCGGATCAGAGTTCATCGGCATCGCGCTGGCTCTGCAGGATGAACGTCACCACGATCAGAATCAGCCACAGCAGATAGGGGCGATACCAGGCGCCGTTCGGGTCGATCCACCAGTCCATGATGGCCGGCGAAAACAGGTAGATCCCCACCACCAGGATCAGGACCAATCGATAGATATACATGCCGCATCTCGTCTCATCAGTGTCGCGATGGTAACGGATGCGCGCGAACCTGCGTAGCGGCGCGTGGCAATCGCGGTCCCGGACCGATCAGGATGGGGTTCGGTGTTCGGCGAGATTGGTGCCGTAATGCAAGAAAAGCGCCTCGCCTTTCGTATACGCCAGTTGGCTGGCGAAGATACCTTGCCAAGGCACTCGAAGGCGGTCGCGCGACCTTACGTAGGAGGCGCGCCCTCGCGGCGAAGCCCGTAGGGCTGCCCGACTATGGCCTGGCGAAAAGCCAAAGCTCGCCCCGAGGGCGGGCCTCCTACGCTATGCGGGGCATTCGATCCTGCATAAGGCATGCTGCCGAGAGGAGCAGCGCCTTCAGGATGCCGGTTTGATCGCCATCCAGGCGCGCGTGGCCAGGCTGACCAGCAACAGGGCGACGGCGCCGGCGAGGATGCCTGCCAAGGCATTCAATAGCGTCGGAATAAAGGCCGCGAGCAAGCCGCTGCTGGCCGCCACGTTGGCGGTCACTTGCTCGATCCAGTGATGGGCGGCCGCGACGCCGTGGGTGAGGATGCCGCCGCCGACCATGAACATCGCCGCGGTGCCGAGCACCGACAGGCTTTTCATCAGATAAGGCGCGGTCAGCAGAATGCCCCGGCCCAGGCTGCGTTGCAGGCGCGCGAACAGGCCGGTGCTGTCGCCTTTACTCAGATAGAGGCCGGCGTCGTCGAGTTTGACGATCGCGGCCACCAGGCCATAGACGCCGACGGTCATCAACAGGGCGATGCCGGTCAGTACCGCCACCTGTTTGCCGAAGCTCGCCGCGGCCACGGTGCCGAGGGTGATGGCGATGATTTCCGCGGAGAGGATGAAATCGGTACGGATCGCGCCGCGGATCTTGTCCTTCTCGAAGTCGCGCATATCCACTTGCGGGTTGGCGACCGCCTCGAGCAATTCGCTGTGCGCCGCCTGGTCCTCGGCCTTGTCGTGGAGGAGCTTGTGCGCCAGCTTTTCGAAACCTTCGTAGCAGAGAAAGGCGCCGCCGAACATCAGCAGCGGAATCACCGCCCAGGGCGCGAGGGCGCTGATCAACAGGGCCGCCGGCACCAGAATCGCCTTGTTGATCAGCGAGCCCTTGGCCACCGCCCAAACCACCGGCAGCTCGCGCTCGGCGCGCACACCGGCGACTTGTTGGGCATTCAGCGCCAGGTCGTCGCCGAGCACGCCGGCGGTCTTCTTCGCCGCCACTTTGGTCATCAAGGCGACGTCATCCAGCACGGTGGCGATGTCGTCGAGCAAGGTCAGGAGGCTGGCGCCGGCCATGGGAAGATTCCTTCTTATCAGGCTATGGGGAGGGAGCAACACCGGCAGGTTTATACGTCAATGCACCGACGTCGGCCAGAGGCGCCGCTCGGTCGGGCTGGATCGCCATCCAGCCGGGCCCCTCTCCACATGCTTGCATGGCACCGGTCCTTCGGTCGCCCGCGTCTGCGCGTCTTTTTATCTGTTGGTCAAATTCGCCTGGCGGATCAACTCCATCAGGTCCTGGGGGCGTGCGTTTTCTGGCGGCTTGATATCCAGTTCCGGTCGCAGTTGATTGAGGAGTTTCGCGTGCTCGTCCACACAGTTGTTATGGGTGGGGCCGGCGGTGACATAGTGCACGGGGTTTTTGGCTTGCTCGGCCATGGCGTTGTGCAGAATTTGCGCGCCCTCCGGCGAAAGATGGCCGTGATCGATTCTGTCTGCGTAAGACGGTAGCGGTTGGTCCGAGCCCAGCGGGCGGGCGAGGTTCTGGTGCGGCTTGATGGTGAATTCCTGATTGTTCGGAAACTTACCCTTGAACTCGTCAAGGCGCTTAGTGCCCTCTTTTTCCGGATTGAGCCCCATCGCGGGTGGCAGGCCGTATTCGCTTTGTTCTTTCTTGGTGAACTCAAGCTGGATATGGCCGGCGCTGATGACTTGACCTGAAGATGTGATTTGGGTCGGGGTCGCGGTGCTGTGATAAGGGCGCGGCGGCTGCGCATATTGCTGCAATGCCGAACTTGCGGCGGAACCCGCATTCTTTATGACATTGGCTGCGGGGCCGCTGGCGGCAGTGGCCAGGGTCGGTAACAGATTTACGCCTGCTTTAAGCATGTTATTTCTCCAGGTCCGACATTATTGATTGTCGGTTTCGTAGCGCGGTCCCCGCCGGCTTGAGCCGTGCGCGGGATTCGACAGGATCAGGTTCTTTCCAGCGTCGCCGCCGCCATCGAAACCCGGCGCATCGCGAAATGTAATGCCTCGACATCGCGGGCCAGATGGCCGCTATCCACCAATCCGCAACCGACCAATGCCAGGCCATCGGTCGTAGGGTGCAGGCCGATATTCAGTTCGCTGCCCACCGCCCAGGAAAAGCTGTAGCGACCCAGGCGGATGTAGCCCGCGATGTCCAGTACGCCGATCTTGGCCCCGCTGTAGATATAGCAACGCTGCTCTTCCTTGATCGACACGACACTCACCGATCGACCTTCGATTTCAAATGTCCATTCGTTGCCGCTTTGTTCCGGTATATCGATACCGAGCCTGGAGCACAGGGGCGCGATCAATCTGCTCACGTGGCCTCCTTCTATTCATTCGATGCCTTGATGAGTGGCGGAATCGAACTTTCCGTTCCCGGCAATCTGCAATTTGCCCAGGGCAGGCGCTATGCGTGCCGGTTCGTCGGGGTATCGGAGGGGGCGGCGCGGGCAGGGTCAGTCGGCAATCGACTCGTCCGCGCAGGTGCCGCTGTTCCCGCAGGCATAGCTGGCGAGCAGGCGGTGGAGCAGGAGGGTCAGGGACATGGCGATTCTCCGGCGAGTGGGATTGCAGAGTAAGCGCCAGGAGCTGGAGCGGCTTGTTGATTGTCTCGATGGTAACGATAGATCGCTGTAGCGCCTGTTGCGGGTTCATGACCAAATGGAATGATATGAAGAGTAAAGGTTGCTTGTGATGCGGCGTCTGGTCGGCTACTAATCCAGGCGCTAACAGGCTGTTGAAAACCACCAACGTTGGCAATACAGCGTTAAAAACGACCTTGTGTGCGAGCTCAGTCCTTTTTTCGGCTGTTTTGCGGGGACGCCTAGTCCTTGTCTTGCCTGCCTCGGCTACGTTTTTCAACGGCACTGTTAGTGCTGGCTGCTGGCGATATGCGCGGCCATAGGTCGTCGGGCGCACCAAAGAGGCGCGTCCAT
>NZ_CAMPHN010000248.1 GCF_946885885.1 uncultured Pseudomonas sp.
CCGCGCCTGTCGGTTGTCGGCGGTTGCTGCGGCACCGACCATCGTCATGTGGCGGCCATTTGCAGGACGATGAACGAGGCTGTGCGGAGTTTTGTGTAAGCGGGATTTGGATTACTGCTGTGGTGGCTTGCCGCTTTCAACCCAGAGCAAGTAACAGGTGACAGGAGGAAGGGAGTTACATCGCAGAGTATTGGCCGTTCCGCTGGTTTTGGAGGCGTTGGCGGCCTTCGCGGATGCCCAAAAAAAGAACCGCGGATCAGGTTGCCCCGATCCGCGGCAGCTAAGCTAGAACGACTTCGGCGTGCCGACACAGAAGATGCCGAAGTCCCCACAGCAGCTTAAATACACACAGGATTAATGGCCTCCCAGGTAGGCTTTGCGCACTTCCTCGTTGCCCAGCAAGTCCTCGCCGCTGCCGCTCAGGCGGATTTCGCCGTTGACCATCACGTAGCCGCGGTTGGACAGGCGCAGGGCGTGGTTGGCGTTCTGCTCGACCAGGAAGATGGTCATGCCGCTCTGGGCCAGCTCGCGCAGGGTCTGGAAGATCTGTTTGACCACGATCGGCGCCAGACCGAGGCTCGGCTCATCCAACAGCAGCAGCTTGGGCCGGCTCATCAGCGCCCGGGCGATGGCGAGCATCTGCTGCTCGCCGCCGGACATGGTCATGGCCCGCTGGTTGCGTCGTTCCTTGAGCCGCGGGAACAGTTCGAACATCGCCTGCATGTCCTCATCGGCGTGTTTGTCGCCGATCGGGATGGTGCCCATCATCAGGTTTTCCTCGACGCTCATATCGGGGAACACACGCCGCCCTTCCGGCGATTGGGCGATGCCGTTGGAGGCGACGAAGTGCGAGGACTTCTGGGTGATGTCGGTGCCGCGGTAGATGATCTGTCCGGTGGAAGCCCGCGGCTGGCCGAAGATTGACATCAGCAGGGTGGACTTGCCCGCCCCGTTGGCGCCGATCAGGCTGACCGTTTCGCCCTCGTCTATATGCAGGTTGACCTTTTTCAGCGCCTGGATCGGCCCGTAGAACACATCCAGCTCTCTCAGTTCGAGGATCGGCTGACTCATACCAGTTCCTCCTCGTCGGCGCCCAGGTAGGCGGCGATCACTTTGGGGTCGTTACGGATCGCCTCGGGCCCGCCCTGGGCGATCACCAGGCCATGGTCGAGCACCACGATATGGTCGGAAATGCTCATGACCATGCCCATGTCGTGCTCGATCAGCAGCACGGTCAGGTCGTGCTCGTCGCGCAGCAGGCGGATGATCCGGCTGAGCGCCTCGGTTTCCTGCGGGTTGAGGCCCGCAGCCGGTTCGTCGAGGCAGATGATCTGCGGCCGCGTGCACATGGCCCGGGCGATCTCCAGGCGGCGCTGCTGGCCGTAGGACAGCTCGCCGGCCAGGCGGTTGGCGCAGTCGACCAGGTCGACCACTTCCAGCCAGTAGAAGGCGTGATCCAATGCCTGGCTTTCGGCCTTGCGGAAGCCAGGCGTATTGAACACGCCGGCCAGCATGTTGCGGTTGATCCACATGTGCTGGGCCACCAGCAGGTTCTCCACCACCGACATTTCCTTGAACAGGCGAATGTTCTGGAAGGTCCGCGCCAAACCCGCGCGATTGACCAGGTGGGTACCGCCGAACATCTTGTAGTACAGGCGCTTGAAGAACTTCGCCGGGGAGATGAAATCCCCCAGTTCGAAGGGCTCGCCGAGCACCTTGATCACGTCGGTGGTCTTGCCCCGGGCGGTGAGCTTGATGCTGCCGCCAGTGGCGCTGTAGAAGCCGGTCAGGCAGTTGAACACCGTGGTCTTGCCGGCGCCGTTGGGGCCGATCAGCGCCGAGATGGAATTGCGCTTGATATCCAGGCTGACATCGTTGAGCGCCTTGATCCCGCCGAAGTGCATCGCCAGGCGGTCGACCGAGAGGACAATTTCTTCGCTCATGGCGCTACTCCTTTACGCGGTTGCACACCTTTGCGGCTGACCCGGATCAAGCCGCGCGGGCGCCAGATCATCATCAGCACCATCAGCACGCCGAACAGCAGCACCCGGTACTCGGCGAAGCTGCGCAGCAACTCGGGCGACACCGTCAGGACGAACGCCGCGATCACCACGCCGACGGTCGAACCCATGCCGCCGAGCACGACGATGGCGAGGATCAGCGCCGACTCGAAGAAGGTGAACGAAGCCGGGTTGACGAAGCCCTGGTAGCTGGCGAAGAACACCCCGGCGAGACCCGCGGTCGAGGCGCCGATCATGAATGCCGAGAGTTTGACCAGCACGTGGTTCAGGCCCATGGCGCGACAGGCGATTTCGTCTTCGCGCAGCGCTTCCCAGGCGCGACCGACCGGCATGCGGGTCAGGCGGTTCTTCACGTGGAGCACCATCAGCACCACCAGGAACAGCACCAGGTAGATGAACAGGAACTTGTAATTGGCGTTGTAATCGATGCCGAAGAACTCATGGAACGGCACCCCGCCATCCTTGGCCCGACGGGTGAACTCCAGGCCCATGAAGCTGGGCGATGGCACCGACATGCCGTTCGGCCCGCCGGTGAACGACAGCCAGTTGTTCAGTACCAGACGGATAATCTCGCCGAAGCCGAGGGTGACGATGGCCAGGTAGTCGCCGTGCATGCGCAACACCGGAAAACCCAGAATGCCCCCCGCCAGCGCCGCCGCAAAAGCGGCCAACGGCAGCACGCTCCAGAAGCCCAGGCCGAGGTGCTCGTAGCCCAGGGCCAGACCATAGGCGCCGATGGCGTAGAAGGCCACATAGCCCAGGTCGAGCAGGCCGGCCAGACCGACCACGATGTTCAGGCCGAGCCCGAGCAGCACATAGATCAGGCCGAGGATCACCACCGTCAGCAGGTACTTGCTGGCGAAGAACGGAAACACCAGGGCGAGCACTATCAGCAGCGGCAGCACCCAGCGCAACTGGCTCTTATGATCCGGCGCCAGCACATGCACGCCCGAGCCCGCGGTCTCGAAGGTCGCGAGAATCGCCAGGCCCCTGGGCGTCTGTAAAAACAGACTGAGGAGGAAACGGCCGAGCATGACCACACCGATGATCGCGGCGACCCGTTCGATTTCCAGGTTGAACTTATAGCCGTCGAGGACCACCCCGACGATGGGACCGAACACGATCAGGGCGATCAGGCCGGCGAGCACGGCATCGACCAGGCTCTTTTTCACGTCGAAACGCTTGCTTGGAATGGCTGAGGACATGGTTACACCTTCGCCACGTGAGGACGGCCCAACAGACCTTGGGGACGGAAGATCAGGATCAGCACCAGCAGCGAGAAGCTGAATACGTCCTTGTAGTCGGTGTTGACCATGCCGGAGAACTGCGCCTCGGCCACACCGAGGATCAAGCCGCCGAGCATGGCCCCGGGCAGCGAGCCGATACCGCCGAGCACCGCGGCGGTGAACGCCTTGATGCCGATGATGAAGCCGGCGTAGAAGTCGAAGGTGCCGTAATTCATGGTGATCAGCACGCCGGCCAGCGCCGCCATGGCCGCGCCGATGACGAATACGTAGGAGATCACCCGGTCGGTGTTGATGCCGAGGATCGAGGCCATCTTGCGATCCTGCTGGGTGGCCCGGCACATGCGTCCGAGCTTGGTGCACTGGATCACGTAGGTCAGCAGCGCCATGCCGACGAAGGCGGCGATCAGGATGAACACCTTGGTGTAGGTCAGCTGTACGAAGCCGTCGCCGATATTCAGCTTGAACGCACCCTCGAGCAGGGTCGGCACGCCTTGCTGGCGGGCGCCCTGGCTGATCTGCACATAGTTCTGCAGCACCAGCGACATGCCGATGGCGCTGATCAGCGGCGCCAGGCGGGTGGAGTTGCGTAACGGTCTGTAGGCCACCCGCTCGATCACCCAGCCATAGACGCCGGTGATGCAGATGGTGAACAGCAGCGTGCCGAGAATCAGCAGCGGAAAGGATTCGAGGCCGAAATAGGCCAGCAGGGCCAGGGTGATGGCCGAGAGGTACGCGGAGATCATGTACACCTCGCCGTGGGCGAAGTTGATCATGCCGATGATGCCGTAGACCATGGTGTAGCCGATGGCGATCAGGCCATAGACCGCCCCGAGCGTCAGCCCATTGATCATTTGCTGCAGGAAGATACCGTCCATTGACTCAATCTCGTCTGCGGGACGTGCAGGCCAGCCATGGCCTGCGCGCCTCGTGTGTTTTCAGACGGGTACTGCTGAATGCCGCCGCAAGGTATGCGTCGGCGAACGGGGGCTCAGCAGTTCCCGGAAGGCGCTAATCGTTCGAGCATTGGCCGTTCAGGCGCGCGGCGCGAGCGATCAGGCGGGCAAAACGCCCGCCGGGCCCGGCCGCCCTGGAGCGACCGGACCCGGCAGACGCCCAGGGCTTACTGCTGGTGGTACTTGCCCTTGTCGTCCCACTCGTAGACGACGTAGTCGGAGACCTTCAGGTCGCCCTTGGCGTCCCACTCCTTCTTACCCAGCACGGTCTGCACCGGATTGGCTTTCAGCCAGGTGCTGGCCTTGGCCGGGTCGTTCTCGCCGGCGCCGTTGAAGGCCGCCGCGATGGCCTGCAGGGAGGCGTAGGAGTAGAGGGTGTAACCTTCGGGTTCGAAGCCGTTGGCGCGGAACTTCTCGATCACCACTTTGCCGTCCGGGATCAGCCGCGGATCGGCGCCGAAGGTCATCAGCACGCCCTTGGTGTACTGCGGCCCGCCGGCGGTGGTGACCAACTCGTCGGTAACGATACCGTCGCCGGAGAGGAAGGTCGCGGTCAGGCCCTGTTCACGCATCTGCCGCACCAGCGGACCGGCTTCGGCATGCAGACCGCCGAAGTACACGACCTCGGCGCCGGCGGCGCGCAGCTTGGTGACCAGCGCGTTGAAGTCTTTCTCGCCACGGGTCAGGCCCTCGTAGAGCACCTCGGTGACGCCGCGCGAATTCAGCTGCGCCTTGGTCGCGTCGGCCAGGCCTTGGCCGTAGGTGTCCTTGTCGTGAATGATCGCGACCTTGGTAGCCTTCAGGGTATCGACGATGTAGTCGCCGGCAACGATGCCTTGCTGATCGTCGCGCCCGCAGATGCGGAACATGCCGGGCATGCCGCGCTCGGTGACCTGCGGATTGGTCGAACCGGGGGTAATGGCGATGATACCCGCCTCGTCATAGACCTCGGAGGCCGGGATGGTCGAGGAGGAACAGAAGTGTCCGACCACGCCCTTGGCTTCGTCCTGGTCGACCAGCCGGTTGGCCACGGCGACCGCCTGTTTGGGCTCGCAGGCGTCGTCGGCCTTGACCAGCTTGATCATCTCGCCGTTGACACCACCCGCCGCGTTGATGTCTTCCGCCGCTTGGCTCGCACCGCGCCAGTATTGTTCGCCGAAGGTGGCATTGGCCCCGGTGTGCGGCCCCGCCACACCAATCACCAGGTCGGCCTGGGCCAAGGAAGAAATCCCCATTGCAGCGGTTACGGCGAGCGCAAGGAAACCTTTTTTGAAAATCATCTGCGGCATAGCTTTGTTACTCCGTTGTGTGGGTGAGTACTGCTACTTTTTCTTTGTAATCGATACTGCTGTTGGCTACCGGAACAGGCAAGAGCAAAGGGCGTGCCATGGTTTTTGCTACAGAAAATACGTCGCCGAAGAATAGTTTTTTGATAAAACTCCGGAGGTTTTTGACAGATTTTTTTTGGACCATCGAAATCCACGAGCATCCCTGACGCTGCGGTGTTTCGGGCCGTTTTACTTTCGGTAACAAAGCCCCTTTTTGCCCCATGGACGCGCCTCTTTGGTGCGCCCGACGACCTATGGCCGCGCATATCGCCAGCA
>NZ_CAMPHN010000249.1 GCF_946885885.1 uncultured Pseudomonas sp.
ACCAATGCTTCATCGAGGCGTGCCTGATCCTCCGGTGTGCGCCCGCTGGGATACTGGCTTACCGTGCTCATCACCGCCAACAACGCCTCGACCCTGTGCTCCGGGAGGTAACGGCCGTCCGTCAGTTCGATCCGGGCGATGCGGTTGCCCGGGTCGCTGAACCAGCCCAGTAGCGTGAGGATGTCGGTCGCACCGCTAAAGCGCAGCTGCAGGCTGTCGCCGCTCTGTATCAGGAAGATTTGCTCGGGGCCGTGCGGCAGATGCAGCAGCACGCGGTCTTGATCCTCGGCCAGGCCGCGTTCCTCGATAAAATCGCGCCCGCCTTCGAAGTGGTAGCGGTCGTCGCCCGGCCCGCCGTAGAGGTAGTCGTTACCGCGCCCAGGGCGTAGTACATCGTTGCCGGGGCCGCCGAACAGGTGGTTGCCGCTAGCGTCGCCGCGCAGCTCGTCATTGCCGGCACTGCCGATCAGCGGGCTGCGGTAGTGCGCCTGGATGTAGGCGATGTTGACCAGTTCGGTAGCGGAGAAATCGAAGGTGCGCACGGTGTCGTACATGCCCCTGGGCACTATGACATTCAGCCCGCCGCCGCCATCGATGCGCTCTACCCGGTAGTCGCCATCGAAGCGCTCCAGGCGGATCAGGTCGTCACCCTCGGTGGCGAGGATGCGGTCTCCACCCTCGCCGCCGATATAGGTGCTGGGACCATGATCCGATTCGACCAGGAAGGTGTCGTCGCCGCCTTGCCCATCCAGCAGGTCGTTGCCGAGACCGCCGGCGATGACATCGGCGTCCTGACCGCCGATGATCTGGTCATTACCGGCCAACCCTTCGATCAGCGCGATGGCCTGCAGATGCATGCCGGAGAAGTCGAACACGTTCCGCTCGGCGGTGCCGCGGATAAGGTTGCGACCGCCGTTGCCATCGATTTCCTCGATATTGCTGGCCGCGCCGAAATGCAGCTGCAACAGCACATCGTCGCTGGCGCCGCCGAGCAGACGATCCTGCCCTTCCCCACCGTCGTAGTGATTGAGTTCCGTGGCTTCGCCGCGGAACCAGAGCGTGTCGTCGCCCAGCCCACCAAACAACCGATCCCGGCCTGTGCCGCCGTAGATCACGTCATTACCGGCGCTACCGGTAATGCCGTCATTACCGCCGCCGCCGTCGATCAGGTCGATATTGAGCAGTTCGGTCTGGCTGAAATCCAGGATGTTATCGCTGTCATCACCGCTGATCACAGTGTGGCCATCCCCGCCGTCGATACGCTCGACGGTGAGGTCTTGGGCGAAATAACTCAGACCGATGCGGTCGTCGCCTGCCGAGCCCAGAATCTGGTCGAAACCCAGGCCGCCGTTGAGTTTGTCGATGCCTTGGTCCTGGCCACTGACCAGGAAGCTGTCGTCACCGCCCTCGCCATAGAGCAGGTCGTCACCGGGCCCGCCGATGATCTGGTCACTGCCCTGGCTGGCGAAGATCCGGTCGTTGCCGGCCAGGCCGTCGATGGCTTCGATATTGCGCAGCTCGGTAGTACGTAGATCCAGGTTGTCGGCCCCGGCGGTGCCTTCGATACGGTTGCGTCCCGCG
Source organism: uncultured Pseudomonas sp. (assembly GCF_946885885.1). The sequence goes on from NZ_CAMPHN010000249.1 coordinate 1,582, forward strand.
CCGCCGTCGATCAACTCGACATGGTACTGCCCCTCGAAGCGGGTCATGCGCAGCACATCGTCGCCTTCCCCACCGAGAATCCGGTCGTAATCGCTGCCGCCCATAAAGTACTTGGCCGATGGGTCGTTGCCTTCGACGATAAAGCTGTCGTTGCCAGCGCCGCCGTCGAGGATGTCCTCGCCAGCACCACCGATCAGCACATCGTCGCCAAGGCTGCCGACCAGCTGATCGTTACCAGCGCCACCATGCAGGATATCGTCCTGGCTGGTGCCCTTGAGGCTACCGCCCTCATCGCCCAGTTCGCTGACCGGGGCAGCCGCCCCCGGCACTATGTCCCAGTGCAGGCGACTGAACTGCAGCGGCTGATCGGCCGGTTGACGCAGCACGATAGTGTCGTGGGCCTGGCTACGGATGCCGGTGAGCACCTTGCTGAAGCGCACCGGACTGGCGCCCGACACACTCAGGTCGCCGCCTTGCAGCGACGGCGTGGCGGTGACCTCGGTCAGGGCGACGCCGGTGTTGAGCAACTCCGGGCGCAGACTGATATCGACCATGCCGTCCTCGCCCACTTCGCCGCGCGCCACCACCTGGTAGTGGCAGACGAACAGAAGCTGGCCTTCCACTTCGTTGTCCAGAGTGCTCAGCAGCACATCCTCTGGGTCCAGGCCGGCGAAGTCGTTGTCGCTGCTCTGCAGCGGCAACAGTTGCAGGCCAACCGGCTGTGTGCCGTCGATACTGCAGTCATCGACGCCTTGCACACGGATGCGCTGCGGGGTCTGCCAGTTGTCGGCGGTGAAGTACAGGTAGGCCGGCTGGTTGAGCAGGCGCGCCTCGCTGGCATCGCTGATGGCCAGGTTGAGGGTGACGCTCTGCCCCGCCTTGGGCCCACGGCTTAGGCTGACTTCGATCTCGGCCACGGCTTCGCCGTATTCGTCCAACTCCAGGCTGGTCACGGGCGTGACGCGAACCTCAGGGGTGGGCGGCAGCAGGGTGACGCTGCAGCAGGCGGCCACTTCGACCTGAGTGCTGGCATCGCGGATCAGCGCCTTGATCTGGTAAGTGCCTGGCTCGACACCGGCCAGCGACCACTCGAAGCGGTCGCCGTCACCATCGCTGTCTTCGGCCAGGCCACTGGCGATCAGCTGTTCGTTGGCATAGAGGTCGATGGTCGCAGCGCTGTCCGGGTCGCTGTCCACCCACTGCAGGCTCACGCTGCCGCCGCTGAGGGTAATAGCCTCGGCCGGTTGCACGAAGCTCAGGCTCGGGGCGTCGTCCACGCCGTTCTCGTTGACGAAGAAGCGCAGCCAGTCGCTCCAGGGCGAGTACAGCCCGGTGGCATCCAGGGCACGCACGCGCCAGCGGTACCAGCGGTTGTCGTCCAGGGTCAGGGATGGTGTCCAGTGCAGTTCGCCGGTCACCTGGCTGGCCAGGGCTTGTTCGCCCGGCTCGGCGTAGAGTTCGAACTCATAGCTAAGCGTGTCGCCGTCCGCATCCTGCACCGGGTGCACGGCCAGGCGCGGGTTGCGCACCTCGAGCCAGGCGCCGTTCGCCGGATTGTCGACCGCCGGCAGCGGCGGCGACTCCTGGAATTGGTTGACCTGGAAGCTGCCGGCCAACCACTCCGACTCCTGCTCGCCATCGCTGGCGCGGGCCCGCCAGTGGTACACGCGGTTCTCTTCCAGGGCGCCCGGTACTGGCCACTGGATGCCTTCGGCGCCAGCGCTGAACCAGTCGGAATCGAGCTTATCGACACCGTCGAAGCGCTCGTTGTCGTCCAGCTGGATGCGGTAGCTGAGCGGCCGGCGCTCTGGATCGTTGGCGGCATCCAGACGCAGGGTCACGCCTTCGCTCTCGGCGATGCGTTGGCCTTGCAGCGGCCAGGCCAGGCCCGGGGCACTCGGCGCCTTGTTGCTCAGGCTGACGCCGAACAGGCTCGGTTCGCTCGGGGTCACCGCGCCTCGCGGGTCCTGGGCTTCCACCAGCCAGAAGTAGAAGCGGTCTTCCTCCAGCGCCACCGGCGACTGCCAACTGGTCACGCCGTCGGCGCCGGGCAGCAAGCCACTGACTTCGGTCAGGGGCTGGCTGAAATCATCGTCGTCTTCGCCAAATACCCGCACCCGGTAGGTCAGCGGCTCTTCGTCGACATCCAGGCTGTTGTTGAAGCTAAACAGCGGTCGGGTGTCGGCAACCAGGCCCATGGGCGTGGGGCTGAGCAGCACCGGCGCCGTCGGCGCATCGTTGGCCGTGTTGATAAAGAAGCGGCCGTTGAGCCATTCGCTGCTGCCCTTGTCATTGCTGACCTTGACTCGCCAGTAGTAGCGGCGGTTGTCGTGCAGGTCGGCGTCGGGCTCCAGCTGGTCGGGCTTGACCACCCATTCGGTGCTGTTGCTGCCGGGGCTGACGGCAGCGGACTTGGCCAGCAACTGGCTCATGGCTTCGTCGGCATACAGCTCGAACCAGTAGCTGAGGCTCTGGCCACTGACCTGGGTCGGGCTGTTGCTCACCCGCAGCGCCGGGTACAGGTCGGTCACCTGGGCGTTATCGGCCGGGCTCAGCAGTTGCGGCGGCAGCGGTGTGGCATCGGCCACCTTGGGGTCGGTGCGGTTGCCGAATTCGTCGAGGTCGGAAACGCCATCGCCGTCGAAGTCACCCACGCCGTCACGGTCCAGATTGCCGAAGTGCTCCTGCTCCCAGGCGTCGTCCATGCCATCGCCGTCGCTGTCGCCCTGGCGGAAAATCTGGATACCGACCGGCAGGCTGGCACCCAGCTCGCCATCGCTGGCCATGAAGTTGACCACGTAGCGTCCGGCCTGGCCTTGCAGGGGAGCCCAGGAGAAGGTGCCGCGGCCCTGGCCTTCGTCTTTGAAGGTGGCGCCGCTGGGCAGGCCTTCGGCAGAGAGCATGGGAATCGTGCCGTTGGGGTCACTGGCGCGCACCAGGAAGCCGACTTGGCCGCCTTCATGGGCGCTGCGATCCATGATGGCCTGGAATACCGGGGCCTTGGGCTCCTGGCTCAGTTCGCCAAACTCTACGCTGTACTGGCTATCAGGTTGGGTATCGAACAGGTTGAGGTAGTAGTTAAAGGTGCGCCCGTCTTCCGCGCGCTCCTTACTCAGCCAGGCGTTATGCGGCGACAACGTCGAGCCATTGCTGCGCAGCACGCGCTGCAGGCCTTTACTGCCCTGGTAGGGGTCGGCCACGCGCACATAGCCCAGGCCCGGCTGGGCACTGACGGTGAGGCTGCGCAGGGTCGAACTGCCGCTGAGGCTGCCATTCAGACGGTTGACCGGGGTGCAGTCCAGGCAGGGTGCATTGTCGGCCTGGCCAGTACTGTCGGATTCGAAGATATAGAGGTCGTCGCCGACCAAGGCGAGGAAGTCGCGGACACGGTCGCGGGTCGGCAGGTCGACCAGCACGTCGCGCAGTAGAAAGCGCGCGTGGGTGGCATCCAACAGCGAGGTCAGGCGCCCGCCCAGTTCGTCGGGGTGAGTGAAGGAGGCGCTGAAGTCGATAAATTTGCCGGATAAGGTGCTTTCCATCAGCCAGCGGCCGTTGCGGTTCTTACCGGGGGCAATCTGGCCAAAATCCAGCAACAGGGTCGGCGCCGCCGGGGCCTCGTCGACGAAGCTGTTGGTGATGCGGAAGTTGATCGCCAGGCCCAGTTCGTTGCCGACAATGCGCGGCTGCGCCGACTCCAGCTTGACGCTCTTGGCCTCGCCACGGCCGCTGTTGCGGATGCGCACGCCCAGGGTATAGGGCTCCGGCGCTTCGATCTCGGGGGTGAAGGCGTCGTCGGCGATGACGTGCTGGGTCAGGAAGTAGTCCAGGGTGAGCTGCGGCTGGGGTTTGACCGTGATGGTGTCGGGGGTCACCGTCAGGGATTCGACCTTGCCGCCGGCGTTGTAGCTCAGGGCGGCACCGACGCTGTAGCGCTTGCCCGCCAGGCCCTCGCCCGCCGCGCCGGCGGTGGGGATGATCAGCCAACGCAGCACGCCGCTGGCCTTGGCCGGCACCTGGCCATTGGTCACCGCGCCGTCGGCGCCGGATTGCAGGCTGTTGACGTTCTGGCTGTCGTCCAGGCGGATAAAGAAGGCCGCGCCCTCCGCGTTGGGGTCGGAGCTGGCGGTGACCACATTGCCCTGGTCGTCCTCGAACAGCACCTGGATCTGTAGTTCATCCAGGGCAATGGTGTCCAGGCCGTTATTGATGCGCATGGTGGCCTCGAACGCCTGGCG
>NZ_CAMPHN010000250.1 GCF_946885885.1 uncultured Pseudomonas sp.
AACCTGTAGGAGCCAGCTTGCTGGCGATGCTTTTGATTCAGATTCGTAGGGTGGATGGCGCTTTATCCATCCACCAGTAGCGCGACGCGATGGTGGATGAAAAAGGCGTCATCCCCCTACCCAACTTGAACCAGATACCGCTCCCGGATTGCATCCGGGCTGCCGGCCCCTCCACTCACTTCAATAAAAACGCCGCTATCGCATCCGCCGCCGTCTGCAGGTGCTGTTCGTGGCTGAAGCCCGAGCTTTTCAACGGTTTGAGGTCGTGGTCGGCGGCCGTCAACCAATTCACCGCGATCGCCGTGGATAGCGGGTAAGCCGCCACCGTGGCGCGGTCGCCGAGGGCGTCGCGTTCGCCCTGGACGATCAGGGTCGGCGTTTGCAGGTCGGCCAAGTGGGCGATCCGCGGTTTATTGGCCTTGCCGATGGCATAGAACGGATAGCCCAGGCATACCAAGGCATCGGCACCCAGTTCGTCGGCCAACAGACTGGCCATGCGCCCGCCCATGGACTTGCCGCCGATCGCCAATGGCCCTGCGACCCGTTGGCGCACCAGGGCATATAGCTCGCACCACTGTTCGAGCAGTTTGGCCTGGGGGTTGGGTGGGCGCTTTTTGCCGTCCAGGCGCCGTGCGGCCATATAAGCGAACTCGAAGCGCACCACCGCAACGCCCCGTGCCGCAAGGCTTTGCGCCATGGTCTGCATGAACTCACTGTCCATCGGTGCGCCCGCGCCGTGGGCCAGAATCAGGGTCGCGCGCGCCTCGCCCGTGGGTTTATCCCACAACCAAGTCACTTGCCCCTGCCCCTTCGCGCATTGATCCCCGTCAATACCGGCACATTGCCCTTTGCTCATGCTTGCCTCGCTTAAAGAGTCTGTTGGATCGCGGTGCAGATGGTACAGGCCCGCGACCCATGATTTTCAGCCCATAACCGTGGATGGAAACCCCCAAAGATGAACACAGCTAGGAACACAACCAGCAGTGCCGCCTATAACTACAAGGTGGTTCGCCAATTCGCCATCATGACGGTGGTGTGGGGCATAGTCGGGATGGCCGTAGGCGTGTTTATCGCCGCGCAACTGGCCTGGCCCGAGCTCAACTTCAACCTTCCCTGGACCAGCTTCGGCCGTTTACGCCCGTTGCACACCAACGCCGTGATCTTCGCCTTCGGCGGCTGCGCGTTGTTCGCCACCAGCTATTACGCGGTGCAGCGTACCTCGCAGGCCACGCTGTTCGCGCCGAAACTCGCCGCCTTCACCTTCTGGGGTTGGCAGTTGGTGATCCTGCTCGCGGCGATCTCGCTGCCCATGGGCTGGACCAGCAGCAAGGAATACGCCGAGCTGGAATGGCCGATCGATATCCTGATCACCGTGGTCTGGGTCAGCTATGCGATCGTGTTCTTCGGCACGGTGATGAAGCGCCGGGTCAGTCATATTTATGTGGGCAACTGGTTCTTCGGCGGTTTCATCCTCACCGTGGCCATCCTGCACCTGGTCAACAATATGGAAATCCCGGTCAGCCTGACCAAGTCCTACTCGGCTTATTCCGGCGCCACCGACGCAATGATCCAGTGGTGGTACGGCCACAACGCCGTGGGCTTTTTCCTCACCGCGGGCTTTCTCGGCATGATGTATTACTTCGTGCCCAAGCAGGCCGGTCGCCCGGTGTACTCCTATCGCCTGTCGATCGTGCACTTCTGGGCGCTGATCGCCGTATACATCTGGGCCGGCCCGCACCACCTGCACTACACCGCGCTGCCGGATTGGGCGCAGAGCCTGGGCATGGTGATGTCGCTGGTACTGCTGGCACCGAGCTGGGGCGGCATGATCAACGGCATGATGACCCTGTCGGGCGCCTGGCATAAGTTGCGCACCGACCCGATCCTGCGCTTCTTGGTGGTGTCCCTGGCGTTCTACGGCATGTCGACCTTCGAAGGTCCGATGATGGCGATCAAGACCGTCAACGCCCTGTCCCACTACACCGACTGGACCATCGGCCACGTACACGCCGGCGCCCTCGGCTGGGTGGCGATGGTGTCGATCGGCTCGCTCTATCACATGATCCCGAAAGTCTATGGCCGCGAGCAGATGTACAGCATCGGCCTGATCAACGTGCACTTCTGGTTGGCCACTATCGGCACCGTGCTCTACATCGCCTCGATGTGGGTCAACGGTATCGCCCAGGGCCTGATGTGGCGCGCGGTCAACGAGGACGGCACCCTCACCTACTCCTTCGTCGAAGCCCTGGAAGCCAGCCACCCCGGCTTCGTGGTGCGGATGATCGGCGGCGCAATTTTCTTCAGCGGCATGTTGTTGATGGCCTGGAACGTCTGGCAAACCGTACGCGCCAGCAAGCCGGCCGAGGTACAGGCCGCCGCACTGTATTCGCTGGAAGGAGCGCACTGATGAAACACGAAATCCTCGAGAAGAACATCGGCCTGATGGCCCTGGTGATGGTGCTGGCCGTGAGTATCGGCGGCCTGACCCAGATCGTCCCGCTGTTTTTCCAAGACGTCACCAACGAACCGGTGGCGGGTCTCAAGCCCTACACCGCGCTGCAACTGGAAGGCCGCGACGTGTATATCCGCGAAGGTTGCGTCGGTTGTCACTCGCAGATGATCCGCCCGTTCCGCGCCGAAACCGAGCGCTACGGCCACTACTCGGTCGCTGGCGAGAGCGTCTACGACCACCCCTTCCTGTGGGGCTCCAAGCGCACCGGCCCGGATTTGGCCCGGGTCGGCGGCCGCTACTCCGACGAGTGGCACCGCGCCCACCTGTACAACCCGCGCAACGTCGTACCGGAATCGAAAATGCCGAGCTACCCCTGGCTGGTGGAGAACATTCTGGATGGCGCCGACACGGCCAAGAAGATGAGCGCCCTGCGCACGCTCGGCGTGCCCTACAGCGACGCGGACCTCGCCGGCGCGAGCGAAGCGGTCAAGGGCAAAAGCGAAATGGACGCGATGGTCGCCTACCTGCAAGTACTCGGCACTGCCGTGAAGAGCAAGAGGTAGTCATGGCATTCGACATCATCGATATCGGCACCCTGCGCGGCATAGGTACGGCACTGGTACTGCTGTCCTTCGTCTGCGTGACGCTCTGGGCTTATAGCAACAAGCGTCGCGTGGCGTTCAACGAGGCGGCACAGCTGCCTTTTGCCGACGAACCCAAGTCCGCTGCATTGAGGAGCGACACCCCATGAGCACCTTCTGGAGCTGGTATGTATCCCTGTTGACCATCGGCACTCTGCTCGCCCTGTTCTGGCTGATATTCGCCACCCGTAAGAGCGAAACCCACAAGAGTGAGACCGAACAGACCATGGGCCACGCCTTCGACGGCATCGAGGAGTATGACAACCCCCTGCCCAAATGGTGGTTCATGCTGTTCCTCGGCACCCTGGTCTTCTCGGTCATCTATCTGCTGTTCTACCCGGGCCTCGGCAACTTCAAAGGCCTGCACCCGACCTACGACGGCGGCTGGACCCAGGTGGCGCAATGGCAACAGGAGATGGATCAGGCCGATGAGCTTTACGGGCCGATCTTCGCCAAATATGCCGCCATGCCCTTGGCAGAAGTCGCCAAAGACGAACAGGCGCTGAAAATGGGCGGCCGTATGTTCGCCACCTATTGCGCGGTCTGCCACGGCTCGGACGCCAAAGGCTCGGTGGGCTTTCCCAACCTGACCGACAGCCATTGGCGCTGGGGCGGCGAGCCCGACGTGATCAAGGCCAGCATCCTCAACGGCCGTATCGGCGCGATGCCGGCCTGGGGCCAGGTGCTCGGCGAGGATGGCGTCAAACAGGTGGCCGCCTATGTGCGCAACGGCCTGGCCGGTTTGCCTTTACCGGCGGACGGTCAGTTCGATCTGGCCCAAGGCGCGCAACTCTATAGCGGCAACTGCCAGGCCTGCCACGGCGCTACCGGTCAGGGCATGGCGATGATGGGTGCGCCGAACCTGACCCAGCCCGGCGGTTGGATCTACGGTTCCAGCCTGGCGCAGTTGCAGCAGACCATCCGCTATGGTCGCAGCGGCCAGATGCCGGCACAGGAGCAATACCTGGGTAACGACAAAGTGCACCTGTTGGCCGCCTATGTGCTGAACCTCAGCCAAGGCAAAACGGCCGACCAGGCGCTGGCCGGACACTAAGCGCAAACCTGACGGCAGTTCGCTGCCGTCAGGTCGCTGCCAGACAGCGCACCGGTCTGCGACCCAAGGTCGCACCCCCTCCGGGCAATACGCTTGCTATTGCCCAACCTGAGCTAATCTTGTCCACAGCCGCCAGCCCTCACGATCTCCCCCTTCGTGCAGCACCAGCAGGTGCATGGACCCCGCGATAGCCGGCTCGAATCGCCTGGCGGAGCAGAAATTCAACGCCTTTTGTAACCCGGCCCCCATCGGCCGGCGTCGTTGCATTGGCTATCTGCTTTCTCCATACTTGCCGCCGATTTTTGTCCCTAGAAACTCCATTAACCGTGGAACCCAGCATGAGCTCAGCAATCAGTCAGACTGCTTATAACTACAAGGTGGTCCGTCAATTCGCCGTGATGACGGTGATTTGGGGGGTCATTGGCATGGCCCTAGGAGTGTTCATCGCCGCGCAACTGGTGTGGCCGGACCTCAACCTGGGCATGGAATGGACGAGCTTCGGCCGTCTGCGCCCCCTGCACACCAACGCGGTGATCTTCGCCTTCGGCGGCTGCGCCTTGTTCGCCACCTCTTATTACGTGGTGCAGCGCACCTGTCAGACGCGCCTGGTGTCCGACAGTCTGGCCGCGTTCACCTTCTGGGGCTGGCAAGCGGTGATTGTTGCGGCGGTGATCACCCTGCCCATGGGTTACACCGGTACCAAGGAGTACGCCGAGCTGGAATGGCCGATCGATATCCTTCTGGGCATCGTCTGGGTCACCTATGCCGTGGTGTTCTTCGGCACCATCGTCAAGCGTAAGACCAAACACATCTATGTGGGCAACTGGTTCTACGGCGCGTTCATCCTGGTGACCGCCATGCTGCACATCGTCAACAGCGCGGCCGTTCCGGTCAGCCTGTTCAAGTCCTACTCGGCGTATGCCGGTGCGACCGACGCGATGATCCAGTGGTGGTACGGCCACAATGCCGTGGGTTTCTTCCTGACCACCGGCTTCCTGGGGATGATGTACTACTTCGTGCCCAAGCAGGCCGAACGCCCGATCTATTCCTATCGCCTGTCGATCGTGCACTTCTGGGCGCTGATCACCCTGTACATCTGGGCCGGCCCGCACCACCTGCACTACACCGCACTGCCGGATTGGGCGCAGAGCCTGGGCATGGCGATGTCGATCATCCTCCTGGCCCCGAGCTGGGGCGGCATGATCAACGGCATGATGAGTCTGTCGGGTGCCTGGCATAAATTGCGTACCGATCCGATTCTGCGCTTTCTGGTGGTTTCCCTGGCCTTTTATGGCATGTCCACCTTCGAAGGCCCAATGATGGCGATCAAGACTGTGAATGCTTTGTCGCATTACACCGACTGGACCATCGGCCACGTACACGCCGGCGCCCTCGGTTGGGTGGCGATGATTTCCATCGGCTCGCTCTACCACCTGATCCCGAAAGTCTACGGTCGCGAGCAGATGCACAGCATCGGCCTGATCAACGCGCACTTCTGGCTGGCCACTATCGGCACCGTGCTCTACATCGCTTCGATGTGGGTCAACGGCATCACCCAGGGCCTGATGTGGCGTGCGGTCAACGAAG
>NZ_CAMPHN010000251.1 GCF_946885885.1 uncultured Pseudomonas sp.
AGGGTGACCTCGGCCTGCAGGTTGCCGCCGATCGCCTTGGCGGCGCGCAGCCCTTCCATCTCCTTGTTCACCGCGACCTTGACCGCCATGACCCGCTCCCAGAACTCGCGGCTCAGTTCGAAACCCTCGGGCAGCTCGCTCAGCCCCTGGTACCAGCCATTGAGCATCACCGACTCGTTGCGCTCGCCCGGCAGGTACTGCCACAGCTCGTCGGCGGTGAACGACAGTACCGGGGCGATCCAACGAACCAGGGCCTCGGCGATGTGGAACAGCGCGGTCTGGCAGGAGCGTCGCGCCACGCTGTCGGCGGCGGTGGTGTATTGACGGTCCTTGATGATGTCGAGGTAGAAGCCGCCCAGTTCCTGCACGCAGAAGTTGTGCACCTTCTGGTAAACGTTCCAGAAGCGGTAGCTGTCGTAGGCTTCCTCGATTTCACGTTGCAGCAGCAAAGCGCGATCCACCGCCCAGCGATCCAGCGCCAGCATCTCATCGACCGGCAGCAGGTGCTGCGCCGGGTCGAAACCGCTGAGGTTGGAAAGCAGGAAACGCGCGGTGTTGCGGATACGTCGATAAGCATCGGCGCTGCGTTGCAGGATCTGGTCGGAAACCGCCATCTCGCCGGAATAGTCCGTCGACGATACCCACAGGCGCAGGATATCGGCACCCAGACTGTCGATGACTTTCTGCGGCGCGACTACGTTGCCCAGGGACTTGGATTGCTTGCGCCCCTGCTCATCGACGGTGAAACCGTGGGTCAGCAGCTCCTTGTAAGGCGCGTGCCCGTCGATCGCGGCGCCGGTCAGCAAGGAGGAATGGAACCAGCCGCGATGCTGGTCGGAGCCTTCCAGATACAGATCGGCGCGCGGACCGCTGGTATGGCCGAGCGGATGCGAACCGCGCAGCACATGCCAGTGCGTGGTGCCGGAGTCGAACCACACGTCCAGGGTGTCGCGCCCCTTGTCATAGAGCGCCGCCTCGTCGCCCAGCAGTTCGGCAGCATCGAGCTTGAACCAGGCCTCGATGCCTTCCTGCTCGACGCGCTTGGCCACTTCTTCCATGAGTTCCAAAGTGCGCGGATGCAGCTCGCCGCTTTCCTTGTGCAGGAAGAACGGAATCGGCACGCCCCAGTTGCGCTGACGCGAGATGCACCAGTCGGGACGACCGGCGATCATGCTGTGCAGGCGCGCCTGGCCCCAGGCCGGCACGAACTTGGTCTGCTCGATACCCGCCAGAGCGCGTTCGCGCAGCGTGGCGCCTTCCTTCGGCTGGGTATCCATGCCCACGAACCACTGCGCGGTGGCGCGGTAGATCAGCGGCGTCTTGTGCCGCCAGCAGTGCATGTAGCTGTGCTGGATCGGCTCGTGCTTGAGCAACGCACCGAGCTCATCGAGCTTGGCGACGATGTTCGGGTTGGCCTTCCAGATGAACTGGCCACCGAAGAACGGCAGCGACTCGGCATATACGCCGTTGCTTTGCACCGGGTTGAGGATCTCGTCGTTGCTCATGCCGTAGCCCTTGCAACTGCGGAAGTCGTCCTCGCCATAGGCCGGAGCGGAATGCACGATGCCGGTACCGGCACCGGTTTCCACATAGTCGGCCAGGTATACCGGCGACAAGCGCTCATAGAACGGGTGACGGAAACGGATCAACTCGAGTGCCGCGCCCGCCGCGGTGGCCACGACCTCACCCTGCAAGCCATAGCGCTGCAAGCAGGACTCGACCAACTCCTCGGCCAGCAACAGCAGGCGGTCGCCGACATCGACCAGCGCGTAGGTGAACTCCGGATGCACGTTGAGCGCCTGGTTGGCCGGAATGGTCCAGGGCGTGGTGGTCCAGATCACGATACTGGCCGGTTTGGCCAGAGATGCAAGACCGAAAGCAGCAGCCAGTTTGTCGGCATCCTCGACGACGAAGGCCACGTCGATGGCATCCGACTTCTTATCCTGATACTCGACTTCGGCTTCGGCCAGCGCCGAGCCGCAGTCGAAACAGAAGTTGACCGGTTTCAGGCCCTTGAACACGAAACCTTTCTCGACCATCTGCGCCAAGGCACGGATTTCGCCGGCCTCGTTGGCGAAGCTCATGGTCAGGTAGGGATTGTCCCACTCACCCAATACACCCAGGCGGATAAAGCCTTCTTTCTGCTCGGCGACCTGCTCGGCGGCATAGGTGCGGCAGCGCTCGCGGGTCAGGTCTGCCGGCTGGTTCTTGCCGAAGGTGGTCTCGACCTTGTGCTCGATCGGTAGGCCATGGCAGTCCCAGCCGGGCACGTAGGGCGCATCGAAGCCGCTGAGGGTCTTGGAACGAGTAATGATGTCCTTGAGGATCTTGTTCAGTGCATGACCGATGTGAATGCTGCCGTTGGCATAGGGCGGGCCGTCGTGCAGGACGAACTTCGGCCGGCCTTCGCCTTGCGCGCGCAGCTTCTGATACAGGCCAATCTCGTTCCAGCGCTGCAGAATCTGTGGCTCGCGCTGCGGCAGGCCGGCCTTCATCGGAAATTGGGTATCAGGCAGATTTAGCGTGGCTTTGTAGTCGGTCATTTCAGGCTCTTCACTTAAGCGGTTGGCACTTTATGTTTTAAGTACGCCAATAGGCGCGGGCGGCGGCAATATCGGCAGCAATTGCCGTCTTCAGTGCCTCGAGCGAGGCGAAACGCTGCTCGTCGCGCAGTTTGTGGTGGAACGCCACCGTTAAACGCCGGCCATACAGATCGCCGGTAAAGTCCAGCAGATGCACTTCGAGGTGAGCGCTGCCATCGCCGGCGACGCTCGGCCGCACGCCGATATTGGCGACCCCTGGGCAAACCTTGCCATCCACCTCGGTGCTGACCAGAAACACCCCGTTCAGCGGCACGCGTTTGCGTTTGAGCTGCACATTGGCGGTGGGCGCATCCAATTGTCGGCCGAGCTTCTGCCCATGCAGAACCCGGCCGGCGATCTGAAACGGGCGACCGAGCAGATGTTCCGCCATGGCGAAATCCCCGGCAGCCAACGCCTCGCGCACCCGCGTGCTGCTGACCCGCACACCGTCCAGCTCGACCGTGGCCGCGGCCTCGACGGTGAAACCTTCACGCTCGCCGGCTTCGGCCAGAAAGGCGAAGTCGCCGGCGCGGTCACAGCCGAAGCGAAAATCGTCACCGACTTCCAGATGGCGTACATCCAAACCGTCGAGCAGCACCTTCTGCACGAACTCGGCGGCGCTCAATTCGCGCAAACGCCGGTTGAAACTCAAACACAGCACCCGGTCGACCCCTTCGGCCGCGAGCAAGGCGAGCTTGTCGCGCAGACGGGTCAAACGCGCGGGCGCGGTATCGGGTGCGAAGAACTCGCGCGGCTGCGGCTCGAAGATCAGCACGCAACTGGGTACGCCCAACTCGGCCGAACGCTCGCGCAAACGCGCCAAAATAGCCTGATGGCCACGATGGACGCCGTCGAAATTCCCGATTGTGGCAACGCAGCCCCGATGCTGGGGCCGCAGGTTGTGTAGGCCTCGAACCAGCTGCATAACGCGCTTCTTGCTCATAAAGTGGCCGATTATACGCACACCGGGCGGTCGACGACAGGCGCCATAATTGGCCCGATTAAAACGCCGACCTGCGGGCAAAATCCCGCAGCCGGAAACCGAGCAACAGCAGCATACCGAAGTAACTCAGCAACCCGGCGACCACCACAACGGCCAGACGGGACAAACGCCAGAGCATATCGCCCTCGGCCCAGGCCGGCATATGGTGCATGGCCGCCAGTAATACCGCCGCCATCGTCAGCACGGCCACTAGCAATTTAGCGAGAAATAGCAGCCAACCCGGCTGCGGCTGGAACATGTCCGCCTTACGCAGTTGCCAGTACAGCAAGCCGGCGTTCAGGCAGGCGCCCAGACCGATCGCCAACGCGAGCCCGGCATGGGCCAGGGGCTGAATCAGCGCAAGGTTCATCAGCTGCGTGGCGACCAGGGTCACCACCGCGATTCTGACCGGCGTTCGGATGTTCTGCTGCGCATAGAACCCCGGCGCGAGGATTTTCACCAGGATGATGCCGAGCAGGCCCACGGAATAAGCGATCAGCGCCTGCTGGGTCATATCGGCGTCGTGGCCGGTGAACTTGCCGTACTGGAACAACGAGACCGTCAGCGGCTCGGCGAGCACGGCCAGGGCGACGGCGCTCGGCAGCGCCAGGATAAAGCACAGGCGCAAACCCCAATCGAGCAGCCGGGAATATTCGTCGCGGTCGGCGCTGGCGTAGGTTTTCGACAGGGTCGGCAGCAAAATGGTGCCGAGCGCCACGCCCAACACCCCCGCCGGCAGCTCCATCAGGCGATCGGCGAAATACATCCAGGACACCGAACCGGCCACCAGAAAGGACGCGAAGATGGTGTTGATGATCAGCGATATCTGGCTGACCGACACGCCGAAAATCGCCGGCCCCATCAATTTGAGCACGCGCCAGACCCCACTATCGCGCAGGTTCAGCCGCGGCAGCACGAGCATGCCGATTTTGCGCAGATGCGGCAGTTGAAACGCCAATTGCAGCAAACCACCCGCCAGCACCGCCCAGCCCAGCGCCATGATCGGCGGATCGAAATACGGAGTCAGGAACAGGGCAAAGACGATCATGCTGACGTTGAGCAGGGTCGGCACGAAGGCCGGCACCGAAAAACGATTCCAGGTATTGAGAATCGCCCCCGCCAGCGACGACAGCGAGATCAGCAATATATAAGGAAAGGTCACCCGCAACAGATCGGTGGTCAACGCGAAGCGATCGGCCTCGTCGGCGAAGCCGGGCGCGGAGACCCAAACGATCCAGGGCGCCGCCAGGATGCCGATCAAGGTCACCAGCGCCAACACCAACGTCAGCATGCCGGCTACGTAGGCGACGAAAGTCCGCGCGGCCTCCTCGCCTTGCTGGGTCTTGTACTCCGCGAGAATCGGCACGAACGCCTGCGAAAAGGCGCCTTCGGCGAAGATTCGCCGCAGCAGATTGGGCAGTTTGAAGGCCACCACGAAGGCGTCCGAGGCGATGCCGGCGCCAAAAGTGCGCGCGATGATGGTATCGCGCACGAAACCCAGCACACGCGACAGCATGGTCATCGAGCTGACGGCGGCCAACGACTTGAGCAAATTCATGTAATATCCGGCTTCCGCAAACAAGCGCTGCCACGGACAATCCGTCGGCGCGCAAAGGCGACGAGTGTAGCGGCCAGCCACTGGTCAGGCCAGCATGGGGAAAAGCCGATGGGCTTGACAGCACCCCCTCATATCGGCATGATTCGCGGCCTTATTTGTTTGTAACCCCCCAGATTTTTTCGAGGAGCTTGACGGTGGCCAATACACCTTCTGCCAAAAAACGCGCAAAACAGGCTGAGAAGCGTCGTAGCCATAACGCCAGCCTGCGCTCCATGGTCCGTACCTACATCAAGAACGTGGTCAAGGCTATCGACGCCAAGGACCATGAACTGGCCAAAAACGCCTACACCCTGGCTGTACCGGTAATCGACCGCATGGCCGACAAAGGTATCATCCACAAGAACAAAGCAGCGCGTCACAAGAGCCGCCTGAATGGCCACATCAAGGCCCTCGGTGCAGCTGCAGCCTAAGCTGACGGTTACCCGCTGTTAAAAAACCGACCTGATGGTCGGTTTTTTATTGCCCGCTCGAAAGCCGGCGCGCGCATCAGGGCTCAGGATTTTTTCGGCCACGGCAGAATCGGGATCGCGGTCACCGCATTTTGCGG
>NZ_CAMPHN010000252.1 GCF_946885885.1 uncultured Pseudomonas sp.
AAGCTCAGGCTGAAGGGTTGGACGGCTTTGCCCGCCGAGAGTTCTTTGACCATATGCGCCAATTGCAATACGTCGCGGCGCAGCTGCCGGTGCAGATTGTTATGGATCAGGTACATGCCCAGGAGAGCGCTGCTCAGCACGATCAGCGCGGCCAGCCCGAGCAGAATCGGCGAGAGGGCGGTTGCGTCGAGCGCCGGCCCCGGCGTGAAGCTCAGTTGCCAGTTGGGGTTGCCGCTATCGAAGCGTTGCGCTTCGCCTTCGCCCTGGCCGCTTTGCAGCAGCAGTTGCGGAGCGGCGTTGCCGAACTGCTGATGCAGCCGCAGTTGGCCGATACCCGTCGGCAGTGACGGCAAGCTGGCGAGCAAGCGATCGAGGTCGAACGCCAGCAGCAGCGTGCCTTGCGCCGGTTGGTCTTCGGCCTGGCGCAGCGCGGCGGCGCTGTAGACCAGCCAGCGCTCGCCGATCTTGTAGGCTTCCACGGCCGGCGTTTGTCCGGCTTCGACGCGGCGCAGCATATCCAGTGCGGCGAAATTCATCGGCGCGCTACGGCTCATGTCCTGGGCGGCCAGGCCGCGGGCGTTGATATGGGCGTCTACCACGCCATCCAGATACAGCAGGCTGCGTTCGGCGGCGCGTACCTGGTCGATATCCTGGCTTTGCAGGGCTTCGAGCAATTGCGGGTTGCGCGCGATGCTGCGGGTTTCGGCGGTCAATTGCTGCAAAGCCTGCTGCAACGCGGCGGCCTGGCCGCTGCCCCAGGCCTGCACGAGTTGTTGTTGCTGGCGCTGGGCGCTGTTGCTCAGGCCGAACCAGAGCAAGCCGCCGGCCAACAGGACGCCGACGATTGCCGCGAGCAGGCCGGGCAGCAAAGCATTGGCCGCTTGCTGTTTCGCGCTCGGGGCTTTGTCGGCGGAGGTATTGCCAGGTTGCTTGACTGCTGCGTCCTTGGTCGCGCGCTTGAAGAGTTTCATCCGGCGTCTCCTGGGCAATCCGTTTTAGAAGGGTAAGGCACTCAGTGGCTGCCGGAATGGCCGAAACCACCGCCGCCGCGCTGGCTCTGGTCGAATTCGTCGACCAGCTCGAAATGCGCCTGCACCACCGGCACCAGCACCAACTGCGCGATGCGTTCGCCAATGGCCATGCTGAAAGCGCTCTGGCCGCGGTTCCAGCAGGACACCATCAACTCGCCCTGGTAGTCCGAATCGATCAGGCCGACCAGGTTGCCGAGCACGATGCCGTGCTTATGGCCGAGCCCGGAGCGCGGCAGGATCAGCGCGGCCAGGCCGGGGTCGCCGATATGGATCGACAGGCCGGTGGGGATCAGTACGGTCTGGCCCGGCTCCAGCAGCAGATCTTCCTGGAGCATGGCGCGCAGGTCGAGGCCGGCGGAGCCGGGCGTGGCGTACTGCGGCAGGGGGAATTCGCTGCCCAGGCGGGGGTCGAGGATTTTGGCTTGTAACGCGTGCATGTCAGGCTCTGCGGTCGGTGAATGGAGGCATCAGGCGTGCGGCAAGCGCTCGGCGATCAACGCCACCAACCGGCGGGCGATCTTACCTTTGCTGGTCTGCTCGAAACTGCTCTGTTGCAACTCGCGGTCGATGATGGTGATGGCGTTTTCCTCGCTATTGAAGCCGATGCTGGGGTTGGCCACGTCATTGGCGACGATCAGGTCGAGGTTCTTGTCCTTGAGTTTGCGCGACGCGTATTCCAGGAGGTTTTCGGTTTCGGCGGCGAAGCCGACGCTGAACGGGCGGTCGGTGCGTCCGGCCAAGGTGGCGAGAATATCCGGGTTGCGCACCATTTGCAGGAGCAAACCATCGCCGCTGCTCGGGTCTTTCTTCAATTTGTGCTGGGCGACCACTTCCGGGCGGTAATCGGCGACCGCGGCGGCGGCGATCAGCAGGTCGCAGGGCATTGCGGCTTCGCAGGCGGCGAGCATGTCGCGGGCGCTGATCACATCGATGCGGGTGACCCGGTCCGGGGTGGGCAAATGCACCGGACCACTGATCAAGGTCACCTTGGCGCCGGCTTCGGCAGCGGCTTCGGCCAGGGCGAAGCCCATTTTCCCGGAGCTGTGGTTGGTGATGTAGCGCACCGGGTCGATGTTTTCCTGGGTCGGCCCGGCGGTGATCAGCACGTGCTTGCCGGTCAACGCCTGGTTCTGGAAGCAGTCGGCGGCGCATTGCGCCAGTTGTTCGGCTTCGAGCATTCGCCCCGGGCCCACGTCGCCGCAGGCCTGGCTGCCGGCAGCCGGGCCGAACAGGCGCAGGCCGCGTTCGCTCAGCAGTGCGGCATTGGCCTGGGTCGCCGGGTCGCGCCACATCGCTTGGTTCATTGCCGGCGCCAATGCCACCGGGGCATCGGTGGCCAGCACCAGGGTGGTCAGCAGATCGTCGGCGGTGCCTTGGGCCAGGCGTGCCATCAGGTCGGCGGTGGCCGGTGCGATCAGCACCAGGTCGGCCCAGCGCGCCAGTTCGATATGGCCCATGGCGGCTTCGGCGCCGGGGTCGAGCAGGTCCAGGTGCACCGGGTTGCCGGACAATGCCTGCAAGGTCAGAGGCGTGATGAACTCGCGACCGCCTTTGGTCATCACCACATGTACCTCCGCGTCCTGATCGCGTAGGCGGCGGATCAGCTCGGCACTTTTATACGCAGCAATCCCGCCGCCCACGCCAAGAACGATGCGCTTTCGATAGAGCCGCTGCATAGACCTGCCTATTTTGTCTAAGATGGATGTACGCCGCGGCCTAACAGGTCGGTCGCAGCGCAAAAAGTTGCGCTACGATAGCACAGCGCAAGCGCTCGGGCAGCGCGGCAAGGAACCAGCCAGGCCAGGGCTTGCAGGCATTAGCCAGGCGTGGTCGACAAGGATTTGCCGGCCCCAAGGCTATCTATACACAAGGAGGTGGTATGAGTATTCGCGATTGGCCCGCGGCGGAGCGTCCGCGGGAGAAACTGCTGGTCCAGGGCGCGGTCAGCCTGACCGACGCCGAGTTGCTGGCGATTTTTCTGCGAACCGGCGTGGCCGGGCAAAGTGCGGTGGATCTGGCGCGGCACCTGCTCGGCGATTTCGGTAGTCTGCGCGCGCTGCTGCAGGCGGACCTGACGTCCTTCAGCCAGCGCCTCGGCCTGGGCCCGGCGAAGTTCGCCCAACTGCAGGCCGTGCTGGAAATGGCGCGCCGCCATCTGGCCGAGCAACTGCGCCGCGATTCGGCGCTGGAAAGCCCGCAGGCGGTGCGCGATTACCTCAAGGCGCTGCTGCGCCACGAGCCCCATGAAGTGTTCGGATGCCTGTTTCTCGATGCCAAGCACCGGGTATTGGCGTTCGAAGCACTGTTCCACGGCTCCATCGACAGCGCTAGCGTCTATCCGCGTCAAGTGGTCAAGCGTGCCCTGGCGCATAACGCCGCGGCGCTGATCCTGACCCATAACCATCCCTCGGGCGTGGCCGAGCCGAGTCAGGCGGATCGGGTACTGACCCGGCGCCTGAAAGAAGCTTTGGAGCTGGTCGACGTGCGGGTGCTCGACCACTTTATCGTCGGCGACGGCGAGCCGCTGTCGATGGCCGAGTACGGCTGGTTGTAAGCAGCCCTCAACCGCCGTTCCGAAACCCCGCCCACAGCTTATCGCGTACGACACCGTGTTTTTCCGGCAGCGCTTCGAGGGCGTGCAGGCGCCGCTTGGTTTCCATATCGGGATAGAGACCGGGCTGGTTGCGCAGCGCTGCGTCGAGAAACTCATGGGAGTCGGCGTTGCCGTTGGGGTAGAGGGTTTCCGCGGTAATCAGCGCGGCGACTTCGGGCTGCATCAAGTAATCGATAAAACGGTGTGCCAGATCGGCACGGCGTGCGCTGCTGGGAATCACCAGGTTGTCGATAAACAGCACCGAGCCTTCGTCGGGCACCAGAAAGCGTACCGGCTGACCGGCGTCCGCGGCCGCCAGGGCGTCGCCGACCCAGGCCATGGCCACGCACAGGCGGCCGTTGGTCAGGTCTTCGATATAGCGCTCGCTGTCGACATAGCGCAGGTTCGGCTTTAACCCGTCGAGCACGTTGCCGGCGCGCTCGATTCGACTCGGCGCGCTACGCACCAGGCTGCGGCCCTGGTAGTTGAGCAACAGCGACAGGGTTTCGTCCGGCGCGTCGAGCACGCTGATGCCGCAACTGGCCAGGCGCGCGCTCTGTTCGGCATCGAACAGCAGGCTCCAACTGTCCGGCAGGGGGCCGCCGAACGCCGCCTCGGCCAGCGGCGTATTGATCGCCAGACCGACCGCGCCCCATAGGTAGGGCACCGCATAACGGTTACCGGGATCGACCGCGGCCAGTTTACTCAGCAGTTGGATGTCCAAGTGGGTGCGGTTGCCCAGCAGGCTGAGGTCCAGTGGCTGCAACTGGCCGTTTTTGATCAGGCGCGGCAAGTCGTTGTGCGAGGGCACGGCGATATCGAAGGATTCGCCGCTGGTCAGGGCGGTGTTCAGCTCCTCGGCGGTGCTGAAGGTGCGGTACTCGATATGGATGCCGGTTTCGGTCTCGAAGTCCTTGAGCACCTGTGGGGCGATATAGTCGTTCCAGTTCAGCACGCGGATGAAATTGTCGCTGCCCTCGGGCCCCTCGGCGGCTGCCAGGGTGGGGGCCAGTAAGAACAGCAAAGCGAAAAGACGAAGCATGGTGAATCTCCCGATAGGCCCATGGGGTCCATGCCCTGCGGCTGAGGACCGTTACCCAGGTCTGCTGAATGCCGCGCAGCCGAATCCCCGCCACGGCGCAGAGCGCGCGGCCAGAGGTGGGGCTGGTTCGGCAGATCCGACTGAATAAAACAACGCCGGCTCTGGGCCGGCGTCGGGTATTGCTTAAACGGTGTGCAAGTACCAGTTGTATTCGAGGTCGGAGATCGAGTTCTCGAATTCGGCCAACTCGCTTTCCTTGCAGGCGACGAAGATATCGATGTACTTCGGATCGATATAACGGGCCAGGATTTCGCTGTCGTCCAACTCGCGCAAGGCATCGCGCAGGTTGTTCGGCAAGCTCTGCTCGTTCTGCTCGTAAGAGTTGCCTTCCACCGGAGCGCTCGGCTCGATCTTGTTCACCAGGCCGTGGTGCACGCCGGCCAATACCGCAGCCAGCAGCAGGTAGGGGTTGGCATCGGCGCCAGCGACGCGGTGTTCGATGCGCACCGCATCGGCGCTGTCGTTCGGTACGCGCAACGCCACGGTGCGGTTGTCGATGCCCCAGCATGGCGAATTCGGCACGTAGTACTGGGCGCCGAAGCGGCGGTAGGAGTTGACGTTCGGGCAGAGGAAGGCCATCGAAGCCGGCATGGTTTCCAGTACGCCGCCGATGGCGTGACGCAGGGTCTCGTTCTGCGCCGGGTCGTCGCAGGCGAAGACGTTCTTGCCGTCCTTGTCGAGAATCGAGATGTGCACGTGCAAGCCGTTACCCGCTTGATTCGGGTACGGCTTGGCCATGAACGTTGTGTCCATCTCGTGGTCGTAGGCGATGTTCTTCACCAGGCGCTTGAGCAACAGCGCGTAGTCGCAGGCTTTGATCGGGTCGGCGACGTGGTGCAGGTTGACCTCAAATTGCGCCGGCGCGCTTTCCTTGACGATGGCATCGGCGGGGATGCCCTGCTCCTTGGCGCCTTCGAGGATGTCCTGCAGGCATTCGGCGTATTCGT
>NZ_CAMPHN010000253.1 GCF_946885885.1 uncultured Pseudomonas sp.
TGGCGCGGGGTCACCGGCCACTGCGAGGTCAAACGGGTGCTCGAACGGACGCTGATGACGCCCGCCCAACAGACGCTGTGCAGCGACACCCGGCCAATGCCGCAGCTGCACATGGAGGCGCCCACGCCCGCGGCGGACCAGGACACCGGCGAACCGCCACGGGCAGACCCATCTGATCGACTGCCTGAGAATGGAGAAACGAAATGATCAAGATACCGCCCCGGATAGACCCGGACGCTTCGAGGGCCGGCGATATACAAGGCTGGGAACGCGCTCTGTCGGCCGTATTGGGCCTGGGTCTGTTGGGCCTGGGCCTGAATCGGCGCGACGAAATCGGCCTGGGCAGCATCGGCTTCGGCGTGTTGCTGCTGGCTCGCGGCCTGACCGGCCATTGCAGCGTGACCGGGATGATCAAATCGCCGCACGATGAGCTGCGCTACCTGCAGGATGAACTGCACAAGGGCAAAGAGCGCATGGCCGAGCTGTACCAGAAGGCCGCGACCATAACCTCCCACTAACAGGCGTTGAGAAATGTAGGCGAGGCAGCCGAGACAAGGCTACGCAGGTAGCTTTCAACGGCCTACTAACCGCAGGCGGCAGCGGGCGCCTTGCGCACCCGCATGCCGACCGTCATGCAGGCCGCCGCCAGTGTCGCCTGTTTCTGCGCGACGACGGGATCGACGCCGCAAGCTTCGCATCGCCTTGCCCCCTGCGCCAGGCAGCGCGCCTGAGCCGCGGCCGCTGGCACTGAATCAGATCCACTGGGCCGTTGTCCCCTATGCTGTAACCATCGGAAAACGGGAGCCCGGTATGCCGCTCACTCGCCTTGTTCGTGTTCTGCTCGCCAGCCTGTTATTGACCGGCCTAGCGGCGTGCAGCAGTTTCGCCCCGCGCGACCCGCTGCATATCGATCTGGTCGGCCTCGAGCCGCTGCCCGGCGAAGGCCTGGAAGTGCGCTTCGCGGTGAAGCTGCGGATTCAAAACCCCAACGACCGACCGATCGACTACGACGGCGTGGCCCTGCAATTGACGGTCAACGACCAGCCTCTGGCCAGCGGCGTCAGCGACCAGAGCGGCCAGGTGCCGCGCTTCGGCGAAGCGCTGATCAGCATTCCGGTGAGCATCTCGGCCTATTCGGCGGTGCGCCAGGCCTGGGGCGCCGCGGGCTATACACCGGGCGCCGGGTTGCCCTACCAACTGAGCGGCAAACTCGGCGGCGGCTTGTTCGGCAGCGCGCGCTTTACCGACAGTGGCACGCTGAAATGGCCGGAGACGCGAGCGCTGCCGCAATAGCCGCGAGCGCAGAGGTCGCAATGGTATGTAGGCGCTACGTCGTAAGGTGCGCCACGCGCACCGGCGTCGACGTAGATTTCTGGTGCGCACGGCGCACCCTACGACGCGGGTACCTTCTCCCCCGGCTCCTTACCTTCGCGGGACATATGCTCGATCACCGCATTCAGTTCGGCGCCGAACAGCAGTACCGCCGCCGAGATGTACAGGTACAGGAGAAAAATGATGATCGCGCCGATGCTGCCGTACATGGCGTCGTAGGTCGCGAAGTTCTGCGCGTAGTAGCCGAAGCCCAGCGATGCACCGATCCATACCAGCACCGCGAGCACCGAGCCCGGGGTGATGAAGCGGAATTCCTGCTCGACGTTCGGTGCCACGTAGTACACCGCCGCCACCGTCGACATCAGCAGCAACACCACGATAGGCCAACGCAGCCAGGCCCAGAGCAGCACGACCAGGTATTCGATGCCGAACTGCTGCGCCAGCCAACTCATCCACTGCGGCCCCACCACCATGAAGCCGGCCGCCAACAGCAGCGTGGCGGCGGCGGCCACCGTATAGATCAGCGACAGTGGAAAGCGCTTCCAGGCCGGGCGGGCCTCCGTCACGCCATAGGCCTTGTTGGTCCCCTCCATGATCAGGCGCACCGCCGCCGAGGCTGTCCACAGGGCCACCAATATCCCTACGGAGAACAGCCCGACTTTCTGCTTTTGCAGTTGCTCGATCACCGCATCGACCAGTTCCATCGCCGCCTGCGGCATCACCAGCGCGGCCTGCTCGCGCATCCAGTCGAGGAACGGCTGCAAGTCCAGCACGCCGATCAGCGCGACCAGGAACAACAGAAAGGGGAACAACGAGAAGAACAGCTGAAACGCCAAGGCGGCGGCATACACGGACAAATCGTCCTTCACGAAATCGACCACCGTGCGCTTGATAACAGTGCCGAAATGGATGCCCTTCATTTCCGGAAAAAACATGTCACCCCCAACCACGCTGCCAGGCCCAATAGCGATTGGAACGGGCATTACGCCAGCGAGTTCAACGGATAACGGCCCGCGCCGGAGCCGCGCAGCGTAAGGCCGGCGGCATCGCGTGCGCGATTGCCCGACAAAACCCTATATAATTCGCGGTTTTTACCGAAACCAACCCGAGGATTCCGCGTGAGCACGTTGCCGCCCTGCCCTAAATGCAATTCCGAATACACCTATGAAGACGGTCAACTGTTGATCTGCCCGGAGTGCGCCTACGAATGGTCGGCCGATGGCGCGGCCGACGCCTCTGCCGATGACGACAAAGTGATCAAGGACTCGGTGGGCAATGTGCTGCAGGACGGCGACACCATTACCGTGATCAAGGATCTCAAGGTCAAAGGCTCATCGCTGGTGGTCAAGGTCGGCACCAAGGTCAAGGGCATCCGCCTGTGCGATGGCGACCACGATATCGACTGCAAGATCGACGGAATCGGTGCGATGAAGCTCAAGTCCGAGTTCGTGCGTAAGGTCTAACCGAGCGTTCGGCGGCCACCCTGGTAATGCACACGCCGCTGCAGCGGGGTAGGCCGGGTCGGGCCGCGCAGGTCGGCGGCGATGGCGTGGCTTGAATCATGGTAGTCGCCGCTAACCCGACCTACGGACTCATCGATTCTCGACGCTACTGCACCGGCAGGAAGTTCAGAAACAGCAGGCCCTGGGCGTAGTTCACGCCGATACGTCGGTAGCGTTCGTCCAGCACATCGGTCAGCAGATCCAGGCGCGCGACTATCTTGCCGAACTCCACGGCGTAACTGAGGTTACGCCCATCGGCGGAAATCTCGTTGGACAGCAGCCAGGGATTACCCGCCTCGTCGCGACGGTTGGCGAGCATCCAGGCGGCAATTTCGATATTGCGCGCCGCGTTGTGGATGAATTGCGCATCCAGCGAATCGATCAGGTAGAACTCGGTGCGTCCGCCATGGGCGGCGATCAGCATGCTGCCCAAGGCATAGATAAAGGCCCCGACCCGGTCGCCCTGGTAGTCGGCGCTGAGCGCATAGCCCAACGCGGCGACATCGGTGCGCCCGCCCAACTCGGCGAGCGGCCGGTTTTCCTCGATCGCCCGATGTACCGCCTCGGCCGCCGCCTGCCGGTCGGCCAATCCGGTTTTGCGCCATTCCCGCGGGTTGCGCTGATAGAGCTTGTCGAGCAGGCGGTACAGGCTGTTGAGGTTGTTGCGCATGCCGATGGTGGCCATGCGGTCGGCATGGCTTTGCAGGAACTCGCTCGGTTTGATCGGGCTGCGGTTGTCGACGATCGACTGGTGATCCTGATGGCTCGCGCAAGCACCGAGGCCAAGCCCCAGCAGCACGACCAGCAGTAGCCTGCCGACCAAGCCAGACCCAATCGGCAGCCCTGGCGCGCGGCGCCGGGAAAGCAGCCCGAATGCAGTCCTAATCACCATGAGTCGCGACCATCCACTTCGCTGTGATGGTGTAACGCTAGCAACAAAATCCGCATGGGGTGGATTTTCTGCCGCAAAACATGACCTGTAACACAATCAAGGACCTAGGCTTGACTCTTAATGCCAACCCGCAAATAGCCAAGCCGCGCACAATCGTCAGCGGCAAGCGCGTTAATCGTCCGAGAAAAAACCCAATTTAGAGCGGTCGCCGCTATCATGCGCAACTTTTTGCGCAGACCTAGCCATGACCCGCCTGTTCGCCCTGTTTTGCCTGCTGTTTTCCCTGCCCCTCGCCGCCGATGCCCCACCCAGTTTCGCCGCCGCCAAGAAGATCGCCTGGAGCCTGTACGCCGAACGGCCGAGCACCTTCTATTGCGGCTGTGCCTACAACGGCAACCGGGTCGACCTCGCCAGCTGCGGCTATCGCCCGCGCAAGCAACTGCGCCGCGCCCAGCGGGTGGAGTGGGAACACGTGGTGCCGGCCTGGGTGATCGGCCATCAGCGCCAATGCTGGCAACAAGGCGGGCGTAAGAACTGCACCCGCAACGACCCGGTGTTCAAGGCCGCTGAAGCCGACCTGCACAACCTGGTGCCGAGCATTGGCGAGGTCAACGGCGACCGCTCCAACTATGCCCTCGGCATGCTCGGCAACAGGCCAACGCAATATGGCGCCTGCCCGATGGTGGTCGACTTCAAGGCCAGGACCGCGATGCCGCCGGAAACCAGCCGCGGCGCCTCGGCGCGCATCTATCTGTATATGGCCGACCACTACAAGCTGCGCCTGTCAAAGCAGGATCGCCGCACTTACGAAGCCTGGAACCGCCTCTACCCGGTCAGCGAATGGGAGCGCTGGCGCAACCAGAAAGTCGGCTGCGTGATGGGCCACGGCAATCCCTATGTCGGCCCATTCGACAGCGCCAGTTGCAGCCCGCTACGCCGCGCCGGCACTACGCGGCGCAATAACGGCTAAGCCGGGCCGCCGCTATCCGGACTCGGCGCCAACGCGATCAGGGCTGCAACTGTTGCAGGTACTCGGCCAGACCGGCGATCTGCTCGTCGCTGAAGTCGGCGGCGATCGACATCATCACCGACCCCGCACGGCTCGGATCCTGGTCGCGGAAGCGGGTCAGCGCCTTGCGCAGGTACTCCGCGGGCTGACCGGCCAGACGCGGGGTGATCTCGCGGCCTTCGGCATTCACCCCATGACAGCCGGTACAGATGGTCTTGAACGTAACCTCGCCCTGCTGACGCAGCCTGGCATCGACCGGCTCGGTATGCGCCAGCAGCTTCTGCTGACCGAAGTAGATGGCGACGTTGACCCGGTCCTCCAGGGTCAGAGTCGGCGCCAGCTTGGACATGATGAAATCCTGCCGCTCGCCGCTGGCGAACTTCTCGAACGCATTGAACAGGTACACCGGGTTCTGCTCGGCCAAGTTGGGAATATAAGGGCGCTTGCTGTTGCCGTTCTCGCCATGGCAATTGCCGCAAAAGCGGATACGCTCCTGGCCTGCCGCATAAGCCTGCTCGCGCAGCACGGGGTCGGCGTTGAGCAGGGTAAAACGCTGCAGGGCCTCATCGCTGGCCTGAGCCAAAGTGGCAAAGCAACTGAGAAGCACACAAACAAGCACGCGCATAACGAAGAGTCCTTTTCCTGGATAAACGGTAAGGAGTTGTCAGAGGCGGCGACTATAAGACGCGGCAAGCGGACACCACCCGACCCAGATCAATCAAACCGCAGGTAGCGCAGACCCCAGCGAAAAGCTGCAGCGCTAGCGGAGAGGGCTGAGTCAGGGATATAGGGGGCGGCAGCACGTAGCCTGGGTTGAGCGCAGCGATACCCAGGGCGCCGATTCCCGGGTATCGCTTCGCTCAACCCGGGCTACCATTGGGTAACTTTGATCTTTCCCA
>NZ_CAMPHN010000254.1 GCF_946885885.1 uncultured Pseudomonas sp.
CAGCGGTAGCCCGGGTTGAGCGAAGCGATACCCGGGAATCGGCGCCCTGGGTATCACTGCGCTCAACCCAGGCTACGTGCTATCCAACACGCGGATATTGCGGCGCTCCATGGCGATCAGCCCCGCGACTTCGTAGGGTGGATGACGCTTCACCCATCCACCAATTGCGATGGGGATGAAAACAGCTTCAGCTACGCGCCCCTATCCATCGCCGCTCTGGTAGCCCGGATGCAATCCGGGGGGCGGTTTCGCGAGGGATATTGTTCCCGGATTTCATTCGGGCTACGAAAACCTTCAATCGCAATAATTGGCCAGGCTAAGGCTATCCAACACGCGAATATCGCGGCGTTCCATGACGATCAGCCCCGCATCGATCAGGCGATGAAGAATCCGCGAGAAGGTTTCCGGCTGAATGCCCAGCTGCGAGGCGATCAAGCGTTTGGGCACGCTGAGCTGGATCTTGCCGTTGCCCGCAGCCTGCTGCTGAAACAGGTAGCGGGCCACACGGCGGCTGGCGTTGGCCAGGGACAGGGTGTCGATTTCGTTGAGGCGCTGATGCAGACGGATGCTGAACGCGGCCAGCAGATCGAGGCAGATCTTCGGTTGGCTTTCCAGCAGTTGCCGGTAGTGCCCGCCGTCGATGCTCACCAAGGAACAGTTCTTCAAGGCCCCGGCTGTCACCGGATAATGCCGCGCACCACTAAACAACAGCGCTTCGGCAAAGCTCTGGCCGGCGGATATCACCTCCACCAGCTTCTCCTGGCCTTCGAGCAGCACGCGGATCAACTTGATCTGCCCGTGCAGCAGCAGATAGAAGCGCTCGGCCTTATCGCCCTGATGGAAAAGGATGTCGCCGCTCTCCAGCTTGCGCGAAATCGCCAGGTTACAGACTTCCTGAAAGGCGGCTTCGGGCAATTTAGCGAACAGGTGGTGTTGTCGAAGTGCGGCAAGCGTCGTTACGTCGGTGAGCATTGGGCACCTCCTTGACCGCCATGCTAGGGCGATAGCGCCGGTGCGCCCATTCCTCGGAGGCACTACCTCCAAAGAGGCAGCGAGGCGTTCTGCCGCTTTCCGGCACAGGTGACGCCATCAGCAGTTGCAGGCCGGTGCGCTGGCTGCAACACCCCAGCAGGTTGAACGGCTGCCGGATACGCTTTATAAGGGCTATGTGCCATATATGAGAAAACCCATGCGGTACCGTTCGTTTTTTAGGTTATTGCCCACCAGTTTGGCCTTTATCTGCGCAGCGACCCTGGCGGAGCAGTCTCGCGGCGAATGCGAACTACGGGTCGGCTGGGATGATTGGCCGCCCTATATCGTATCGAAGGATGGCCAGTTCCACGGTCTGGAATACGATCTTTTAAAAACCACAGCCGATGCCGCGGGCTGCGATCTTCATATGAGCCGGGTGCCCTGGGTCCGTGCGCTGCATATGTTGAGCGATGGCTCGCTCGACCTTTTGTACGGCGCCGGCTATTCGAAAGAGCGCGACGAATTCGCCCAGTATTCAGTTCCTTACCGCCAAGAGCAGTTCGTCCTGGTTACCAAGGGCGAGCCCCGCAACCAAACCGGCTCGGTTTCGCTTTACGACTGGATACAGTCGGTAGCGGCACATGGAGGCAAACGTTACCTGGGGCTTTTCCGCGGAAACTCCTACGGCGAGAAAATGCAGCGCATCCTGGAAGACAGCGCAGATGGCGTTGAGCTGGTGCACCTGGGCAGCAACGAGCAGATGATCGAGATGTTGATCCGCAACCGCCTGGACGGCTTCATCCTCGAGGACGGCGTTGCCCAGATGCTTATGCAGACCTCCACCTATCCGATACGACGACTGATAATCGACGAGCAGGTCGCAGACCCGCTGCACTACATCTTCTCGTTGAAAATCCCCAGCGAGGCGGTCGAGCGCTTCAATGCCGCGATCAGGGAACGGCAACAACACTAGTTGGCGGCGACACACGCCAGACTCGAGCTAAAAATCGACTCATCCCTCACAACAGAACCGTCGTAGGTCTGCTCGGTGGCGGCGGCAGGGTGCATGGAAAGCCGGCAGGGCGAGTGGAATATTGA
Source organism: uncultured Pseudomonas sp. (assembly GCF_946885885.1). The sequence continues at coordinate 2,071 of NZ_CAMPHN010000254.1, forward strand.
TCCAAGACAATCTGACAGGCCGCTCTTGCTGGCTATGCTTCCGCCATATTCTTGCCGCCGGCGAGGAAAGGGGGAACCGATGGACGTCGAACAACTATTGGCCAATAACCGTTTCTGGTCCGAATCGCTGACCGCCAGAGACCCGGAGTTCTTTGCCCGCCTGGCCCGGCAACAACGCCCGGAATTTCTCTGGATCGGCTGCTCGGACAGCCGCGTGCCGGCCAACGAAGTGGTCGGTCTGATGCCCGGCGAGCTGTTCGTACACCGCAACGTGGCGAATATGGTGGTGGCCACCGATATGAATTTTCTCTCGGTGTTGCAGTACGCGGTCGACGTATTGCAGGTCAAACAGGTGATCGTCTGCGGCCACTACGGCTGCGGCGGCGTGCGCGCGGCCCTGGGCCATGAAGCGTTGGGACTGATCGACAACTGGCTACGTGCGCTCAAGGCGCTCTACCACCAGAATCTGGAACGCTTCCAAGGGCTGGAGCCGGAAGCCCAGGTCGACCTGCTGTGCGAGCTGAACGTACAACGCCAGGTGCGCAACGTCTGCCACACCACCATCGTGCAAAGCGCCTGGCGCCGCGGCCAACCGCTAGCGGTACATGGCTGGATCTACGGGCTGACCGATGGCCTGGTCAACGACCTGCAAGTCACCGTCAGCAGCGCCGATCAGCTCGACGACACCTTTCTTTACGATCAGTAAGTGCATGCGGCGCATGGGAGTTGCTTGCCGTTCGTAGGTTGGGTTAGCGGCGATGTCGCGGTTTAAGCAATGCCATCGCCCTCAGCCGCCGCGTAACCCAACATGATTCGACGCGGTGTTATCGGTGATCGGGTATGCCGCTCGACAGCATAGGTATCGCTACGCTCAACCCTTCCTACGAGCTACGGGCTGACCGATGGTCTGGTCAACGACCTGCAAGTGAGTAGGGTGGATGACGCTCTTTTCATCCACCATTGCGCAGTCCGCAATACCTTATTCCCCCCAACCGCCGTCATCGGTGATGTCTTCACTGTCCGACCAGTCGACAGGGTAAAGCCCATCCCGCATCGCTCGATGAAAACTCGAATACGGCCAGTCCCGAACCTGACGCACGTAGCCATGCTTCACCGGGTTGAAATGGATGTAATCCATGTGACGTTGGTAGTCGAGATCATCGCGGATCAGATGTTCCCAATAGCGCCTTTGCCAGATTCCCCGCTCACCCCGTATCAACTGGATCATCGTTCGAGGTTCGGTTTTCTCCAGACGCTTGGAAAAGCCGAATTTAATGACCTTCCAGCGCATGGCGAAATCGGCATCGCCTTCGGGTAGCGTCCATATACAGTGCATGTGTTCGGGCAATACCACCCATGCATCGATATGAAACGGATGCCGGGCCTTGGCGACCCTTACCGTCTCGCGCAGCAGATCGATATGACGGGTCAGCAGATCGCTGCGGCGATTGAGTAGGTTGACAGTGAAGAAATACGAAGTACCGGGAACTTGGGCACGGCGATAACGGGACATGGCAGCTCATCCTTGAGCGGTGTGGTGTGTGAACACAATGGTGGATAAATAAAGCGTTATCCACCCTACGATTTCGAAGTCACTCTGCCGGCTTGAATAATCCCTGGCGTAGAAAACCGCGAAGCGTTTTCCTTGTGTTGGCGGGTATCCAGGCTACCTTGCTTGACAGTAAGTAGGGTGGATGACGCTCTTTTCATCCACCATAGCGCAGCCCGCAATATCTTATTCCCCCAACCGCCGCCATCGGTGATGCCTTCACTGCCCGACCAGCCGCCACGTTGCGCGGGGAGAAGACAGCGATGGACCACCCCAAACACCTGAGCTGTCAGCTACCGCAAATGCTCCATCGCCCAAACCGCCGCTTCGACCCGCGATCGCAGCCCAAGTTTATGCAGCAAATTCTTCACATGAACTTTAACCGTGCCTTCGGTGATGCCGAGTTTGTGGCCGATGACTTTGTTGCTGTGGCCGGCGGCGATGGTTTTCAGGACTTGGCGTTCGCGGTCGGTAAGGTCGACGTGCGAGTTGGTGTGGGGCGAGCGCAGGGCTTGGGCGAGGACGCGGGTGAGGGTGGGGCTGACCACCAGGCTGCCTTGCAGGGCGTCGCGGATCGATTGGATCAGCAGTTCCGGTTCCATGTCCTTGAGTAGGTAGCCGTCGGCATCCAAGCGCATGGCGTCGCGGATGTCGTCTTCGGAGTCGGACACGGTGAAGATCAGGATCTTGCCGGCGTAGTGCAGCTCGCGCAGGCGTTTCAAGGTCTGCAGGCCGTTCATGTTCGGCATGTTGTTGTCCAGCAGGATCAGTTCGGGTTGCAGGCGCCCGACCAGTTCTAGGACTTCGCCGCCGTGGCCGGCTTCACCGACTATCTCGAAATCCTCTTCCAGCTCGAGTAGCTGGCGCATGCCGCGGCGCATCATTGGGTGGTCGTCGACGAGCAGGATGCTATGGCGGGTTGGGGCGTTCATGCGGCGCTACCTTGTTCGTGGCGCCCGAGAAAATCCGGGCGGAATTGCAGGTGGATGCGGGTGCCCCGGGGGGCGCGCGATTCGATGCTGAGCTGGCCATGCAGGCTGCGGGCGCGCTCCTGCATGATAGTCAGGCCATGGTGCATGCGCGGGTCGAAACCCGGGCTGAAGCCGATACCGTCGTCTTCGACGAGCAGTTCGATCTGTTCGCCGACCTGGCGCAAATACAGCCAGGCGTGCTCGGCCTGGGCATGCCGGGCGCAGTTGGAGAGCGCTTCGCGGGTGATCTGCAGCAGGTGGATCTGTTCGCTGGCCGAGAGCTGGAACGCCAACCGGTCGATCTGCAGTTCGCAGGCGAACTCGCCGCGTTTGGAGAATTCTTCCACCGTGTCCTTGAGTTCCTGATCGAGGCCGCCGTCATCGATTTGCAGGCGGAAGGTGGTGAGCAATTCGCGCAATTGCCGGTAGGCGGTGTTCAGGCCGTCGCGCAGTTCGCCGCTGACGCTGCCCAGCACCTCGGGGTTTTCGCCGCGGCGGATCAGGGTTTGCAGGCGGCTGACTTGCAGCTTCATGTACGACAGCGCCTGGGCCAGGGAGTCGTGCAGTTCGCGGGCGATGATGGTGCGTTCGTCGAGCAGCAACAGGCGGTGTTCCTGCTCGCGCTGGCGCTTGAGCGACAGCGCCGTGCCGATCAGGTTGGCCAGGGCCTGGATCAGCGCGGTTTCCCAGGCCTGTGGTTGATGGCCGTCGCGGAAGTAGGCTTTCAGCTCGCCCAGATCGTTGCCCTGGTTGCTGATGGCGAAGACGGCTTGGTCGGGGTGGTTCTTGCGCTCGCAGGTGTCGCAATCGGTGCGTGCGCAGACTTCGCGGGTTTCGCTGCCATGCAGGGCCAATAGCTGTTCGGCCGGGGCCTGGAGGTTGTCGTGCAGGCACAGGGTCAGGCGCAGGCCGGGCAGGCGTTGCTGGAAGCGGTTGATCAGCTCGTCGAGGCGTTCGGCGTTGGCCTGGCGGGTCGCCAGGCTGCTACTGCTCTGGTAGAGCAGTTCGAGGGCGGCATTGGTTTGCGCCA
>NZ_CAMPHN010000255.1 GCF_946885885.1 uncultured Pseudomonas sp.
CACGAATGAAGGCCGAGCCCTTAGGCGCGATCGGCGCGTACAGCGCCGCTTCGTTGGCTTGTGTGTGCAGCGCCGCGGTGGCCAGGGCGAGTGCGCAGGCAGACGAGATCCAGCTGCGGAAGGAAAGGTTGTGCATTGTCATTGCTCCATGTGTTTCGAAAAATAGATCCATTGGTGCCCGGTGAGGCGCTTTCAGGGTTGAGTCCTACTGGCTAGTCGCTGTTTACGGGTACTGCTCTTCAGGTCTGCGAGCCAGTCGGCGTCGAAGTCGCTGAAGTCGTTGGCCATCGGCAGGTAGCGTTCCGGGAATTCCCAAATGACCACCTGCGCGGGCGCATCGTTCAACTCATCGCTTTGCAGGTAACGGAGCATCGGCACCATCGGGCCCTGACCGTCCTCGGCGTGGTTGCTTAAATCGCGTTGCAGGTGCTCGCGCAGGGCACCGGCAAAGTTCCAGTTGGGGTTGGCGCTGTAGCTGGTGCCGACCAGCGCGACCGGTATTTCGCTGTCGGCGAGCAAGGCGTCGACACCGCCGCCGCTCTCGGGCAATTCGGTCTTGTAGTGCTGCAACTGATCGGGCGCCGGCATCAGCCCCGCGAACAACGGCGCCAGCGGCAGGAAGCGGGTCAGGTCGCCTTGGTAAGGCTTTTGTTCGGCGATTTCGGTAACAAACGCCTGCGGCTCGCCATTCAGGGTGAGGTGGCGCGTCAGGGTTTCGCTCAATAGCAGGGCGACCAGGTCCGCACCCCGCGGCGTCCAGTGGGTGTCGGTGCGCAGGAACAGCAGGCCGCCGGGTTTGGCTTCCTGCAACGGGGCGAGCAGATCCGGCGCGAGGATGTCGAGGCGCCGCACTTCCTGGTGGAAACGCTGGTAAAGATCCTGGCGCAGCGGGCTGATGCGGTTGTCGCCGATGTGCTCCGGGTACAGCCGCGACTTCGCCGGCACTATCGCCAGCACCAGCTGCACGTCACGCTGCGCCAGGTAGTCGCGTACGCCGCGGATCAGCGCCAGGTTGTCGCGCAGGTGCCGTTGACCATCGGCCACCGGCTTGAACTCCTCATCGGAATACAGCCAGTCGTGCTCGCCGATCACCACCCCGGGGCGGCCCACGCCGAACACCAGGTAATCCAGCGCCGCCCAGACATTGGTGCCGATGTCCTTGACCGGGAATTGCTTGTCGTAATGGCTTTCGAAGGTCTTCGCCAGGCCGCCGTCGAGCACGCTGTACTCGTTGGGCGTGCGGTAGCTGAGCACCCCGCGCATCGACCAGAAAAACAACAACGCCAGCACCGCGAGGAACAAGCCGACATAAAATTTTTGCCATGAACGTGTCATGTTCGACCCCATTCAGAATTGGAAGTAGAGGAAGGGCGAATAGCTCTGCGCCGAGAGCTTGAGCACCGAGGCGCAGAACAACAGCAGCAGCGCGCCGCGCACCAGATAGCGCGTCGCGGCGACATTGCGGGACGCCGCTTGCAGTGCCGCGCCGCCGCCCAGGCTCAGCCCCAGCGCGTCGCCCGGCAGGTCGGCAGCGGGTCGCGGCTGCTGGCGGTAGAACTGACGCAGGCCGCAGAAGGCCATGACGGCGTAGGCCAGGATCAGGGTGGCGATCTGCAGATGGCTGATGCTCGCGCTGTTCAGCTCGCTGAGTTGCCAGCCCTGGCCGCTCAACAGCGTCGGGCTGAACAGCGCGGCGTACATGCGCCCGGCGACTTCCAGGTTCTCGGCGCGGAAGATCACCCAGCCGAGCATCACCAGGAAGAAGGTCAGGGCCCACTTCAGCGGGTTGATCACCTTGGGTGCGGCGTTTACCCCCAGCGCCCGCTCGATGGCCAGCCAGGTGCCGTGCCAGGCGCCCCAGATCAGGAAGGTCCAGTTGGCGCCGTGCCAGAAACCGCCGAGCAGCATGGTCAGGAACAGGTTGCGGTAGGTGTTGAAGGTGCCGCCACGGTTGCCGCCCAGGGGCACGTACAGGTAGTCGCGCAACCAGGTCGACAGGCTGATGTGCCAGCGCCGCCAGAACTCGGTGATCGACTGGCTGATATAGGGCTGGTTGAAGTTTTCCATAAAGCGGAAACCCATCATCAGGCCGAGGCCGATGGCCATGTCGCTGTAACCGGAGAAGTCGAAATACAGCTGCGCGGTGTAGGCGATCATGCCCAGCCAGGCGTCGCCGGCACTGGGGTTTTGCAAGGCGAAGCAATGGTCGACCAGTGGCGCCAGGCTGTCGGCGATAAACACCTTTTTGACGAAGCCCTGCATAAAGCGCGTGGCGCCTTCGGCGAACTTATCGACGCTATGGGTGCGCCCGGTGAACTGATCGGCCAGATCCTTGTAGCGCAGCACCGGGCCGGCGATCAGCTGGGGGAACAGCGCGATAAAGGCAGCGAAATTGATCAGGTTCTCCGTCGGTTCGGTGTCGCCGCGGTAGACGTCGATCAGGTAACTGATCGACTGGAAGATATAGAAGGAAATACCGATCGGCAGGATTACATGGGTCAGCAGGAAGGGTTCCAGACCGGCCGCCTCCATCACCTTGTTGATGTTCTCCATGCCGAAGTTGGCGTACTTGAAGTAACCCAGAGTCGCCAGGTTGCCTACTACGCCCCACAGCACCCAGCGCTGCGCGGCTTTGCTGCGTACACCGGCGCGATAAATGCGCAGGCCGAATACGTAGTTCCACAGCGTCACGGCGACGAACAGCAGAAGAAAATCGACCCGCCACCAGGCGTAGAACACATAGCTGCCGATCAGGATCAGCAGATTGCGATAGCGGTTACTGCTCAAGTAATACAGGCCGAGAAAGATCGGCAGAAACAAGAACAGGAATACGTTGGATGAAAAGACCATCCGTAGATCTCCGGAAATAACCTCTGTTCAGGGGCTCTAGCCCCCCTTTCCCCCCACACACGTGGGAGGGTGTTGCGCATCCTTCGTCGCGGGCCCGCCGACACTCGGTCACGGGCTTACGGCATTGGCCTTCAGCTATCGTTTGGTGCTGTCGGTTCGAAGATCCGGCTCACGTCGCCACCCAGGCGGAAGTTGTTGAACGGCTGCATCTCGCGCTTGCGTTCGCGGGTTTGCGCCGAGCAGTCGTAGAGCGTGCAATAGGGCACCAGCCAGGCGAATTTGTTGTGTTTGCCAAGGTCTTCCATGTCCTGTTTTTCGCCGGTCTTGCGGGCGAAGGCGTCCGGTTCGGCGGCGCCGTCGAGCACCCGTTCGGCCAGGCGTTTCAGCGCGCCGGCGTTCTCCGCGCGCAGGTCGACGCCGTTGGCGCGGGCGAAGGCGGCGGTCATCATCAACGGCGGCAAGCTGTAGTTGTGGTAAGCCAGGGCGCGCTGGCTGCGTTTGAGTTCGTTGGGCAGGTAGCCGTCGCCGTCGACTTGGCTGGCGCCCAGGCGCACCTGCGCCACGGACCAGTCGAACAGGTCGCGGCGATTGGTGGCGACGGCGGTGGCCATCACCGACCAGGCGGCCCAGTAGCTGTGGTTGTTGACCTTCTTCAGCGGCAGGTCGCTCCAGTCGCGCACGCTGAGCTCGGCCATCTCGACCAACCAGGCTTCGATCGCCGCGGTGCGCTCGGGGTAGGGCGCCAGCGGCCGCGAGGCGGAGAACTTCAGGCGCAGGTAGGCGGCCGACAAACTGCCGAGCGCCCATTTGCGCACCGATTTGCCGGTGTGGTTGTACTCCTCGCTGAGCAGGGCATCGGCCCGCGCCCAGGTTTCCAGCCAGTGCAGTGCGCACTCGAGCTGTTCGGGTTGGCCTTCGCGCATGTAGTAGCTCACCTGTTGGGTGACCCCGCGCTCCAGGGTGGTGATGGGCGCGGTCTTGCTGCGAAAGGCCTTTTCCGATTCGCGGTTGAGGGTGGCGCGGGCCTTGCCCGAACCTTCGTACTTGCTGCGGAACACCAGTTTGCCGGTGTACGGCTGCGGCACCTGCGGGCAGGCGCGCGGCGCTTTATCGCGGACCTGCACGGCAGCGTAGTAACCGGCCGGCGGCACCAGGCCTGCGGCGTACAGCGGGGTCGCGAGCAGGCTGGCGGCGAGGCCGCAGAAGGCGGCGATCTTCATGGGTTTTGCGCCGTCAGGGCGGCGTCGCTGGCACTGGGGCGTTTGCACAGGGTCGCCTCCACGCTGAGGTTGGCCGGCATTTTTTCCGGGCTTTGGATGTCCAGGGCGAGTAGGTTGAGGTCGGCCCAATCGGCTTCGTTGCGCAGTTCGAACACATAGCGGCCGCCGGTATCGACGCGGTCGCTCTGTTCGATCTTGAATTTCTCGCGGCGGCCGGTGAGGTACCACAAGGTGGCCTGGGACTCATGCACGCCGGAGTCGCTGAAGCGCAGGTCGATCTGGTAGTCGCCGCCGCGCAGGTCGCGCGGCGCCTGGTTCTCGCCATTGACCAGGACCTCGTTGGCGCCGGGTTTGAGGGTCACTTTGTTGTGCAGGACCGCCGGGCGGCCGACGCAGCCGTTGTCCACCAGCGGCACGGCCTGACGGTAGAAACTGGCCTGCGCCAGGTCGTAATGGGTGGCGAATTCCCAGATCAGGATTTTCGGCGGGTCGTCGTGGAATTCCTGGCTGCTCATGTATTGCAGCAGGGCGCTGTCGAAGCCGCCGCCGCTGACCGCCATGTTGAGCACTTCGGCCTCGCTGTACTGCTGCAGGAAACCGGCGAAGTTGTACGCCGGGCCGCTGTTACTGGTGCCGACCAGGGCGATCTGCGGGGTGGCGGCGTCGCCGAACAGGCTGTCGCTGTCGGCTTCGCCCACCGGTTCGGTGGCGTAGCGCGTGACGTATTGGGTGGCATAGCTGACACCGCAGAAGTTCGCCGCGGTTTTGTGCAGGGTGCCGGCCTTGGGCAGCAGGCCGTTGGGCTCGCTGGCGAACTTGGTCTTTTCGATGGTCTTGTAAGCGGGAATCTGCTTCAGGGTTTCGGCCACCAATTCGGCGGTGCGCGCGGCGCCGGCCGGGGTCCAGTGATGGTCGGCCTTGAAGTAGTAATCGGTGTCCACCCCGCGTTCGTCGAACAGCGGCGACAGATCGGTGACCCAGATCCCGGCCTTGCGGAAGTCGGCGATGGCTTGCAGGTAATTGCGCTTGGCCAGGTCGAAGTCGAACTTGGCGTTTTCCTCGGCGGTGAGGTATTGGCGATTCACCAGGCCACGGGTCGGTTGGTACACCACCATCAACTCGACGCCTTTGCGTTTCAACGCATCGCGCAGGCGCTTGAATTGGCGGTAGCCGTCGGGCGTGGTGCCGAAGTCCGTGCGCAGGTCGTAGTGGGTGCGGAACAGCCAGTCGCCTTCGCCCTGGACCAGGGTGCTGAAGAAGCTCAGGTACTTGGTGTTGTACTGGCTCGGGTCCTGGGCGAGCGGGCACAGTGGGCCGATCCGCTGCGCTTGGTATTTCGGCGCGCCCAGGCCGTCGTCCTGTGCGGCCATCGCGCCGTCGGCGAGCAACAGGGCGCCGCAGAGGGCGCCGTAGAGGGCTTGATGGCGCGGTTTCAAATAACGTTCGATCACGGTGTATTCCCTCAATCCTGGAGTTC
>NZ_CAMPHN010000256.1 GCF_946885885.1 uncultured Pseudomonas sp.
TGCAAGGCTTCGGCCAGATGGCTGCGGGCGATTTGCTCGGTCTGTTCGAGGTCGGCCAGGGTGCGCGCCACCTTGAGAATGCGATGGGCGGCGCGCAGCGATAGGCCGAGGCGCTCGCAGGCGCTTTCCAGCCAACTCTGGTCGGCCACGTGCAGCGCACAATGTTGGCGCAGGCCAGGCAAGTCGAGAAAAGCATTGGCCACGCCCTGGCGCAGCACTTGGCGTTGCCGGGCGCGGGCGACCAGGGCAGCGCTGCTTGCGGTATCGGCGCCATCGCTGGGCGCTATGTGTAGGGCGGTGGTCTCGCGCGCCACGGTGACGTGCAGGTCGATGCGGTCGAGCAGCGGTCCGGACAGCTTGCCACGATAGCGCTGGATCTGTTCCGGGGTACAACGGCAACGCCCGCTGGGGTCGCCGAGAAAACCGCAAGGGCAGGGGTTCATCGCTGCGACCAGTTGGAACCGGGCCGGGAAACGCACCTTGTCGCGCGCCCGGGCTATTACGATCTGCCCGCTTTCCAGCGGTTCACGCAGCACTTCCAGGACCTTGCGGTCGAATTCGGGCAGTTCGTCTAAAAATAAAACACCCTGATGGGCCAAGGTTATTTCGCCGGGCTGCGGGCGACTGCCGCCGCCGACCAGTGCCGGGCCGGAGGCGCTGTGATGCGGATTTCGAAACGGCCTCTGCGGCCAAGCCTCGAGCGGTGCATGACTGGCCACCGAATGGATGGCGGCGACTTCCAGCGCTTCCTGTTCCTCCAGCGGCGGCAACAAACCGGGCAGGCGGCTGGCCAACAGGGTTTTGCCGGTGCCGGGTGGGCCGCTGAACAATAGATTGTGCGAGCCGGCGGCGGCCACCAGCAGCGCGCGTTTGGCGGCGGCTTGCCCCTGGACTTCGGAAAGATCCGGGTAGGGTAGGGTTTGACGTAATAAGCCTTGAGCCTGATAAGGCGCGATCGGCGTCTGGCCGTTGAGGTGGGCGGCCAGTTCGAGCAAGTGACCGACGGCGATCACCGTCAGCCCGGAGGCCAGGCTGGCTTCCTCGGCATTGGCCTTAGGCACCACTAAGGTGCGTCCGCTGGCGCGAGCAGCCAGAGCGGCGGGTAGAACGCCCTGCACCGGCCGCACCTCGCCCGACAGCGCCAGTTCGCCGAGGCATTCGAGCTGCTCCAGGGCGGCGGCGGGCACCTGGCCGCTGGCGGCGAGAATCCCCAGGGCGATGGCCAGATCGAAGCGTCCGCCGTCTTTCGGCAGATCGGCCGGGGCCAAATTCAACGTGATCCGTCGCGGCGGAAAATCGAAGGCGCAGTTGAGGATGGCGCTACGCACGCGGTCCTTGCTTTCCTTGACCGCGGTTTCCGGCAAACCGACCAGCGCCAGCGACGGTAAGCCATTGGCCAGGTGTGCTTCGACAGTGACGGCGGGGGCTTCGACGCCGACTTGGGCGCGGCTGTGGACTATGGCCAGGGACATCGATCGCTCCTTGATCGTCGCTCGGCCGAGCGAACTATTCGGCGGGTGGCGTTGGCTCTGCGGTGCTGCGTGCTTCCATTTCGGCGACTTTCGCTTCCAGGGCTTCGAGACGTGCACGGGTGCGGGCGAGGACCGCCATCTGGCTGTCGAACTCTTCCCGGCTGACCAGATCGAGTTTGCTGAAACCGCTCTGCAACAAGGCTTTGAACTGCGCTTCGAATTCGCTGCGGGGTAGCGGCGTTTCGCCGTTGAACAGGCGCGAGGCATGGGTGCTGAGGGCGTCTAGCAGGGCTTTGGGCGGCAACATGAAGGGGCTCCGGAAGCAAACGAGCGGCAGTGTAGCACGCGACCCCGGGCCTGAAGGCGCGGGCGATCGGTGCACGGTTTTCGCGCGCGCGTACCAGGTTGGGCGCAGCGTTATGCACTGTTTTGGTGCTTTGCTGTTTGGGAGAGGCAAGCGGAATCATCAAATTTGTTATCTAAATATATGAATAAAAAAGGATTTTTATATTTTGGCAAGCTTTCTGCTTGTTCGCCCTTGACCCAAGCACCAATGCGGTTCCGGTGCATCAGGCGAGGCGGGGAAGTGTTTCGTCGGGAGCGGTTGGTGGGTATCGGTGTGATCGAGATAGCTCGGCCGATGCATTACAAAAGCCAGACACTGCGCTTAGACTTGAGCCGGGTTGGTAATTCCTGGGGCAAGTCCACCTTACACGGGAGAGAGTTTCATGAAGCTAGTCACTGCCATCATCAAGCCGTTCAAGCTGGACGACGTCCGTGAGTCACTGTCGGAGATCGGCGTGCAGGGCATTACCGTTACCGAGGTCAAAGGCTTCGGTCGGCAAAAAGGTCACACCGAGCTGTACCGCGGCGCTGAGTATGTCGTCGATTTTCTGCCGAAGGTAAAGATCGACGTGGCCATCGCTGACGATCAACTGGATCGCGTTATCGAGGCCATCACCAAGGCGGCCAACACCGGCAAGATCGGCGACGGCAAGATTTTCGTCGTCAATCTGGAACAGGCGATTCGTATCCGTACCGGCGAAACCGATACCGACGCAATCTAAGCCCAGCTAACCCCACGCCCCAGGAGTAACCCCCATGACTCTGCGAAAAATCGCAGGGCTAGGAGCCCTTTTGTCTCTCGTTCCTGGCCTGGCCATGGCCGACGAGGCAGTTTTAAACGGTGGCGATACGGCTTGGATGCTGGTCGCGACCGTGTTGGTGCTGTTTATGACCATCCCCGGTCTGGCGCTGTTCTATGCCGGTATGGTGCGTTCCAAGAACGTGCTGTCGGTGCTGATGCAGTGCTTTGCCATTACCGGTCTGATCAGTGTGCTTTGGGTGCTCTACGGTTACAGCCTGGCCTTTGACACCACCGGCATGGAGCAGGGTGTGGTCAATCTCAACTCCTTCGTCGGCGGCTTTGCCAAGGCGTTTCTCAGCGGCCTGACCCTGGACAGCCTGGTGGCCGGTATCCCGGAAAGCGTGTTCGTCACCTTCCAGATGACCTTCGCCATCATCACCCCCGCGCTGATCGTCGGTGCGTTCGCCGAGCGCATGAAGTTCTCCGCGATGCTGATCTTCATGGCGGTCTGGTTCACCCTCGTTTACGCCCCCATCGCCCATATGGTGTGGAGCGGCGACGGTGCGCTGATGTGGGACTGGGGCGTACTGGACTTCGCTGGCGGCACCGTGGTGCACATCAATGCCGGTATCGCCGGTCTGGTGGCTTGCCTGGTGCTGGGCAAGCGCAAAGGTTTCCCGACCACCGCCATGCCGCCGCATAACCTGGGCTACACCCTGATCGGCGCGAGCATGCTCTGGGTCGGCTGGTTCGGCTTCAACGCCGGTTCCGCACTGGCGGCCAACGGCAGCGCCGGGATGGCCATGCTGGTCACCCAGATCGCTACCGCTACCGCGGCGCTGAGCTGGATGTTCGCCGAATGGATCACCCACCGTAAGCCGAGCGTGCTGGGCATCGCCTCCGGTGCGGTCGCGGGCCTGGTGGCCATCACCCCGGCGTGCGGCACTGCCGGGCCGATGGGGGCGCTGGTTATCGGTCTGGCGTCGGGGGTGATCTGTTTCCTCTGCGCCACCAGCCTCAAGCGCAAGCTGGGCTATGACGACTCCCTGGATGTCTTCGGCGTGCATGCCGTGGGCGGTATCGTCGGGGCGATCCTCACCGGAGCCTTCGCGGCGCCGGCGCTGGGTGGTTTCGGCGCGGTGGAGGACATTCCCGCGCAGTTGTGGGTGCAGTTCCAGGGCGTGGCGTTTACGGCGGTCTATACGGCGGTACTGACCTTCGTGATTCTGAAAGTGATCGATCTAGTAATGGGCCTGCGTGTCAGCGACGAGGAAGAGACCATCGGTCTCGATCTCGCCCAGCACAACGAGCGTGGCTACAACCTGTAAGCACACGGAGTACGCCCGGAGCCAACCCGGGCGTCTTAACCGAACAGCGCTATATAAAGCGCGCCGGCAAGAGGTGAACCATGGATAACACAGCATTGACTGCATTGCAGTACGGCTTCGATACCTTCTATTTTCTAGTTTGCGGTGCTCTGGTGATGTGGATGGCAGCGGGTTTCGCCATGCTCGAAGCTGGCCTGGTACGGGCGAAGAACACCACTGAAATCCTTACCAAGAACATCGCCCTGTACGCGGTTGCCAGCGTCATGTACCTGGTGATCGGCTACCACATCATGTACTCCAGTCCGGAAGGCGGCATCCTGCCGAGCCTGGGCTTCCTGCTGGGCGACGAGAACAGCGTCGAGTCGGTACTGGCCGGCGGCGACGACGCGCCTTACTACTCGGCGCGCTCGGACTTCTTCTTCCAGGTGGTGTTCGCCGCGACCTGCATGTCGATCGTTTCCGGTGCCGTTGCCGAGCGCATGAAGCTGTGGGCCTTCCTCGCCTTCGCTGTGGTCATGACCGGTTTCATCTACCCGGTTCAGGGTTTCTGGAAGTGGGGTTCGGGCTTCCTCAACGAAGCCGGTTTCCTCGACTTCGCCGGTTCCGGCGTGGTGCATATGGCCGGTGCTTCCGCTGCCCTGGCTGGCGTGCTGCTGCTCGGTGCGCGTAAAGGCAAGTACGGCTCCAACGGTCAGGTCAATGCCATTCCGGGCGCCAACCTGCCCATGGCTGCCCTGGGTACCTTTATCCTGTGGATGGGCTGGTTCGGCTTCAACGGTGGCTCGCAGCTGAAGATGAGCACCATCGAAGACGCCAACGCCGTCGCCAACGTATTCGTCAACACCAACATGGCGGCTGCCGGCGGCCTGATCGCCGCGCTGATCGTGGCGCGCATCCTGTTCGGCAAGGCCGACCTGACCATGGCCCTGAACGGCGCCCTGGCCGGTCTGGTGGCGATTACCGCCGAACCCCTGACGCCGACCGCGCTGCAAGCGACCCTGATCGGTGGCGTCGGTGGCGTGCTGGTAGTGTTCTCCATCCTGGGTCTGGACAAACTCAAGCTCGACGATCCGGTCGGTGCCATTTCGGTACACGGCGTGGTCGGTATCTGGGGCTTGCTGGCGGTCTGCCTGACCAACGGCGACGCCAGCCTCGGCGCTCAGTTGCTCGGCATCGGCTCGATCTTCGCCTGGGTGTTCGTCGCCAGCCTGATCGTCTGGTCCATCATCAAGCTGGTGATCGGCCTGCGGGTAACCGAGGAAGAAGAATACGAAGGCGTGGATATCGCCGAATGCGGTATGGAAGCCTATCCGGAGTTCACCAAGAACTGATTACCGGCGTTTCGACGAGGGCGCCTTATGGCGCCCTTTGTTTTTTCTGACAGCGCGCTAGAATGCGCGCCGTTGAGCGTATTTTCCTTTTCAGGGGAGTGTCCGCTCCAGTCAGCACATGGAGGCGCTGGTGGTATAGGCCAGGCACGGTCATTTGAATTTTTTCCGGCGACGTTCGAAAGATCACGCAGCTGGGCTATAACTAACCTGCTTTTCGCAAGTCATGAGGCTGAACATGAGCGACGAAGAACTGGAACAAGACGAGCTGGAAGGGGCTGACGAGGACGACGGCGAGGAGCTGGCGTCGGCCGC
>NZ_CAMPHN010000257.1 GCF_946885885.1 uncultured Pseudomonas sp.
TCGGAAATCTCGTCGAGCAGGATGGTGCCGCCGTCGGCCATTTCGAACTTGCCCGGCGCACTGGCGATAGCGCCGGTAAAGGCGCCTTTTTCATGGCCGAACAGCGTCGCCTCGAGCATGTTGTCGGGGATCGCCGCGCAGTTGATCGCAATAAAAGGTTTGCCCGCCCGCGGCGACTGCTGATGAATGTAGCGCGCCAGCACCTCCTTACCGGTCCCGGACTCACCGGTGATCAGCACGGTCGAATCGCTTTGCGCCACCCGCGCCGCCAGCTCCAGCAATTGCACGCTGGCCGGTTCCAAAGCCACGGGACCGTCCTGCTCGCCGCCACTCACTCGCCCCAGGGCATGCCGCTCGACCAGACTCAGCAAAGCTTTCGGCTCGAACGGTTTGACCAGGTAATCCGCCGCGCCCTGGCGCATGGCGTCCACCGCCCGCTCGACCGCGCCATAAGCGGTCATCAGCAGCACCGGCAATTGCGGTTGACGCTGACGGATCGCCGCCAGTAATTGATGGCCGTCCATGCCCGGCATATTCACGTCGCTGACCACCAGACCGAAGGTTTCCCGATCGATCGCCAGCAAAGCGGCTTCGGCGCAGTCCACCGCGCGGTAATCATGCCCACCCAAGGCCAGGGTATCGGCCAAGGCCTCACGCAGGGCGCGGTCGTCTTCGACCAACAGAACTTTGGCAGCCATGGGGTTACTCCTGAATCAAAGGTAGGGCCGCGGGAATCAGCGGCAAAATCAACGAGGCACAGGTGCCACGACCCGCGCGCGAACGCAGCTGCAACTCGCCCTGATGGGCGCGCGCCACGGCCTTGACCACCGCCAGGCCGAGGCCGGTTCCGGTGGTTTTGGTGGTGAAAAAGGGTTCGCCCAGACGCGCCAGCGTGGCCGGGTCCATACCTGGGCCGTTATCGCTGACGCACAGGCGCAGACTATTGCCGCGCCGATACAGGTGAATCTTCAAGCGCACCTCGCGCCCGCCGGCCTGGATCGCGTTCTCCAAAAGGTTAAGCACAGTGCCGACCAGGGTGTCGCGGTTGCACAGCAACTCGCCGTCGCGGCTGTCGCACTGCCAGCGCACGGCCATGCCCTGCACATGGGATTCGGCCGCCGCGCGCAACGCCTCGAACAGCGCATTGGGCGCCAGCCGATCGGGCAGCGGCAGATCGCCACGGGCGAAGATCAGCATGTCGCGCACCTGATGCTCCAGCTCGTGCAGGCGCTCCTTCAAGCGACCGGCAAAACGCTGCTGCTGTTCGGCCGGCAGCACCTGCTCGGTCAAATGGCTGGCGTAGAGCAACGCGGCGGACAGCGGCGTGCGAATCTGATGGGCCAGCGAGGCGACCATCCGTCCCAGAGCGGACAAGCGCTCATGCCGCGACAGCTGGTCCTGCAGGCGTCGGGTTTCCGTCAGATCGGTCAACAGCACCAGTTGGCCGGGTTCGGCGTGCAGCGAACGGGTGGCGATCGACAGACGCCGCCCGTCCTTCTTCGAGATTTCATGGCCGTCGTCTTCACGGGGGGCGAAGTTGCGCGCGATAACCTGGCGCCAGAGCATGCCGACCAGGGGCTGACCGAGTAGGTTGCGCGCCACCGGGTTGGCTTCGCGCACCACGCCCTGGCCATCGATCACGATCACACCGCCGGGCAGCAGATCGAGCAGGCTCTGCAAGCGATGGGCGAGGCGCTCCTTTTCCGCCAACTCCTGCATGCGCTGGGCGCTGACCAGGGCCAACTGCCCTTTCAACTCGGTCACCCGCGCCTCCAGCATGCTGTAGGACTCGCTGAGCTGGGTCGACATCTGGTTGAACAGCGCGAAGGCCTGTTCCAGGCCGGCGCGGCTCGCATCCTCGGCGGTTGCGGGCGAGGCGGGTTCAGCGTGCAGGGGCGATACGGCGGATGGCTTCATGGTTCTCTCTCGTGCAGCAAGCCGTCATAAGACAGTCGGTTACAGGAGAGATAGCAATACCCGTGCCTAAAAAATATTGCTTATTTTTCAATGAGTTAAAAAATAATGCGAAAAGCGCGTCAAAGCGCTGGCTATCGGGGCGGTGTTGGATTGGCGGCAATCTCCCCGGATTGCATCCGGGCTACCAGCGTGGGCTTTGGTAGGGTGGAGATGGCGAAGCCTTGTCCACCGCGGCGGCCTGCATGGCGGACAAGCCTTCGGCATGTCCGCCCTACGGTTTAGGGCTACAGGCTTAGGCTCAACGAGCCGGGTTCACTCGTCCAGCCCTTCGTCGTCGCGGCGGCCCATTCCGTACTTGCGCATCTTTTCCACCAGGGTGGTACGGCGAATGCGCAAACGTTCGGCAGCTCGCGCGACTACGCCGCTGGCGTCGTCCAGCGCCTGTTGGATCAAGCCCTGTTCGAGGTTGCCCAGGTAGTCTTTGAGGTCCAGTCCTTCGGGCGGCAGCATCGCCGGTGCATCCATGCCGGGCAGACCGGCAGCCACTATCGCGGCGCGCTCTTCCAGTTCGTCGCGCAGGCTGGTGGTCAGATCTTCGTCTTCGTCGTCGACATGGCGGAATTTCTTCGGCAACTCGCCGACACCGATAACGCCGTAGGGATGCATGATCGCCATGCGCTCGACCAAATTGGCCAGCTCGCGCACGTTGCCCGCCCAGTCATGCCGACACAACGACATGATGGCCGCCGAGTTGAAACGGATCGAACCGCGCTTCTCGAACTCCATGCGCGAGATCAGTTCGTTCATCAACAACGGAATGTCTTCGACGCGCTCGCGCAGCGGCGCCATTTCGATGGGGAAGACGTTCAAGCGGTAGTAGAGGTCTTCGCGAAAGCTGCCGGCCTCGATCATTTGTTCCAGGTGCTTGTGCGTGGCGGCGATGATGCGCACATCGGCCTGCTGGGTTTTGTTGCTGCCCACTCGCTCGAAGGTCCGCTCTTGCAGTACCCGTAGCAGCTTGACCTGCATGGGCAGTGGCATGTCGCCGATTTCATCGAGGAACAGGGTGCCGCCGTTGGCCAGTTCGAAACGACCGGCGCGGCTGGTGATGGCGCCGGTAAAGGCGCCCTTCTCATGACCGAACAATTCGCTTTCGAGCAATTCCGCCGGAATAGCGCCGCAGTTGACCGGCACGAAAGGCGCATCGCGGCGCTTGGAGTGGTAATGCAGGTTGCGCGCGACCACTTCCTTGCCGGTGCCGGACTCGCCGAGGATCAACACGCTGGCTTCGGTATCGGCGACCTGCTGCATCATCTGCCGCACTTGCTGGATCGCCCGACTGGTGCCGACCAGGCTGCGGAACAGATTGGTCTCGCGTTGGCGACCGCGCTCGCGGGCCTGGTCGTACATTTCGCGGTAGACCTGCGCACGGTGCAAGGAGTCGAGCAGTTTGTTGTAGCTGGGGGGCATATCCAGGCTGGTCAGCACGCGACGGCGTAGGCTTTCCGGCCATTCCGCAGCCGCCTGCTGGGCGAGCATCAGCACGGGCAAGAACTCGTCCCAGGCCTCCAACTGCTTGAGCAGCTCGAGCGGGCCGCCCTTGCTTTGCACCTCGCCCAGTAACACGGTCAGCACATCTCGACTGGACGACAACGCATCCACCGCTTCGCGCCAATTCTGGCTGCTGCAGGCGAGATGATCTTCCCCCAGAAAATTCAGGATGACCGTTACATCGCGACGACGCTCATGGTCATCGTCAATCAACAGAATTTTGGTTTCACGCCACATATTATTTTTTTCTGACCCGGGAATGACAGGACGCACAGATCCATTGGTGCGTAACGACGCAATCAATTGGCCACTAGTAAAGTCAATTTAACCGGCGTAGTCAATTTTATGGCGTGCTTTTTTTGTTCTACCCGACAGATAGTCCAAGAGACTGTTTAAAAAGATCGGATAGATTCAGAGAGTTTAGTCGAGGTTGGCGATAGCGCAGATGGAAGGGCCTGCCTCGCGGCAAGGTTGGCAGACTGTTGAAAAACCACCCGCCACGCCCGTTCAACCAAACAGTTGATAGACCTTGGCCCCTTGCTGGGACTGGTTCAATTGCACGAGTTCCCTGGCCAGGCGTTGCTGCTCGGCCTGACAGACGCCGACCAGCTCGCGGTAAAGATCCAGCAATTCCTGCATGCGCGCACGCAGGACGTCCTCGTCGAGAACAGCTTCGACCATTGCCTCATCGACGGCTTGCCGGCACTGCAGATCCAGTTCGCCAATCCTCGTCCAATCCTTATTGGCCAAGGCATTGCGCAAGGCGCTTCCGGTTTCTTGCAGGCGCTGGACAGATGAACTCATGGACTTGCTCCTCACACGCGAAACGCGCTCATTGGCCGATGGCGTCCCAACCGGTCTTCACATTACGCAGTAGACCCGCCACTTCGTCCAGAGGTGCGGCCTCATTCTTCAGGTTCGCTTCGAGCAATCGCGCAACCATGTACTCATAAAGGTTATCCAGATTGGTGGCCACTTCGCCACCCTGCTCCAGATTCAGCCCCTCGCGCAAGCCGCCGATGATACCTATGGCTTTGCCGATAAGCTCGCCCTTGAGTGCGGTCTGATCGCGCTCCATGGCACCGCGCGCTTGCGCCAAACGCGCCAGGCCGCCTTCCATCAGCATCTGGATCAGCCGATGCGGGCTGGCCTCCATTGCCTGAGCCTGAGTGTTGACGGTTTGATACTGCTTGAGGGCCGCCATCGCGTTCATTGTCGCTCTCGCTATTCTGCTTGCTGGATACCTTAGGTATCGGCGCTGCAGTGCAAAGCTTTAACGCGAAATCAGTTTGCCACGGCCGGCTCCACCTCGGGACCTATAGCGTCCCAGGCACTCTTGATCTGCTCCAGCAGCGCCTGCACTTCATCGAGGGTGCGCGGCGTATCGTCCAATGCGACACCGGCCAGACGGCGGGTCATATAGTCGTAGAGCGAATCGAGATTCTCGGCGATGTCGCCGCCCAGCTGTTTATCCAAACTGGCTTGCAGCACGCCAAGGATGGTGATGGTACTACCCACCGCCATGCCGCGGATCTCGGCATCGCCTTCGAGCTGAGCGTGCTTGGCCAGCATCACCCGCTGCAACGCGCCATCGAGCAACATCTGCACGATGCGGTACGGCGATACGTCCTGGCTGGTCTTGACCTGCTTGTAGGTGTCGATGGGGTGCTTGCTCATTAGCTATCCTTTTTCACGAAGCCCGGCAGGCTGGCCAGTTGATTGGCGAGGCTTTCGCTGGTTTTCTGCAACCGACCGACCAACGCATCCATAGCGTTGTATTGGCTATAGAGGCGCGCCTGCACCTTCTCGATCCGCAGGCTCAGTGCCTCGCGCTGTTTGTCGATACTGCTGATAGTGGTTTGCAGACCCTTTTCGCGCTGCTGAAATACCCCCTCGGTGCCCAGATAGGGTTTGACCACAGCCTCCAGGCGCCCCATCAAACCACCATCGCCCGAGAGGAATTCGGCGACCTTGTCGTACTTGCCGGTAAGCGCGCTGTCCAGCTTTGTCGAGTCGATGCTCAGCTTGCCGTCTTTCTG
>NZ_CAMPHN010000258.1 GCF_946885885.1 uncultured Pseudomonas sp.
GCGCAAACCGGCGGTGTCCACCACATGCAAGGGCATGCCGTCGATGTGGATATGTTCGCGCAATACGTCGCGGGTGGTGCCGGCGATCTCGGTGACGATCGCGGCCTCGCGGCCGGCCAGGGCATTCAGCAGGCTGGATTTTCCGGCGTTCGGCCGGCCGGCGATCACCACCGTCATGCCGTCGCGCAGCAAGGCGCCCTGGCCGGCCTCGCGCAACACGCCGGCCAAATCGGCGCGAACGCCGTCGAGCAGATTCAATACGTGGCCATCGGCGAGAAAGTCGATTTCCTCCTCGGGGAAATCGATGGCGGCTTCGACGTAGATGCGCAGGCCGATCAGGCGTTCGGTCAAGCCATGCACGCGCCGCGAGAATTCGCCTTGCAACGAGCGCAAGGCATTGCGCGCGGCTTGTTCGGAGCTGGCTTCGATCAGGTCGGCGATCGCCTCGGCCTGGGCCAGGTCGAGTTTGTCGTTGAGAAAAGCACGCTCGCTGAATTCCCCGGGGTGCGCCTGGCGCGCGCCCAATTGCAGACAACGGCGCAGCAGCAGATCCAGAACCACCGGCCCGCCGTGGCCTTGCAGTTCCAGCACATCTTCGCCGGTAAAGGAATTGGGCCCGGGAAAATACAGGGCGAGCCCTTCATCCAGCACCTGTTCGGCATCGGCGAAGAACGGCCCGTAATGGGCATAGCGCGGTTTCAGCGGACGTTGGCAGATCGCCAACGCCAGGTTCGCCGCCAGAGGGCCGGAGACGCGCACGATGCCGACGCCGCCACGGCCTTGGGCGGTGGCGACGGCAGCGATGGTTTCACGAACTGTTGGCATGCGGGTCTCCAAATACGCCATAGCAAAACGCCCCTGAACAGGGGCGTTTTAGTACAGCTTATAAGCAACTCGGGATCAGGCGGCTGCCGCCTTGGTCGCCGCTTCGATCTTGCGGGTAATGTACCACTGCTGAGCGATGGACAAGACGTTGTTGACCACCCAGTACAGCACCAGACCGGCGGGGAACCAAAGGAAGAAGAAGGTGAAAATGATCGGCATCATCTTCAAGACCTTGGCTTGCATCGGGTCCGGCGGCGTCGGGTTGAGCTGCTGCTGAATGAACATGGTGGCGCCCATGATGATCGGCAGGATAAAGAACGGATCCTTGATCGACAGGTCGGTTATCCACAGCAACCAGGGCGCCTGGCGCATTTCCACGCTTTCCAGCAAGGTCCAGTAGAGTGCGAGGAATACCGGCATCTGCACCAGGATCGGCAAGCAGCCGCCCAGCGGATTGATCTTCTCCTTCTTGTACAGCTCCATCATCGCCTGAGACATTTTCTGGCGATCGTCGCCGAATTGCTCTTTCAAGGCGGCCAACTTCGGCGCCACGGCACGCATGCGCGCCATGGACTTGTAGCTGGCGGCGGAAAGCGGGAAGAAGATCAGCTTGATGATCAGGGTCAGGACGATGATCGACCAGCCCCAGTTACCTAGCAGGCTGTGGATATGTTCCAGCAACCAGAAGATCGGTTGGGCGAGGAACCACAGAATGCCGTAGTCGACGGTCAGCTCGAGGCCGGGCGACAGCGTCTTCAAATGGCCTTGCAGCTTGGGGCCGGCATACAGGGTCGCGCTGGTTTGGGCCTGTTCGCCCGGAGCAACCTGAATGGTCGGCCCGGTGAAGCCGACAATGTAATTGCCCTGGCTGTCTTTACGGGTCTGCACCAGGTTGGTGGTGTTCTTTTCAGGAATCCAGGCGGTGACGAAATAGTGCTGCAGCCAGGCGACCCAGCCGCCTTGTATGGTGTCTTTGAAGGGCTGCTTGTCGATATCTTTCATCGACACCTTCTTGTACGGCTCTTCGGCTGTCCACAGCGCGCCGCCGAGATAAGTCGCGGTGCCGGTGGCGGTGGTCGAAGATGGATCGTCGCTGGCATCGCGCTTGAGCTGGGCGAACATGTTGCCGCTCCAGGCTTGCTGGCTTTGGTTGTCGATCAGGTAGCTGACCTCGACCTGATAGGACGCCGGATCGACGCAGCCGGGCTTTTTCAGCTCCTGCTGTTTGGCCGAGCACTCGGGGTTCAGACCGCGCTTGAAGGTGAAGCGCTTGATGTAGTTGACGCCGTTTTCGCTGAGCTTGAGGTCGACCTGCAGCTGGTCCCGACCTTCGGCCAGTTCATAGCTGCGCTGCTCGCTGCTCCAGAGCGCGCGGCCGCTCGACTTGTCCGGTGCGTTGCTGCCGATCAGCCCACTCTGTGCCAGATAAACCCGCTCGCCGCCGTTATCGAACAGCTGGAAGGGCACATCCGGGCGATCTTGACGGCGTGGGTACTGGGGGAGTTTCAGTTGCACCACATCGCCGCCGCGCGGATCGATGGCCAGATCCAGAACGTCGGTTTTCACTCGAATCAGTTCGTCGCTGCTGGCCGCGGGCGCCGCACTGATCGCGCTTGGCTCGACCGCGCTGGTGGCGGTCGGGATATCGTCGCTGCCGGAAGTAGCGGCAGCGGCCGAGGTTTCCGGCAGACCCGGAACGCTGCTGCTGGCTGTAGCAGTTTGAGTCGGCAGGGCAGCTTGACCGTAATCCTGGTTCCACTGAAGAACCATCATATAGGACACGATTGCCAGGGCGACGATCAGGATCGAGCGTTGAATATCCATGATTATTCGGCCATCGAAGAGGAACAGGAGGTTTTCGCGGGGGGAACCGGGTCGTAGCCACCGGGATTCCACGGGTGACAGCGGCCGAGCCGACGCAAGGTCAGCCAGCCACCACGCACGACGCCATGGTGTTCGATGGCCTCGAGCGCGTAGCAAGAACAGCTTGGATAAAAGCGACAGTGGCTGGCCATCAGTGGGCTGATGGCATAGCGGTAGAACTGGATTGGAGCTAAAGCCAGTTTACGCATGGGGACTATCGCTTACCCCTGCCTGGATTTCAGGCTGCGGGCTGGGTTTGCTGCGAGCCAGGCGTTTCCAGAGTTTGCCGAACTGTCGTGCAACTTCGGCGTTTTCCAGATCGCCCAACCCCTTACGCGCAACCACCACGATGTCCCAGCCGACCAAGTTGTCTTGATTCAAGCGGAACGATTCGCGGATTTGGCGTTTCAGACGGTTACGTTCAACGGAGAGCTTGACGCTCTTTTTTCCGATCACCAGGCCCAAGCGGGGATGATCGAGGTCGTTATCACGTGCCAGCAGCAGGACATTTTTGCCCGGCGCTTTGCCGCTGGGGGAGTCGAAGACTGCCTTGAATTGCCGGGGAGTTAGCAGACGCTTTTCCCGGCTGAAGTCTCGACTCACCACAAGGCCGAAATTTAAACGGCGAGACGCTTACGGCCCTTGGCGCGACGACGCGACAGGACTGCACGACCGTTCTTGGTGGCCATGCGAGCACGGAAACCGTGGGTGCGAGCGCGTTTGATAGTGCTGGGTTGGAAAGTACGTTTCATGGTGCGGTACCTGGGTGGTCGAGTACGGGCCGGAATGGCCCCCGTTTTAAGAGACCGGCGATTGTAGAGAAAGCCGAGGGTCAGGTCAATTTCCAACCAGCGACTTAGTCAGAAGATAAGAAATATAAAGAAGTGATATTTAAAGATGTTTTGTAATGCTAGTAATACTTAGCAGCGACCCTATCTGTGGATAAGTGACTCAAGGCCAAGCCAATCGAGCCTTTCGGCGCAGAGTAAGTCTGTCAGAAAGCCGTGTCGTGGGTGTGTGGGGGCAGCGGATAAGCTGGGGGTGAAAAGAGCTTTTACCCACAGGGCGTTTTTCCACCGGGTTATGCCTGGGCTTATCCCATGCCCTCAGAGGTAGTTATCCACAGAGTTTCGCGAGGCTTTCCTCTCTACCTGAATAACCAATAACGCCTTGATTTAGCGTGCTAACTAGGCAGTTTTCGTGTGGATAACTCAGGCTTCGAAGGCTACAATGGCGACTGTTTTTTGCCTCGCCGCCTTCCGAATTTAGGGGATATCCGTGTCTGTGGAACTTTGGCAGCAGTGCGTAGAACTGCTACGCGACGAACTGCCTGCCCAGCAATTCAACACCTGGATTCGTCCACTGCAGGTCGAAGCCGAAGGCGACGAGCTTCGTGTCTATGCACCGAATCGTTTCGTGCTCGACTGGGTCAATGAAAAGTACCTCAGCCGTTTGCTCGAATTGCTTGGCGAGCGCACCAATGGTTTGGTGCCCGCGCTTTCCTTATTAATAGGTAGCAAGCGCAGCGGTACCCCGCGGGCGACTGCCAGCGCACCGGTTATGGAGCCGCTGCCGAACCCATCGGCGCCAGCCCAGGTTCCGGTAGCGCAGCCGGCAGCCAGCACGCAAAGCGAGCCTTCGCGTTCGAGCTTCGACTCCATGGCGGGGGCGGCGGCGCAGCAAGCGCCCGCGCGTACCGAACGTTCGGTACAGGTGGAAGGCGGCCTGAAGCACACCAGTTACCTGAACAGAACCTTCACCTTCGAGAATTTCGTCGAGGGTAAATCCAACCAGTTGGCGCGCGCCGCCGCCTGGCAAGTGGCCGATAACCCGAAGCACGGCTACAACCCGCTGTTCCTCTACGGCGGTGTGGGCTTGGGTAAAACCCACTTGATGCACGCGGTGGGCAATCACCTGTTGCAGAAGAATCCGAACGCCAAGGTCGTCTACCTGCATTCCGAGCGCTTCGTCGCCGACATGGTCAAGGCGCTGCAGTTGAATGCGATAAACGAATTCAAACGTTTCTACCGTTCGGTGGATGCGTTGTTGATCGACGACATCCAATTCTTCGCCAAAAAGGAACGTTCCCAGGAAGAGTTTTTCCATACCTTCAACGCCCTGCTCGAAGGCGGTCAGCAGGTGATTCTCACCAGCGACCGCTACCCGAAGGAAATCGAAGGCCTGGAAGAGCGCCTCAAATCGCGTTTCGGTTGGGGACTGACGGTGGCGGTGGAGCCGCCCGAGTTGGAGACCCGGGTGGCGATCCTGATGAAGAAGGCCGACCAGGCCAAGGTCGACCTACCCCACGATGCCGCTTTCTTCATTGCCCAGCGCATCCGCTCCAACGTGCGCGAACTCGAAGGCGCGCTGAAGCGGGTGATCGCTCACTCGCACTTTATGGGGCGCGATATCACCATCGAGTTGATTCGCGAATCGTTAAAAGATCTGTTGGCGTTGCAGGATAAATTGGTCAGCATCGACAATATCCAGCGCACCGTCGCCGAGTATTACAAGATCAAGATTTCCGATCTGCTGTCCAAACGTCGTTCGCGTTCGGTGGCACGGCCACGACAGGTGGCTATGGCGCTGTCGAAAGAGCTGACCAACCACAGCCTGCCGGAGATCGGCGACGCCTTCGGCGGCCGCGATCACACCACGGTATTGCATGCATGCCGTAAGATTGCTGAACTTAAGGAATCCGACGCGGACATCCGCGAGGATTACAAGAATTTGCTGCGTACGCTGACCACCTA
>NZ_CAMPHN010000259.1 GCF_946885885.1 uncultured Pseudomonas sp.
GCCTGGGCTTGTTGTTCGGCGGCGGATGCACGGCGCTCGGCGGCGCTGGCTCTGGCCTCCAGTGCTGCCAGTCGTTCTTCCAGACTCAGCGGCGTGGCGGCCTGGGCCAGAGGGGTTAACGCGCAAACGCCGAGCAGGCCGGCGGTCAGCCATAGTGATCTGTGCTGCATAGGTGAAGTCCTCTTTTGTTTTTATTCTTACGAGCCAACCCTGGGCTTCGCCCATCAGTCGGGAAAACCTCGAAAAGTGGGTGTACATCTCAAGGTGCGCTGTTATATTAGCGATGTTAACGTTATCTTCAACAAAAATAAAAATTAAGAGAGGTTTTATGAAACAGCTTAAATCGCTTCTTCCAACGGCCTTGCTGGCAATCTGCAGCGGCCTGCCAACCCTGGCCGGCGCGGCCAACCTGACCATTTCCTGCGGCGCCGTGGGCGCGGAATTGCAGTTGTGCAAGGAGGGTGTCGAAGCCTGGTCGAAACAGACCGGACACAGCGTCGAGGTGGTGTCGACGCCCAATTCGGCGACCGAGCGCTTGTCCTTCTATCAACAGATTCTCAGTGCCCAATCGGCCGACATCGACATCATCCAGATCGATGTGGTCTGGCCGGGCATGCTCGCCAATCACCTGCTCGACCTGCGCGAAGTGCTGCCGGCCAACGCCACCCAGGGCTATTTCCAGGCGCAGCTGGACAACGCCACCGTCGACGGCCGGCTGGTGAGCATGCCCTGGTTCACCGATTCGGGCCTGCTCTACTACCGCAAGGACCTGCTGGAAAAACACGGCAAGCCGGTGCCGCAAACCTGGGAGGAACTGACCGCCACCGCGCGCAGCATCCAGCAGGCCGAGCGCGATGCGGGCAACGCCAATCTGTGGGGTTATGTGTTCCAGGGTCGCGCCTACGAGGGCCTGACCTGTAACGCTCTGGAGTGGATTGGCAGCCAGCCCGGGGGCGGCTTGATCGATGCCCAGGGCAATATCCAGGTCGACAGCCCGGCAACCCGCGCCGCACTGACCCTGGCGAAAAGCTGGGTGGGCGATATTTCTCCGCCCGGCGTGCTGAATTACACCGAGGAAGAAGGCCGCGGCGTATTCCAGTCCGGCAATGCGCTGTTTATGCGCAACTGGCCCTACGCCTGGGCCCTGGTGCAGAGCCCGGACAGCGCGATCAAGGACCAGGTCGGCATCGCCCCGCTGCCCAAGGGCGGCGAGAACGGCAGCCATGCTTCCACCCTCGGCGGCTGGGGCTTGTCGGTGTCGCGCTACAGCGCCGAGCCCAAGCTCGCTGGCGAGCTGGTGGCCTACCTGACCAGCGCCCAGCAGCAGAAGCACCGGGCGTTGGTCGGCGCCTACAACCCGGTGATCGAATCGCTCTACGAAGACCCCGAGCTGCTCGCCGCCATGCCCTATTACAGCCAACTGCGCACTATTCTCGATGCAGGGGTGATGCGCCCGGCGGCGATTACCGCCGACCGCTATCCACGAGTTTCCAATGCGCTGTTCGACCGCGTACACGGCGTGCTCTCCGGCGAGGCGCCTGTCGATCAGGCAGTGAGCGAACTGGGCAGCGACCTCAAACGCATCAAACGCCGTAGCTGGTAAACCGCCAAGGAACCGCCATGACCACCTCTCTCTCCCGGGCCCAGCCGTTTTACGACGAGCCCTTGCCGATCAAGGAAACGCCCGTGCAGCGCCGACGCGTGCGCGCCGCCTGGCTGTTTCTGACGCCGATGTTGCTGTGCCTGTTGCTGGTGGCCGGCTGGCCGTTGCTGCGTACTTTCTGGTTCAGCCTGACCAATACCAGCCTGAGCGATGCCGGTGCCGGGGCTTTCGTCGGCCTGAGCAATTACCTGGCCCACGATGGCGATGGCTGGTCGGGCATTCTGGTCGACCCACTGTGGTGGCAGGCGGTACGCAACACCCTGCACTTCACCGCGGTGTCGGTGAGCCTGGAGATCGTGCTCGGTCTGGCGGTGGCCTTGCTGCTCAACGTACCGTTCGCTGGCCGGGCGCTGGTGCGCGCGATGATCCTGATCCCCTGGGCGATCCCCACCATAGTCTCGGCGAAGATCTGGGCGTGGATGCTCAATGACCAGTTCGGTATCCTCAATCACCTGATGCTCGGCCTCGGCCTGATCGACGCGCCATTGGCCTGGACCGCCGACGCCAGCCTGTCGATGTGGGCGGTGATCATGGTCGATGTGTGGAAGACCGTGCCCTTCGTCGCGCTGCTGATGCTCGCGGCGTTGCAGATGCTGCCGGGCGATTGCTATGAGGCGGCTCGGGTCGACGGCGTGCATCCGCTCAAGGTGTTCTGGCGGGTCACCCTGCCGCTGTTGATGCCGGCGCTGCTGGTGGCGGCGATCTTCCGCATCCTCGACGCGCTGCGGGTATTCGACGTCATCTATGTGCTGACCTCGAACTCCTCATCGACCATGAGCATGTCGATCTACGCCCGCCAGCAACTGGTGGAATTCCAGGACGTCGGCTACGGCAGCGCCGCCTCGACCCTGTTGTTCCTGATAGTCGCGGTGATCGCCGTGCTCTATCTCTACCTCGGCCGCCGCCAGATGGAGGTGCGCTGATGAACCTGCGCCTACTGAAAAAAGCACTGCTGCGCCTGGGTTTCTACTGCGCGGTCGGCGTGCTGCTGTTGTACGCGGTATTCCCGTTCTACTACGCCGTGCTGACCTCTCTGAAGCCGTCCAGCGCCTTGTTCCAAGTGAGCTACTGGCTCGATAAGCCGGACTTCTCCAATTACGCCGCGGTGTTGCAGCAGGCGTCGTTCCTGCAAGCCATCGGCAACTCGGTGTTCGTCGCCTTCTGCGTGGTGGCGCTGGCGCTGTTCCTCAGCCTGACCGCCGCCTACGCCCTGGGCCGGGTGAAGTTTCGCGGCCGCGGAACTGTGCTGTTGCTGGTGCTGGGCGTGTCGATGTTCCCCCAGGTCGCGGTGCTCTCGGGGCTGTTCGAGGTGATCCGCGCCCTCGGCCTGTACAACAGCGCCTGGGCACTGATCCTCAGTTACACCATCTTCACCCTGCCGTTCACCGTCTGGGTGCTGACCACCTTTATCGGGCAACTGCCCGGCGAGCTGGAAGAGGCGGCGATCATGGACGGCGCTTCGCCCTGGGTCGCGCTGACCCGGGTGCTGCTACCGCTGCTCTGGCCGGCGCTGGTGACCACCGGCCTGCTGGCGTTTATCGCCGCCTGGAACGAATTCCTCTTCGCCCTGACCTTCACCCTGACCGACGCCCAACGCACGGTGCCCGTGGCCATCGCGCTGATCTCCGGCGGCAGCCAGCACGAGCTGCCCTGGGGCCTGCTGATGGCCGCTTCGGTGATGGTCACCGTGCCCCTGGTGCTGCTGGTGCTGGTGTTCCAGCGGCGCATCGTCTCCGGCCTCACCACCGGTGCGCTCAAGGGCTGAACCCACAAGAACAAGGAAGCATCGCATGAGCAAGTTGCAACTCGACAATGTGAACAAGCAACTGGGCGGCCTGCGCATCCTGCGCGATATCAGCCTGGAGATCGCCAGCGGCGAATTCGTGGTGTTCGTCGGTCCCTCGGGCTGCGGCAAGTCGACCCTGCTGCGGCTGATCGCCGGGCTGGAGTCGATCTGCGCCGGCGACCTGCTGATCGACGGGCGCCGGGTCAACGACCTGGAACCGCGCGAGCGCGGGGTCGGCATGGTGTTCCAGTCCTATGCGCTGTACCCGCATATGAGCGTCTACGACAACATCGGCTTCGGTCTCAAACTGGCCAAGACCGACAAGCGCAGCCTGCGCGAGCGGGTGCTGGAAACCGCGCGCGTGCTGCAGCTGGACAAGCTGTTGCAGCGCAAGCCCAAGGAGCTTTCCGGCGGCCAGCGCCAGCGCGTGGCCATGGGCCGGGCGATGGCCCGCGAGCCGGACATCCTGCTGTTCGACGAGCCGCTGTCCAACCTCGACGCGGCCCTGCGCGTGCAGATGCGCAACGAGATCGCCCGGCTGCACGCCAACCTGGGCACCACCATGATCTACGTGACCCACGACCAGGTCGAGGCGATGACCCTGGCCGACAAGATCGTCGTGCTCAATGCCGGGCGCATCGAACAGGTCGGCTCGCCGCGGGAGCTCTACGAGCGCCCGGTCAGCCGTTTCGTCGCCGGCTTTCTCGGCTCGCCACGGATGAACTTCCTGCCGGCGCAACTGCTCGCCCCGGGCCTGCACAGCGCGATCGCCACGCCGGCCCTCGGCCAGCTGGCGGCCCTGCCGTTCGACAGCCGCGCGCTGGCGGCCGGTAGCCCGCTGACCCTGGGTATCCGTCCCGAGCACCTCAGCCTGCAGAAGGCGCAAGGCGGCGCCGGTTTGTGCGTGGTCGGCGTCGAGTACCTGGGCTGCGAAACCTATGTGCATCTGGATGTCGGCCAGGATGAGCCGCTGATCTGCCGCTGCGCGGCGAATGCCGACTGGCGTCACGGCGACCGTGTCGAACTGCGCCCGGATCTCGGCAACCTGCATCTGTTCGATGCCGACGGCAAGGCCCTGCCGCGCCAACCCCTGGCAACCGCCGTTAACCAAGCCGGTGCCTTGCGCCAAGGCTGCGCATAACCTTTTTCACACTTCTGCGAGCGATTCCATGCCTGTTTTTCCCGACCTCGCCCAGCGCCCGCTGAGCGAGGGCAGCGCCGCCCTCACGCCCGATTTTCGGCCCGGCTACCATCTCGCCCCCCCAGCCGGCTGGATGAACGACCCGAACGGCGTGGTGTATTTTCGCGGCGAATACCACGTGTTCTATCAACACCACCCGTTCGACGCGAGCTGGGGACCGATGTACTGGGGGCACGCCAAGAGCCGCGACCTGGTGCATTGGCAGCACCTGCCCATCGCCCTGGCGCCGGGCGACGAGTTCGACCGCCACGGCTGTTTTTCCGGCAGCGCCGTGGTCTGCGGCGACAGCCTGGCGCTGCTCTACACCGGCCACACCTGGCTCGGCGAGGTGGGCGACGAGCGCGCCATCCGCCAGGTCCAGTGCCTGGCCATCAGCGACGACGGCGTGCACTTCGTCAAACAGGGGGCGGTCATCGACGCCGCCCCGGATGCCGCGATCATGCATTTCCGCGACCCCAAGGTCTGGCGCGCCGGCGCGCACTGGTACCTGGTCGCCGGTGCGCGCCTGGGCGATACGCCGCTGCTGCCGCTGTACCGCTCCAGTGACCTGCGCAACTGGGAGTTCCTCACCTATGCCAGCCGCGGCGGCGAAGGCGACGGCTATATGTGGGAATGCCCGGACCTGTTCTCCCTGGGCGGCCAGGACGTGCTGCTGTATTCGCCCCAGGGCATGCAGCCCGAGGGCTTCGCGCGGCTGAACAAGTTCCACACCGGCTACCGGGTCGGCCG
>NZ_CAMPHN010000260.1 GCF_946885885.1 uncultured Pseudomonas sp.
GCTCGTTGCGCTCGCCGGTCGGCCCTTGCAGCTCTTCGCGGCCCAGACGCAGACGCGCCTGCTGAGCGTAGTAACGGCAGAAATCCACCGCCTCGCGCACTTCGTCGATACCGTCCTGCATGGACTTGCCGGCTTCCACGGTGCACAGCGCCATCAGCTCGCCACGGTTGGCTTCGAGCAGGTCGGCCAGGCGCTCGAAGATGCTTGCGCGGCTGTCGATGGCGGTGGCGTTCCAGCGCGGCCAGGCCGCGTGCAGCACGTTCAGCGCTTCGGCCGCCTGGGCGGCAGTGGCGAACTTGGCGCTGCCGACCACTTTGCTCAGCTGGTAAGGGCAGCGTACTTCCTGCGCGGTGCCGGCGAGTTTCTCGCCATTGATCACCGGTGCGGCTTGCCATTGACGGGACAGGTGCGGCTGATAGGCGAGCTCGAGCTCGGCCCAGGTGTGCTGAATATTCATGTTTAGGCCTTGAGAATTTTTCCGCGCACTGCCGAACAGCGCAGGTGGGAGAGGAATTTTGTCGTTGCCGAGGGTTCTGCACGCACGCAACTGGGTCACCGGATGGTCGAGCAGCGACTCGATCGGCGTGTTCGGGTCGACCAACTGGTGCACGAACGAGGAGTTCGCGCCGTTTTCCAACAGGCGGCGTACCAGATACGGCAGCAGGTCCTTGTGCGCGCCGACCGGGGCATAGATGCGCACGGTCTTGCGGTGCTTTTCCAGAACGGTGTCGTAGAGCGCGTCGCCCATGCCGTGCAGGCGCTGGAATTCGAACTCGCGCGGCTGCTTCTGCTCGGCGGCGATCGCCAGGATGCAACTGACGGTGTGGGCGTTGTGGCTGGCGAACTGCGGGTAGATCACCCCGCGGGTGAACTCCGACAGCAGGAAGCGCGCACAGGCCAAATAAGAGGTATCGGTGCCTTCCTTGCGGGTGAATACCGGGTAACCCTCCAGACCCTGGACCTGGCACTGCTTGATCTCGGTGTCCCAGTACGCGCCCTTGACCAGGCGCAGCGGCATCTTCTCGCCGAGCTCTTTACCCAGCAGGGTCAGCCATACCAGCACCGGCAGACAGCGCTTGGAATACGCCTGCACCACCAGGCCGAACTCGCCCCAACCCTTGAGGGCCGGATCGCGCATCAGCTTTTCATAGAGTTCCAGCGACAGTTCGAGGCGATCGGCTTCTTCGGCATCCACCGAGATACCGACGCCCAGCTTGCGCGCCCGCACGGCCAGTTCCAGCACGTTGGCGAACAGCTCGGTGAGCACGCGCTCGCGCTGGGCCACTTCGTAGCGCGGGTGCAGGGCGGACAGCTTGATCGAGATCGACGGCTTCGGTCCCGGCCCGACCTGCCCTTCGGCACCGACGGTGTCGATGGCCTTGCGGTAGTCGGCCATGTACTTCTCGGCGTCGGCCTGGGTCAGCGCCGCTTCGCCGAGCATGTCGAAGGAGTAGGTGTAGCCCTTTTCGCGCTCCGGGCGGCCGTTCTTCAGCGCTTCGGCGATGTTGCGACCGAGCACGAACTGCTTGCCCATCAACTTCATCGCCTGGTTCATCGCGGCGCGGATCACCGGCTCGCCGGAACGTTGGATCAGGCGGCCGAGAACGTTTTTCGGACGGCCGTCGGCGGTTTCCGGGTCGACCACCTTGCCGGTCATCACCAGGCCCCAGGCGGCGAAATTGACCAGCACGCTGTCGCTCTTGCCGAGATGGCGTTCCCACTCGGCGGCGTTCAGCTTGTCGCGGATCAGCGCATCGGCGGTGGCGGCGTCCGGCACGCGCAGCAAAGCCTCGGCCAGGCACATGAGCATCAGCCCTTCCTGGGTATCGAGGCTGTACTGACGAAGCAGTGCGTCGAGGGTATCGACGGCATTGTCCCGGCTACGTACGTCCTGAATCAGGGTACGGGCGCCGCGGCTGATGGCCGCAATGCCGGCTTCGCCGGGATCGGCGAGCTCGAGGAGCTCAGTGAGATAGGCTGCCTCGTCAACGCTGTAATTAGCACTGATGACAGGGAAAAAATCGGCGGCCTTGGCGTCGGAGATCCGCTTAAGGAACTCGCTCTGCAAGACGTGACTGGCTTTGAACATCACGCCCATCCTCTTGTGGAGTGTATTGTTATCGGTCTAGCGCAGCTTCGCCGGTCCGACCAATTACAAATTGGCCAAAGCCTGCGCACTGCTTCAGTGAGTGGCTGAATTTAGTGGCAGAGCGATGACAGCTTCTTGCTGAAAACTCTGGAGTTTTTGCGAAAAGCTCCAGCACCGGGAACTTCTCGCGAACATTCGTTTGAAAAACCGCGAAAGCGCGGCTCGGCGTGACACGCCGCTCATGGCCTGCGTCACTGCTGCATTCCTTCTGGCCGCGCAGACTCCACCCATGCATCCGCAAAGAACCGTTCTGCATAACGAACTGCATGCTCGCCCCTCGCTGTATTTCAACGAGCCGGCGCATGTCTTTCATATCGCTCTGCTCGACCAGAGCGGCGTCAGCGAAGCGGTGATCGCCACGCTGGCCGAACGCGCGCCGGCCCCCTGGCCGCCCGGCACCGCCCAAGGCTTGGTGCAAATGGATGGCGGCCCGCTGAAGTGGGAACGGCATGCCGAGTTCTTCACCCTGACGTTGATGCTGCCCAAGCAAGCCAACGGCGAATTCTGGCCGGCCCTGCCGGAGGCGTTGGCGGCGCTGATCGAGCCCTACCGGCAACTGATCATCAATGCCGTGCAGATCCTCGTGGAGTCGGAACAACACTGGGAAGGCCATAACGCCCGCTATGGTTTCAAAGACCCGGCCGGCTCGCATATCGGCGGCGGCGATGCCACGGTATGGAGCGATTTCCAGCTCGCCGCGGATGGTTTCAACCGCATCCTGCTGGTCAACCGCGCGCTCAATGCCTACCGTCTCGGGCGGATGATCCGCCGCCTGCTGGAAATCGAAACCTACCGCATGATGGCCTCGCTGACGCTGCCGGTGGCGCAGACCGTCGACCGCCAACTCAAGGCATACGACCAGCAACTGGCGAAACTGTCCGACCGCAATGCCGACCCCGGCGCCAGCAATGCCAAACAGCTGCTCAGCGATATCGCCCTGCTCTCCGCCACCCTGGTGCGCAACACCGCGATCCACCGGCAACGCTTCAGCGCCGCCGAGGCCTATGCACAATTGGTGTTCGAGCGCATCACCGAGCTGCGCGAAAGCCATGTCGGCGACTGCCAACGCCTCGGCGTATTCATCGAGCGGCGTTTCAAACCCACGGTGCGTTACTGCGCGGTGACCGAACAACGCCTGCTGCGCCTGGGGCAGAGCGTGGCCAACCTCGGCGAATTGCTGCAAACCCGGGTCCAGGTCGAGGTGGAAGAGCAGAATTCGGAGATCCTGCGCAGCCTAAACACCCGCGCCAACACCCAGATCAAGATCCAGAAGGCGGTCGAAGGCTTGTCGATCATCGCCATCAGCTACTACCTGCTGAGCCTGTTCAAACTCGGCGTCGAGGGCTTGCACAGCCTGGGCATCGCCTTCTCGCCGGAAATGGCCGCCAGCGTGCTCGGGCCGGCGGCGCTGGCGATCATCGGCGGCATCGCCTTGCGTATCCGCAAAGCCAAGCGACACTGAGAGGTTGTGAAAAAACTCGCGCCTACTGCGACCGCCTCCAAGCGCCCGCTGCTGACGTAGCGCGCCTTGCCGCGAACACCTGGAGACGCTCTCGCTACGGCGCTCGATATTTTCACAACCTCTGACTGCCATTGATCGCCTGCAAGGCTAAGTGCCAGCGCGCTGCCTACACTGTCGAAAACGGCAGGAGCGCACGATCTTGAGCACGGACACCCTGGCTGGCGAAGTTTCCGAGTATTCGATCTATCGACGGGTCGTTTCGCAGCTGATGCAGGGCGAGGAACAGCTGCCCAGCCTGCCCGCCATCACCCTGGATATCCGCCGCGCTTTGGGCGATGCGCAGGTGCCGATGACCGCCCTGGTGCGCCTGATCAGCCGCGACCCGGCGCTCAGCGCTCTGCTGATGAAACACGCCTCCTGCGCGCTGTATCGGCACAGCCACGCGCCGAAAACCCTGAGCGAAGTGATCGTCCTGCTCGGCATGGGCGAGGTCGATCGCATCACCATGGTGCACAGCATCAAGAGTCTGTTCACCCTGCACAGCCCGGCGCATAAACGCCTGTTCGTCGAAGCCTGGAGCCGTCTGGTACTCAAGGCCAGCACCAGCGCCCTGCTGGCGCGCCTGCTCGGCCATGTGACGCCGCAGCACGCCTTGCTCGCCAGCCTGCTCAGCGAAGTCGGCACCCTGGCCGTGCTCTCGGCGTTTCGGGATGCGAGCACGCCACCCGACCAACAGCTGTACGGCAAACTGTGCCGCGAATACAGCAAGTCCCTCGGCATTATCGTGCTGAAGAAGTGGGCGGTGGACGGCGAGTACATCGAAGTGACCCGCGAGGCCGGCAACTGGCAATGCAGCGGCGGGCCGCACATAGATCTGCTCGATCTGGTCAATCTGGCGCTTTACCACGCCCTGAAAGAACGCCATATCGATGTCGGGCTGCCGCCGCTGCAGGAGTTGGCCGCTTACCGCAAGCTGTTTCCGCCACAGGATTCCATCGGCGAAAACGGCGAATTGAGAATGATCGTCGACCATCGCGAGGACATTCACGCGATTGCCGACACCCTGCGCTGACAGCGTCTAAACGGGGGCGTGCGAGTCGTCGGCAATGCCCCGTGAAGCTGCAACAAAAACGACATGAGGCTGCTCTAAAGTGCCTACTCGATTTTCAGGAGGGTGTGCCGGTGAGCCGTATCACGAGAAATCTGTGCAAGACGCTGGACCTGGTCGCCGACAATAACGAGGCCGCCGCCATCGCGGTGATGCGCGCGGCGGAACGCATCGGCGACGATCTGCTCAAACAGCAACTGTTCAATGTGATCCACCGGATGAATCAGGACGCCGATCAATTGCGCTTGGCGCGCGAAGCGATCGCCCTGCAAGGCATGCAGCGGGCCTGATTTCCCGCCACGGCGCCACCGAGCGCCCGCGCACGCAAAGCCTGCCAAGCGTGCGCCTTTACTCCTGCCTGCGCCTCACGCAGACTCGCGCCACTATCGCGCGGGTTCACTACGCACTTGGCCAGGGATGGAAAACCATGATCATCGGACATGCACCGGGCGCTTATATCGCCAGTACGCTGCTGCACGGCAGGTTGTTCGCCGACCGGATGTCGGCCAAGGCGTTTATTCTCGCCGGGGTGTTCGGCGGGATCGCCCCCGACCTGGACATGCTCTACTTCCACCTGGTCGACCAGCGCCAACATCACCATCACAGCTATTTCAGCCACTGGCCTCTGGTATGGCTGG
>NZ_CAMPHN010000261.1 GCF_946885885.1 uncultured Pseudomonas sp.
GTCGGCCAGCACGCCAAGTACGACATCAATATCCTCGCCAATGCCTCGACGCCGATCCGCGTGCAGGGCGTGGCCTTCGACACCATGCTCGAATCCTACGTGTTGGACGCCACCGCCACCCGCCATGACATGGACAGCCTGGCGCTCAAGTACCTGAGCCACAGCACCATCCGCTTCGAGGACATCGCCGGCAAAGGCGCCAAGCAACTGACCTTCGACCAGATCGATCTGGCCCAGGCCGCGCCCTACGCCGCCGAGGATGCCGACGTGACCCTGCGCCTGCACCAGACGCTGTGGGCCAAGCTGGAGGCCGAGCCGAGCCTGGCCAAGGTCCTGCGCGAAATCGAAATGCCGCTGGTGCCGGTGCTGGCGCGCATCGAGCGCCAGGGCGCGCTGGTCGACGCCAAGCTGCTCGGCGAGCACAGCCTCGAGTTGGGCGAAAAGCTGGTGGAGCTGGAGCGTCAGGCGTTCGCTATCGCCGGCGAGGAATTCAACCTGGGTTCGCCCAAGCAGCTCGGGGTGATCCTCTACGAAAAGCTCGGCCTGCCGATCATCAGCAAGACCGCCAAGGGCCAGGCCAGCACCGCCGAAGCGGTATTGGCCGAACTCGCCGAACAAGACTTCGAGCTGCCCAAGGTGCTGATGCAGTACCGCAGCTTGAGCAAACTGAAAAGCACCTACACCGACCGCCTGCCGGAACAGATCAACCCGCGCACCGGGCGCATCCACACCAGCTACCACCAGGCGGTGGCGGCCACCGGGCGCCTGTCTTCCAGCGACCCGAACCTGCAGAACATCCCGATCCGCACGGCCGAAGGGCGGCGTATCCGCCAGGCGTTCGTCGCGCCCAAGGGCTATAAGCTGCTGGCGGCGGACTACTCGCAGATCGAACTGCGGATCATGGCCCACCTGGCCCGGGACGAGGGCTTGCTCGACGCCTTCCGCCACGACCGCGACGTGCACCGCGCCACCGCTGCCGAGGTGTTCGGCGTGGCCCTCGAGGCGGTGACCTCCGACCAACGGCGCAGCGCCAAGGCGATCAACTTCGGCCTGATCTACGGCATGAGCGCGTTCGGCCTGGCCAAACAGATCGGCGTCGACCGCAAGCAATCCCAGGCATATATCGACCGTTACTTCGAACGTTATCCGGGCGTGCTGGCCTATATGGAACGCACCCGCGAGCAGGCCGCGCAGCAAGGCTACGTCGAGACCCTGTTCGGCCGCCGCCTGTACCTGCCGGATATCAACGCGAAGAACCAGGCCCTGCGTAAAGGCGCCGAGCGCACCGCGATCAACGCGCCCATGCAGGGCACCGCGGCGGACATCATCAAACGCGCGATGATCGCCGTGGATGGTTGGCTGAGCGAATCGGCGCTGGACGCCAAGGTGATCCTGCAGGTCCACGACGAGCTTGTCCTGGAAGTGCGCGAAGACCTGGTCGAGCAGGTGCGCGAGCAGGTCAAACTACTGATGGGCCGCGCCGCCGAGCTGGAGGTGCCGCTGCTGGTCGAAGTGGGGGTCGGCGACAACTGGGACGAGGCGCATTGAACCGCGCGGAGCGAGCACCCGCACGACAAGCGATTAAAGTCCGCGCTTTTGTGGCCAAACTATTCTAAATCCGCAGTGAACTTTGCTTTCTCCAACGCGGTCAGAACTTGTGAATGGCCCATAAAGCCTTCAATGCTCCTTTGTTGTGTTAAGTGTTGGCAGATCATCTGAACCCCGCCCTAGCGGTTCAGACCTTAAATCCCGAACTTCTCCCTCCCCATATGAAGTTCGGGGTTTTTTTTGCCGCTGAAAAAGCGCTCAACCCTCGTCTTGCGGCTGGTCCAGCGCTTCGTCGACGGCGTACTCGCCCAACTGCAGCCACTGGGCCAATACCGCCTGGGCCTCTTCGATGCCCTGACGCTTGGGCGCAGAAAACAGTTGGATGCTGATCCGCTCGCCCCAACGTTTGCGGATCTCCTGCTGCACCTTGAGCAGGGCGTTTTTCGCGGCGCCGAACGCCAGTTTGTCCGACTTGGTCAGCAGGATGTGCATGGGCATTTCGCTGGCGGTGGCCCAATCCAGCATCAGCAGGTCGAACTCGGTCAGCGGGTGGCGGATGTCCATCATCAGAATCAAACCGCGCAGGCTTTCGCGGCTGCCCAGATAGGCCTCCAGGTGCTTCTGCCAGTGCAGCTTCAGCGGAATCGGCACCTTGGCGTAGCCGTAACCCGGCAGGTCGACCAGACGCCGTTCGTCGTCAAGACGGAAGAAGTTCAGCAACTGGGTGCGCCCCGGCGTCTTCGAGGTACGCGCCAGGCTGGCGTGGGTCAGGGTGTTCAGGGCGCTGGATTTGCCGGCGTTGGAACGCCCGGCGAACGCCACCTCATGGCCGAAATCGTCCGGGCATTGATCGACCTTGGCGGCGCTGATCTGGAAAGTGGCTTGTTGGCACAGGCCGATAATGGGGTTCTTTGCTTGCATCGGGGTATCCGGTAAGGACAGGCATGAAGGGGGAGTCCGGCCGCTGAGACGGCCAAAACGCCCGCGAATGAGGCTGATATCGCTCGGCACGCCACGTTCGATGAGCCAGTTGGCGGCTGCACCGCCCATGCGACAAATGAACGCAGCCCGCTGGATGCCAAGCATCGCGGCACGCGGCGTCGTTTCAGTTTCACTGCCGCCAGTATATAATGCCGCAGATTTTGTGTGCGCTTTGTCCGCTATTCGATGAGTATTCCGAGAGCGATTCGAATCCTCTGCCCATAGAAGGCAGTACGCTCTCCATCCGTGATGAGACCGATCCGATGGAAAAAATACTAGTCGCTGCCTGTGTATTGATGCTGTCTTTCAATACTCAAGCGGCCCAAGATGCGGAAGCCGTGTACGCCCGTGCGTGTGCGGCTTGCCATAATGGTCAGCTGCCGATCGCACCGCAGAAAGGTAACCAGGCCGCTTGGGCGCCGCGTTTGACCAAAGGCATGGATGTACTGGTACAAAGCGTCACCAACGGACTGGGCGCCATGCCGCCAGGCGGTTTGTGTCCGGACTGCACGGCCGAGGATTACCGAGCCGTCATCACCTTGATGACCGAGTGACCCGGCCCATAACTCTTTCCCTTTAGCCGTAATTGGATTAGCTGATGAACAAAGTACTCGTGAGTCTGCTGTTGACCCTGGGCATCACCGGTTTCGCCCACGCCGCCGGCGATGCGGCCGCAGGTGAAACCAAGGTCGCCGTATGTGGCGCTTGCCATGGTGTCGATGGCAACAGCGCAGCACCGAACTTCCCCAAACTGGCCGGCCAGGGCGAGCGTTACCTCCTCAAGCAATTGCAGGACATCAAGTCCGGCGTCCGCCCGGTGGTGGAAATGACCGGCCTGCTGGATAACCTGAGC
Source organism: uncultured Pseudomonas sp. (assembly GCF_946885885.1). The sequence continues at coordinate 3,383 of NZ_CAMPHN010000261.1, forward strand.
GAGCAGGACCTGGCGGATATCTCCGCGTATTTCGCGAGCAAGAAGATGAGTGTCGGCGCGGCCGATCCGCAGCTGGTCGAGCGCGGCGCAGCGCTGTACCGCGGCGGCAAGCTGGAAGAAGGCATGCCGGCCTGCACCGGTTGCCACTCGCCGAACGGTTCCGGCCTGGATGCAGCGGGCTTCCCGCAGTTGGGCGGCCAGCATGCCGCTTACGTGGCCAAGCAGCTGACCGACTTCCGCGAAGGCGCACGCACCAACGACGGCGACAGCATGATCATGCGTTCGATCGCCGCCAAGCTCAGCAACAAGGACATCGCCGCGATCTCCAGCTTCATCCAGGGCCTGCATTGATTCCCGGCAGTTGTAACGATGTGAAGCAAATGAGCGGAAAAGGGTGGCCTCGGCCACCCTTTTTCATTTATCACGCGGCTACAATGCCAGGCACTATGCCCCGCATAATTAATAGCCGGGGCAACCCAGGGCATCGTTAATCGTTTAGGAGTAACCCATGCGCAACCTGATTCTCAGTGCCACGCTCGTCGCCACCAGCCTGTTCGGCATGGCGGCGCAGGCCGAATCGATCGAAGCCGGCAAACAGTATGTCGAACTGAGCAAACCGGTGGCGGTGTCCCAGCCCGGAAAAATCGAAGTCGTCGAGCTGTTCTGGTTCGGCTGCGGGCACTGCTACCAGTTCGAACCGACCATCAACCCATGGATCGAACAACTGCCGGAAGACGTCAATTTCATCCGCATCCCGGCCCTGTTCGGCGGTGCCTGGAACGTCCACGGGCAAATGTTCTTCACCCTCGAAGCCCTGGATGTCGAAGAGCAGGTGCACAGCGATGTGTTCGATGCCATTCACAAGCAAGGCAAGAAGCTGGCGACACCTCAGGACATGGCGGACTTCTTCGCCACCAAGGGCATCGACAGAGAGACCTTCCTCAAGACCTTCAACTCGTTCGGTGTGAAGAGCCAGATGGAGAAGGCCAAGAAACTGGCCATGGCCTACCAGATCAGCGGCGTGCCGGTGATGATCGTCAATGGCAAGTACCGCTTCGACATCGGCAGCTCGGGTGGCCCGCAAAAGGCCCTGGAAGTCGCCGACTACCTGATCGATAAAGAGCGCGCGGCCCAGTAAGCCGCCGAGTGCCGCGCGATGTTGCGTCGTTGGCAACCGAATCGCGGGATTGGCCTGTGCGATCCACAGGTCAACCCGCATTGCTCGAACAGCCCCGACTGGCCCGACGCCCGGCGCTTGCGCCTGCTCAGCTTCAATATCCAGGTCGGCATCACCACCCAGCGCTATCATCATTACCTGACCCGCAGTTGGCAGCATCTGCTGCCCCATGCGGGGCGCGCCAATAACCTGCAACGCATCGGCAGCATGCTCGGCGACTACGACCTGGTGGCCTTGCAGGAAGTCGACGGCGGCAGCATGCGCTCCGGCTACGTCAACCAGGTCGAGCACCTCGCGCATCTCGCCGATTTTCCGTTCTGGTACCAGCAGCTCAACCGCAACCTCGGCCGCCTGGCCCAGCACAGCAACGGCGTGCTCAGCCGTTTTCGCCCGACCTTGCTGGAAGACCATCCGCTGCCCGGCCCACCCGGACGCGGCGCCATCCTGCTGCGCCTCGGCGAAGGCGCGGAGGCGATCGTCGTGGTGATGATGCACCTGTCCCTCGGCGCCCGTACCCGTACCCGCCAGTTGGCCTATATCCATGAGTTGATCGGCGGCTATCGGCACCAGATCCTGATGGGCGACATGAACACCCACGCCAGCGATCTACTGGTGCATTCGCCCCTGCGCGACCTGGGTTTGCTGGCGCCGCAGATCGAAGCGACCTTTCCCAGTTGGCGCCCGCAGCGCTGCCTCGATCATATTTTGCTGAGCCCCGGCCTGGAGCTGGAAAAGGTCGAGGT
>NZ_CAMPHN010000262.1 GCF_946885885.1 uncultured Pseudomonas sp.
TTTAACGCGGGGGGCGGGGGGGGGGGGGCTTTAGCCGCGATTGACCGTAAAGGCGTTAAAAGCATCACGACTGAAGCGGAGTGCCGCCCAGCGGAGCGCCGCCCGGCCCCTCCCACGGACTGCGACAAATGATTCGTGTCGCGACACTAGGTGCCGGTATCAGGTTTTCTTGAGACGCACGGCCAGTACATCGCAAGGGGCGCCGTGCAACACGTCGTTGGCGGTCGAACCCAGTAGTAGTGCCAGGCCGTGGCGACCATGGCTGCCCACCACGACCAGGTCGCAGCCTTGCTCCTCGGCCAGACGGTGGATTTCCTGGCGCGGTTGGCCGTAGGTAAGGTGGCGTTGTTCGGTGCCTATATCCGGGTATTTTCCGGAGAATGCATCCAAGCGCTCGCGTGCTTGATCGAATTGCTGCTGTTGCAGCATGGACAGATCCATGGGGACATCCCCGCCAAAAGCCATCGCCATGGGCTCGACGACGTGCACCACGGACAGTTTGGCCTGGCAACCAGCGGCCAGTTTCTGCGCCCGGTGCATGACCGGATCGCATTCCTCGGTAAGGTCGACAGCGACCAGAATGTGCTTATAGGGCATGGGTGACTCCTTCTAAGAGTGGTCGATGTGATTGATTATGACTCTACTGTATGCCAGCGACAGCTGTTTGCTTGCGAGATTACGCTATGAGCCCTTGGGTCGTCCTACTGCTGCTGATCTTTGTGCTCAGCCCTTTATCCTGGTTGATACCGACGCGCCGTCAGCGTGGGCAGATGGACGTACGCCTGCAGGCCCGCCGCATGGGGCTGGCGATGCAGCTATCGCGCCAGCAATGGCCGCATTGGTTGACCCGGGAGCCGCCCAGTGTCTGCGCACAGTATCACCGGGCGCGTCGTCGCGGTCATCGGGACAGCTGGTGCTACTGGCAGGCGGAGCCCGGCATCTGGCTCAACCAGTGGCGTGAGCCTTGCGCCGATGAGGCGCTGGCTACGCAATTGGCGTGTCTACCCGTCGATGCATATAAGGTCGAAGCATCCTCGCAGATGGTTGCCGTGTATTGGGGCGAGCGCGCGCAGGCCGATGGGCTGCAGCGGATTGCCGATTTCCTGCTGGCGCGGGCTTGAGCAAGGCCGGCGGCATCCGGACAAAGAAAACCCAGCGCAAGCGCTGGGTTGATCGCAATGGCCAGGCAGGCCGGAAAGTGGAGTGCGCAGGTGCTGTTGGCGGTGGCGGGGTGCAATCGGCTGCGCCGCCGGATATCGCTTGAACCCGCTCATGGTTCGGCAGGTCGACAGCAGTATCCGCACTGATTAACGGAAGATACGCCATTTCCGTTGCATCCCTTAGCGGTTTTTACGATGGCGTATCGATTTCGCTGAAACGGCCCTGTCCGTGGCGAAGGAATATCTGATATGCGTTGTATCGTATCGCCCGTCCACTCATCCGCTTATCGACGCCGATCGTCGCCTGTTCGCCACTATCTCCCGAAAATAAAGCGTGCCACGGCTATTTACGGGCCGGGCGAGGCGACAGTCCTTATCAGGCTAATTGACAACTTGGCGCTTTTCCGAGAAGGTGTGCGTACCCAAATCAAACGGGCGTATGAATTGAGCGTTTGTCTTAAAGACTGCGCCTTTACAGCCCGATTATCGCATCGGCGGGTGTGCCAGGCTGATTAGGGCTATTTCGACGGCTAAGCTTCGGGATGGCTTACTGGTTGGCTCCGATGTGTACTGTTTAGCTTCCATACCGTGGAGATCAGTTGATGATTTACGAAGGTAAAGCCATCACGGTTAAGGCTCTTGAGAGCAATATCGTCGAATTGAAATTCGACCTCAAGGGTGAGTCCGTCAACAAATTCAACCGTCAAACCCTGAACGAGCTGCGTCAATCCGTTGATGCGATCAAGGCCGATGGTTCGATCAAGGGTGTGATTGTCACCAGTGGCAAAGACGTATTCATCGTCGGTGCCGACATCACCGAGTTCGTCGATAACTTCAAGTTGCCCGACGAAGAGTTGATGGCTGGCAACCTCGAAGCCAACAAGATCTTCAATGATTTTGAAGACCTCGCCATACCGACCGTTGTCGCTATCAACGGTATCGCACTGGGCGGCGGTTTTGAAATGTGCCTGGCCGCGGATTACCGCGTCATGGCCGATAGCGCCAAAGTGGGCCTGCCGGAAGTCAAGCTGGGCCTGTACCCGGGCTTTGGCGGTACCGTCCGTCTGCCACGGGTGATAGGCACCGATAATGCCGTCGAGTGGATTGCCTCGGGCAAAGAGAACCGTGCAGCCGATGCCCTGAAAGCGGGTGCCGTCGACGCCGTGGTTGCCGCGGACAAGCTGCAGGCCGCTGCACTCGATCTGGTCAAGCGCGCTATTTCCGGCGAACTGGATTACAAGGCCAAGCGTCAGCCGAAGCTGGAAAAGCTCAAGCTCAACGCCATCGAACAAATGATGTGCTTCGAAACCGCCAAAGGTTTTGTCGCCGGCCAAGCGGGTCCGAACTACCCGGCGCCGGTCGAGGCCATCAAGACCATCCAGAAAGCCGCCAATATGGGGCGTGACAAGGCGATCGAGATCGAAGCCGCGGGCTTCGTCAAACTCGCCAAGACTTCGGTTGCCGAAAGCCTGATCGGTCTGTTTCTGAACGACCAGGAATTGAAGCGCAAGGCCAAGCACCACGACGAAATCGCCAAAGACGTGAAACTGGCCGCTGTTCTCGGCGCCGGCATCATGGGTGGCGGTATCGCCTACCAGTCGGCTGTCAAAGGCACGCCGATCCTGATGAAGGATATCCGCGAAGAGGGTATCCAGATGGGCTTGAACGAGGCTTCCAAGCTGCTCGGCAAGCGCGTCGAGAAGGGCCGTTTATCCCCGGCCAAGATGGCCGAAGCCCTCAATGCGATTCGCCCGACCATGTCCTACGGCGATTTCGGCAACGTCGACATCGTCGTCGAAGCCGTGGTCGAGAACCCCAAAGTCAAGCAGGCCGTACTGGCTGAAGTGGAAGGCGCGGTGAAGGAGGATACGATCCTCGCCTCGAACACGTCGACCATCTCCATCAGCTTGCTGGCCAAGGCCCTCAAGCGTCCGGAAAACTTCGTCGGCATGCACTTCTTCAACCCGGTGCACATGATGCCGCTGGTCGAAGTCATTCGTGGCGAGAAGTCCAGCGAACTGGCCGTGGCCACCACCGTTGCCTACGCCAAGAAGATGGGCAAGACCCCGGTCGTGGTCAACGATTGCCCGGGCTTCCTGGTCAACCGCGTGCTGTTCCCGTACTTCGGTGGTTTCTCCAAGCTGCTCGAACTCGGTGTGGACTTCGTGCGTATCGACAAGGTCATGGAGAAGTTCGGCTGGCCCATGGGCCCAGCTTACCTGTCCGACGTGGTCGGTATCGACACCGGTCACCATGGCCGCGACGTCATGGCTGAAGGCTTCCCGGATCGTATGTCCGTCGAAGGCCGTACCGCGGTCGACGTGATGTACGAAGCCGATCGCCTGGGGCAGAAGAACGGTAAGGGCTTCTACGCCTACGAGATGGACAAACGCGGCAAGCCGAAAAAGGTCATCGACCCTCAGGCTTACGAGTTGCTCAAGTCGATCGTGACCGAGCAGCGTGAAGTGACCGATGAAGACATCATCAACTTCATGATGATTCCGCTGTGCATGGAAACCGTGCGCTGTCTGGAAGACGGCATCGTCGAAACCGCGGCCGAAGCCGATATGGGCCTGATCTACGGCATCGGCTTCCCGCCGTTCCGTGGTGGTGCTTTGCGTTACATCGACAGCATCGGAGTGGCCGAATTCGTAGCCCTGGCCGACAAGTACGCCGATCTGGGCGCGCTGTACACCCCGACTGCCAAGCTTCGCGAAATGGCCGCCAACGGCCAGAAGTTTTTCGGTTAATCGCGGACAGACTAGAGCGAGAGTGAATTTATGAGCCTGAATCCTAGAGATGCAGTCATCGTCGACTTCGGCCGTACCCCGATGGGGCGTTCCAAAGGCGGTATGCATCGCAATACCCGTGCCGAAACCATGTCGGCCAACCTGATCAGCGGTGTACTGGCACGCAACACCAAGGTCGACCCGGCCGAAGTGGAAGATGTGATCTGGGGCTGCGTCAACCAGACCCTGGAGCAGGGCTGGAACATCGCGCGCATGGCGTCGCTGATGACCCAGATCCCGCACAGCAGCGCCGGCCAGACCGTCAGCCGTCTGTGCGGTTCGTCCATGAGCGCCCTGCACACTGCCGTGCAGGCGATCCAGACCGGCAACGGCGATGTATTCGTGGTTGGCGGTGTCGAGCATATGGGCCATGTCGGCATGATGCACGGCGTCGATCCGAACCCGCACCTGTCGTTGTATGCCGCCAAGGCGTCCGGCATGATGGGCCTCACCGCGGAAATGCTCGGCAAGATGCACGGCATCAGCCGCGAGCAGCAGGACGCGTTCGGTGAGCGCTCGCACCGCCTGGCGCACAAGGCCACCGTCGAAGGCAAGTTCAAGGATGAAATCATCCCGATGCAAGGCTACGACGAGAACGGCTTCCTGAAAGTCTTCGACTACGACGAAACCATTCGTCCGGAGACCACCCTGGAAAGCCTGGCGGCGCTCAAGCCCGCGTTCAACCCGAAAGGCGGCACCGTGACCGCGGGTACCTCCTCGCAGATCACCGACGGCGCTTCCTGCATGATCGTGATGAGCGCGCAGCGTGCCCAGGACCTGGGCATCCAGCCGATGGCCGTGGTCCGCGCCATGGCGGTGGCCGGTGTCGATCCGGCGATCATGGGTTACGGTCCGGTACCGTCCACCCAGAAAGCCCTCAAGCGTGCTGGCCTGAGCATCAATGACATCGACTTCTTCGAGCTCAACGAAGCCTTCGCTGCCCAGGCTCTGCCTGTGTTGAAGGATTTGAAAGTGCTCGACAAGATGGAAGAGAAGGTCAACCTGCATGGCGGCGCCATTGCCCTGGGTCACCCGTTCGGTTGTTCCGGTGCGCGTATCTCCGGTACCCTGCTCAACGTAATGAAGCAGAACGGTGGGACATTTGGCGTGTCCACTATGTGTGTGGGGCTCGGTCAAGGCATCACCACCATCTTCGAACGCGTTTAAAGGTTCGAGGATGCAAAACCGGGGCCTAGTGCCCCGGTTTTTGTTTTTGGCCATGCCATTCATGGCGGCGCCCCTTCGGTCCGTCGCTACGCGGCGTGGAAATTTCTCCCGGAAATTTTTTGCCAGCAAAAAAATCAAGGAATCCAGCGATGCAGCTACAACCTGGTCTTTATCGCCACTAC
>NZ_CAMPHN010000263.1 GCF_946885885.1 uncultured Pseudomonas sp.
GCAAATCCCAGGCACGAATCTGCTCCAGGCTGCGCTCGTCCACGGGGATCGCCACGTGGGAATCGGCTTCGGCCCAGCCGTGCCCAGGGAAATGTTTGCCGGTGGCAGCCATGCCCGCGGCGCTCATCCCGCGAATAAAAGCCCCCGCCAAAGCCGTGGCGCGCTGCGCATCGCCTTCGAACGCCCGGCTGCCGACCACCGCGCTGCGCTGATGATCCAAATCCAGCACCGGCGCGAAGCTGAGATCCAGGCCAACCGCCAGCACCTCGGTGGCCATCAACCAACCGCAATGTTCGGCGAGCGCTTCGGCATTGGCATTATCGGCAATCGCGCGCATCGCCGGCAGACGCACGAAGCCCTGACGCAGACGCTGTACTCGCCCGCCCTCCTGGTCGACCGCCAGCAACAGGTCGGGGCGCAGCGCCCGGATGGCCGCGGACAGCTCGCGTACCTGCTGCGGGCTTTCGATATTGCGGGCGAAAAGAATCAAACCGCCGACTTGCGGCTGACGCAGCAAATGCCGGTCTTCGGCGGTCAGCCAAGTGCCGGCGATATCCAACATTAACGAGCCTTGCATGCAAATAATCCTTAATCGAGAGATGCACTCGCCCAGGCCGGGCATGGCGCCTCGTCGATCTGGACGGCGCAATGAAGAGGGACGCGCGGGAACAACTCAAGCAGATCGGTATTGCGCAAGCGCACACAGCCATGGGAGCGCGGCACTCCCATGGGCTCGCAGTCGGGCGTACCGTGCAAATAGATATAGCGGCGAAAGCTGTCCAGATCGCCCAGCCTGTTGCGCCCGGGTTCACGGCCGCTAAGCCAGAGGATTCGCGTGAGAATCCAGTCGCGCCCGGGAAATTGCTCGTGCAGCAGCGGCGTCCAGACCTCGCCGGTCCAGCGACGCCCGCGTAGCACTGCGGCGCATGGCAGACCTTCGCCGATCTTCGCCCGCACTTGATGCAGACCACGCGGGGTACAACCGGAACCGTTACGCTCGCCCGCACCGTTGGCGGCCGTGGAGACCGGCACGCGCAGCAGCAGCTGCCCATCGGCAAAGCCGTAGAGGCACTGATCGGCCAACGAGATATGGAGAGAATCGAGGATGCGCATGGGCGGCTAGCTTAGCGGATCGAACCCGCCAAGCCCACCCATGGCAAATCAAACTTTAGCGGGGGCTCCAGCCCCTTTGACCCGAGGCTTGAGCTGCGCAGCGGCAAGGGCGCCATCGGTCAAGCCGCTTTCCGAACGCATGCCGGCGGCGAGAAAAGGCACCATCAAACGCATCACCTGCTCGATCGAGGTATTCACCCCGAAATCGGCCTCGGACATGGCGCGCAATGCCTTGATACCGGACATGCTGAAGGCCGCGGCACCGAGCATGAAGTGCACGCGCCAGAACAATTCGAGTGGCGGAATACGTGGCGCCGCCTCGTTCACCAGCAACATGTAACGACGGAATATCTTGCCGTAGACCTCTTGGAGGTATTTACGCAAATGCCCCTGACTCTGACTGAACGCCAAACCTAACAGGCGCATGAAAATCGACAGGTCGTTGCCGCTGCGCGGCTTCACTTCCAATGCCAGTTCGACCAGCAACTCCAGCAGTTCTTCGAGACTGTAGGTAGCGCCGGGCTTGGCCTGACGGCGATCCAGTTCGCGCTCGAGACTGCTGCAAAACGGCCCGAGAAACCGCGAAAAAACCGCCTGAATCAGCGCTTTCTTGGAGCCGAAGTGATAATTCACCGCAGCCAGATTGACACCCGCCTTGCCTGTAATCAAACGTAAGGAGGTTTCAGCGAAACCTTTTTCCGCAAACAACTGCTCTGCCGCATCCAAAATGCGCTCAACAGTTTCCGACTGGGCCATGACTTCTCACCTAACAAACACTCGTTTGAAACATACGTTTTAAGCGGCGACCTTGTCAAGTCGAAGGCTTGCATCTTATCGGCAAGCGCACAAGGCGATACAACATTCACCCTGGCAGACGTCCGCCCTGCGGAGCGAGTAACAATAGTGCGAGAGAAACGACTGAGCAAAGGAAAGAAAAGAGTGATTGCCAAGCGCACTTCACTGTATATAATCCCAGTCACTGTATATAAAAACAGAGTCGCCCAATGCTTAAACTAACGCCACGCCAAGCTGAAATTCTCGCCTTCATCAAGCATTGCCTTGAAGACAACGGCTACCCGCCTACTCGTGCAGAAATCGCTCAGGCGCTGGGTTTCAAGTCGCCGAACGCAGCCGAGGAACACCTCAAAGCGCTGGCCCGCAAAGGCGCTATCGAAATGACCCCCGGCGCCTCCCGAGGTATCCGCATTCCCGGTTTCGAACCGAGCAATGAAGAAGACGGCGGCCTGCCGGTAATCGGCCGCGTCGCCGCCGGCGCACCGATTCTGGCGCAACAACACATCGAGGAATCCTGCCGGATAAACCCCGAGTTTTTCCATCCCCGGGCCGACTACCTCCTACGCGTTCGCGGCATGAGCATGAAGGATATCGGTATTTTCGATGGTGATCTGCTCGCGGTTCATACCACGCGCGAGGCACGTAACGGCCAGGTGGTCGTCGCCCGCATAGACGATGAAGTGACGGTTAAACGCTTTAAACGCGAAGGCAACACCGTATGGCTGATCGCTGAAAATCCGGAGTTCGCACCAATCCAAGTCAACCTGGAAGAACAGGACCTCGTCATCGAAGGCTTGAGCGTCGGCGTTATCCGTCGCTAGCCAGGAGCCTAAAGCTCGACTGCCCGGGGTTCTGAGACAGAAGCGGTCATACCGTATTAGAGCCCCAGGCGCCGAAACCGACTAATCGAACCGACCAGCCAAACAGGCCACTAACAAATCATTCTCACGCAGCACCGGCAACGCAGGTCGCTCTCGATCGCCTGCCAGAGGAGGCTTTATGCAGTTCCCACAGTCGCTGAACCGTACACAACTGCCGTTGTTCGAAGGCTTTCTGACCTCCAACACGGTGCCGCTACTGAACGACTTGCTCGATCCGCCCTCACAGGACGTGCCGGAAGCCTTCAGCGAAATGTCGTTACGTGGCGCTGCCGGACACTGCCTGACGTTATTGGCGCCTATCCTGCGCGAACTCAGCGATAACAACGATGCTCGCTGGCTTACCCTGATCGCCCCGCCGACGAGCCTGACTCAAGCCTGGCTACGCGACGCGGGGCTGAACCGCGAACGTATTCTGATCCTGCACCCACGTGGCGAGCAAAGCGCCCTGGAACTCGCCCGGCAAGCGTTAGCGCTCGGCCGCAGTCATACCGTCGTCAGCTGGCTACACCCGCTAGAACGTCCGGCTCGCATGCAACTGGAAGCGGCTGCGCGGCAAGGCGAAGCGCAAAGCTTAAATATCAGCTTGGGCTGATTACTCAGAGAACGCACAAGGAAGTGCGTCGGGCAGACTCGCGATAGAACACTGCCCTATTGGACGGAGCGCATGCTGCGCTGCAAAACAACCGACAGACGACTCCGAACACTCAATGCAAGACGCGCGGCGCGTCTTCGTGATCGAAATCACCCTCGACCAATCGCCCAGCCATCTGTACGCCGACATTGAGCATGGCTTTAGCCACCTCTACATGTTGCCCTTGCAGAAATGCCTTGGCATCGGCAGAAAAGTCCAATACGACCAGCGACTCCTCATCCTCCGCACGGCGCAGGGCGATACGCCCATCGGGCAATTCAACGATTTCCAGGAAGGATGTAGGCATAGATTCGGCTCTCCACTAAAGGCCGGCATTGTAACAGCCGACCAGGGTACACCCTAGCCCGCCGATCCAAAGGGCCATCACCATTCGCTCAAGGTCTCACGAAAGCGCTGCGCTAAAGCCCTCAGATGTTGACGCCAGGCTTCCAAGGTTTCCCGCGACAAGGGCTCGATCTCATCCTCCAGGGTAACCGCAGTGATCAACGGCGTGCCGGGGTCGAGTTTGGCTTTCTTGTCCACCAAGGGCGGCTGGAACAGCTCGGCATAGGCGCTCAGCAACTGGGCAAGCCAACTGTCGGGGGACTGCGCCAGCTCGACCAGCTCACCCAGCTCCTGGCTGGGGGCGGCATCCAATACCGCCGGGGCAAGAAAGTCTTCCGCACGCGGCGCATCGCTATTGGGCAGACGATAGTAGCCGGCGATCTCATGGCACAAACCAAGCAACGCGCCGTATAGGTGAAACAACGCCGCCTCGCGTTCGGCCTGAACCAACGCCTGGGCGTTCATCGCCCGTCCCTCTTGCGCCTTACACCAGGACTCCAACGAGAGCCCTGCATAGAAGATCTTCTGATTGGTGCGGGTATAGCGCTCATTGGCCATTTGGACGCCCTCCATAACGGATCAACCGACTATACGCGCCTGCCTCGACAGGCACGCTGTTTGTCCGATCAGCGTTTATCTTCGACCGTCCACTTGCCACCGTCGAAGAATGCGCGCCAACCGGTCGGCTTACCATCGACCTCGGTCTGCACGTACTGCTCCTTGGTCTTGCGGCTATAACGAATCACCGCAGCGCGCCCTTCCGGGTCCTGCTTCGGCGCATCGCAAAGGAAATGGTACTTGGGATCGATCTCGTGCTTATGCGGGATCAACTCCAGCACCAGCGGCGCACGGGTTTCGCGGTTTTTCGGGAACTGGCTGGCAGCCAGGAACAGTCCCGAAGCGCCGTCGCGCAAGATGTAGGTGTCGTTGACCTTCTCGCACTTGAGCTCCGGCATTTTTACCGGATCCATTTTCGGCGGGGCCGCTTCGCCGCTCTTGAGCAGCTTACGGGTGTTCTTGCACTCGCCATTGGTGCAGCCGAAGAATTTGCCGAAGCGCCCGGTTTTCAGCTGCATCTCGCTGCCGCACTTATCGCACTCCAGGCTCGGGCCTTCGTAACCTTTGATGCGGTATTGGCCCTGCTCGATCTCATAACCCGCACAATCGGGGTTATTGCCGCAAATATGCAGCTTACGGGTTTCATCCAGCAGATAAGCATCCATGGCGGTCGAGCAGATCGGACAACGATGCTTGCCCAACAATACGCGGGATTCGGATTCGCCTTCGTCGTCCGCGGCGATTTCATCGCCCGGCACCAGGTTGAGGGTCGACTTGCAGCGCTCCTTAGGCGGCAGCGCGTAACCGGAACAACCGAGGAACACCCCGGTGGATGCGGTACGGATCATCATCGGCCGGCCGCATTCGCGGCAGGGAATATCGGTTGGTGTCGGCAGGTTGGCGCGCATGCCGCTGTCGCTGGCCTCGGCCACTTCGAGCTTGCTCTTGAAATCGCCGT
>NZ_CAMPHN010000264.1 GCF_946885885.1 uncultured Pseudomonas sp.
TGGGGCGAGAAGGAAGGCACGGTGACCAACTCCGAGCGCCGCGTCAGCCATGTGCGTCGCGCCGTACCCGCGCCCGCAGAGGCACGGCCGGATTGGGCGATCACCACGGACTTCGCCCGCCGTTTGGAAAAACTGTTACGCCCCGGCCTGCCAAGCCTGTTCGACTTCGACAGCCCGCAAGGGCTGTTCGAAGAGTACAAACACCTGACCGCCAAGCGCGACCTCGACCTGTCGGGGCTCAGCTACGCGATTCTGGATGACCAAGGCCCTCAGCAATGGCCGTTCCCGGCCGGGGCTACCCGCGGCACCGCACGCCTGTATGGCGACGGTCGTTTCCCTACCGTCAATGCACGTGCGCAGTTCCATGCCGACCCGTACCGCGCGCCCAAGGAAAAGCGCGAGACGCGCTACTCGCTGACGCTCAACACCGGCCGCCTTCGCGATCAGTGGCACGGCATGAGCCGCACCGGCACCGCCGCACGCCTGTTCGGCCACGTCGAAGACGCCGTGCTCAGTCTCCATCCGGACGAGTTGCGTCGTCGTCGTTTGCAAAGTGGCGATCTGATCAAGGTACGTAGCCGCCGCGGCAGTCTTATCGTGCCGGTGCAGGCCGACGACTCGGTACGTTCCGGCCAAGCCTATTTGCCGATGCATTGGGGCAATCGCTTTCTCAAAGGTCTGGGCACCAACGTGCTGACCCAGCCGGCGTTCGACCCGCTGTCGAAACAGCCCGAGCTCAAGCACGCCGGCATCGAGGTGGAAAAGGTCGAACTGCCCTGGACGTTTTTCGCTCTGGTCGAAGGCGAGGTGCAAGCGCGCTTCCAGGCCCTGCGTCCGTTATTCGAAGGCTTCGCCTACGCCAACCTGACGCTGACCGGTCGCGAGCGCCCTGCTCTGCTGATCCGCGCCGCCTGCGCGATGGCGCCCGAGCCTGAGTTGCTGGCGCAGATCGATCGTTTGCTCGACCTGCACGAAGGCCCGGTATTGGCCTATGACGATCCGCGTAAAGCGGTCGGCAAGCGCGTGCGCATCGAGGACGGACGTATCGTCAGCCTGCGTCTGGCCGGGGAAACCATCGCCCGCGACTGGCTGAAAAGCCTGTGGAGCGAAGGCCAGGCGGATGCCGACCTGCGCCGCTGGTTGCTGGCGCCACTGTCCACCCCACCGGGCGCCGCCAGCGGCAAGAAAGCCGGCAAAACCCTGTGCAACTGCCTGAACGTCAGCGAAGACGCGGTCTGCGCCGGCATCAGCCGCGGCCTCGACCTCGACGGCCTCAAGCAGGAGCTGAAATGCGGCACCAGTTGCGGCTCCTGCGTGCCCGAGATCAAGCGGTTGCTGGCAACCCAGCCTCTAGTAGTGAACGCATAACCGTAGGGTGCGCGGGGCCGCCTAGGCCATGCGCACCAAGTTGATGTACCGGTGCGCAGGGCGCACCCTACGACGAGGAATTTGATATGAGCGCAAAAGTCTGGTTGGTAGGTGCAGGTCCGGGCGACCCGGAATTGCTGACCCTCAAGGCAGTGAAGGCTTTGAACCAAGCCGAGATCGTGATGATCGACGACCTGGTCAACCCGGCGGTGCTTGAGCATTGTCCAACCGCACGCATAGTCCCGGTGGGCAAGCGCGGCGGTTGCCGCTCCACGCCCCAGGCGTTTATCCATCGCCTGATGCTGCGTTATGCGCGTCAGGGTAAGTGCGTGGTACGCCTGAAAGGCGGCGACCCGTGCATTTTCGGGCGTGGCAGCGAAGAAGCCGACTGGTTGGCCGCCCACGGTATCGAGGTGGAGATGGTCAATGGCATCACCGCAGGTCTGGCCGGTGCCACCAACTGCGGTATCCCCCTGACCCTGCGCGGCGTGGCCCGCGGCGTGACCCTGGTCACCGCGCACACCCAGGACGACAGCACGCTGAACTGGCAGGCCCTGGCCCTGGGCGGCACCACCCTGGTGGTCTATATGGGCGTCGCCAAACTGCCGGAAATCCGCGAAAGCCTGTTGGCCGGCGGTATGCGCGCCGACATGCCGGTGGCGCTGATCGAAAACGCCTCCCTGCCCCAGCAACGCGAATGCCGCAGCTCGCTTGCCTCGATGCAACAAGATGCCCTCGACTTCCAACTGAAAAGCCCGGCCATCCTGGTCATCGGCGAAGTCGCCGCGCAGCAGCAGGTACTGGCTGCTGCCATGAGTGCCTAACCGCTTCGCGCTCCTGCGGAGTTGTTCTTAGCCCGGCGAAAGCCGGGCTTTTTTTGCTATGTAGCTTTTCTGCAGACAAAGAAAAACCCGGCCGGAGCCGGGTTTTCTATAAAGCCAGATCTGTTACTGCTTGATCTGAGCTTCTACTTCAGCTTCGACGCGACGGTTGATCGCACGGCCGGAATCGGTAGCGTTATCGGCAACCGGACGCGACTCGCCATAGCCAACGGTATTGACGCGCTCGGCACCCACACCGTACTGGTTGACCAGCACGTCGCGAACGGCGTTGGCACGACGCTCGGACAGCTGCTGGTTGTACTCATCGGTGCCAACGGCGTCGGTGTGACCTTCGACCGTGGTGCTGGTCTGCGGGTACTGGTTCATGAAGTCGGCGAGGTTCTGAATATCGCTGTAGCTTTCTTCTTTAACCCGCGCCTTGTCGAAATCGAACTTGACGTCCAGTTCGACGCGAACGGTTTCCAGCGGTTCTTCGGCAACGACCTCAGCGATCGGCTCCGGAGCAGCCTCGATCACCTGCGGCGCAGGCTGGCTGCTACCGCCGAAGTTCAAACCGACGCCTACGCCAGCTTGCCACTCGGTGTTTTCGGTATCCAGGCTGTGCAGCACGTCGACACCGGCCTTGGCGAAGAACATCTCGTTGAAATAGTACTTGGCGCCAGCGCCGACGATGGCGAAGGTGCTTTTGTCATTGCCGCGAGTGAAGGTGTTGTCCAGTTCCTGATGACCGAAACCGGCGGAAACATAAGGACGCAGGCTTTGCGCAGCAGGCGTACCGAAGTGATATTGAGCTTCCAAGGTGCTCAGGTGGCCGTCGATTTGCTCACGGCCATGAGTGGAGCCGGGCAGAGTATCTTTGGAACGAATGCTGCGATAGGTACCGTGGGACAGATTCAGAGAAACGTCATCGTTCAAATAATAGCCAATGCTACCGCCGAATAAGTTGCCATCGGTTACCTCACGATTGCTTTCGGTGAAAGAGCGCTTGCCAAAAGCTTCCACTTCAACCGCGCCTTGACCCTGAGCCAGCACGCTGAGAGAAGATGTAGCCAGCAGTGAGCCAATGACAACGCCAAAAGTGTTCTTCGATTTCATTTGTGAATCCCTATCTTGGTGGTCAGTAAGTTGCCTGGCGCATGCGCACGCACACGCAAGACAACTCAGCCGGCAATCCTCATAAGGATTAACCGGAAAGTTTGACGCAATTGATTTAGTTAAGTTCAGGCGTGTCGGAGAATCTTTCACGGAGCCGATCGAGGGCTCGCTTATAGCGCATTTTCGTGGCGCTCAGGCCCATGTGCATGATATCGGCAATTTCTTGAAACTCCAGCTCGGCGACGAAGCGCAACACTAAAATTTCTCTGTCGATGGGGTTGACATGTACCAACCAACGGTCGAGTCCGCCACGGTCTTCGATTTTCGGTGCTTTTTCCTCGACCGCCTCTTCCAACGGATCCAGACTCAATGCATCCATCAAGCGGCGTTTGCGCCGCTCTTTGCGATACTGGGTAATGCATTCGTTATAGGTAATGCTATATAGCCAGGTTTTAAACTTCGACTTGCCCTCGAAGTTTTTCAGGCCATAAAGAACTTTGAGCATTACCTCCTGGCACACATCGTCGGCATCACGATCATTACCCAAATAGCGTGCGCAGACGTTGAACAGCGTACGTTGATAACGCCGCATCAACTCTTCGTATGCCCGGGTGATATGGAACAATTCGTCGTGGGCACGCGCGACCAGCTCTTCGTCCGAAAGCTCGCGAGGGTCATAGCGCACAGGTAGCGTTTGGGCTTTATTCAAAACGAGTTGGGCCAACAGTCGGGACAGAAGCCGCCAATGCCAAAAATCGGCGACCGGCGGCATACATTAGCAGGGATTGCATGAACAGGGAGATGCCTTACTGGCTGTTCACCCGTTGTTCGAGCAAGGTCCGATTGGCGATGGACACCAGTTCGCCCGCATCGGTTAACAGAATAGTCTTGGCCGTGCCAATTTCTTCGATCTGCCCTTCTATATCACCCACTTGCACCTGCTGCCCCACCTGATACAGCTCCCGCACATAGATGCCGGCGAGAATCTGTCCGACGATCTCCCGACTGCCCAGCCCGAGCGCCAATGCGACGGCCAGGCCCACGGACGTCAGCACGATGGCGATCACGGTATTGAGCAGGTCGGTCTTGACCTCCAACTGCCCGATGGCCACCGAGATACTGATGATGACCACGAAGCCTTGAGCGATGCGGGCCAGGCCATGGGCGTAATCCAACCCCACCCCTTCGGCCGCACCGCGCACCAGACCGCTGACCAATTGCGCCAGCAGCACACCGGCCACCAGCACCAGCGCAGCGCCGAACACCTTGGGCAGATACGAGGCGAGTACATCGAGCGTCGCCGAGACCCGCTCCAGACCGAGCGACTCCGCCGCCGAGACGAGGAAGATCAGCAGCACGAACCAGTAGATGATCTTGCCGATCAAGGTCGATACAGGTGCCTGAATGCCGGCGCGGCTGAGCAACTTGGTCAGCCCGGTGCCCGCCATCAAACGATCCAGACCGATCTTGCCGAGCAATTTCGACAGCAAGGTATCGAGTAGCTTGGCCACGACGAAACCGAGCAATACCAAAATCAGCGCCACGAACAGGTTTGGGATGAACACAGCGACTTTGGTCCAGAGCGCGGTCATCGCGGCTACCAGGCTTTGAGTCCAGGGATCGAGTTCCATTTCAGTCAGCCTTATCAGTAGAACGAGCGGAAGTAGGGCGGCGGGACACCGGTGAGATGTGAGCGGAACCATTGTTCAAGGCGATCATCAAGGCGCCGAGCCAATGCCCCACCACCGCGAATAGATCGCCCGCGCCGACTTGGCGATTGGCGGTCTTCAACACGCGATGCAGACAGGCGTCGTCGTCGTGCGGCGACGATGGCGATTTGAGCAAATCGCGTAGGGATTCTTCGAAAGGATCGTGCATGGCGCGCCTCACAGGATGTGTCGGCTAGACGAATTCAAGGGTAGGCAAGTCACATCAGGCCCAGCGCAGACGGCGCAG
>NZ_CAMPHN010000265.1 GCF_946885885.1 uncultured Pseudomonas sp.
CAACGGCTTGCTCGGCGACAACGCGCTGCTGGTGGATACGGTGTGAGGTGATTGGTGCAGACCGGGATTAGGTTCCCCGGAGTGCGCTGGCGCCTTCCCAGGCTACGGGGGCACGCTCCGTTATCCGCAAGACCTGCATCTTCGTAGGGTGGATGACGCTTTTTTCATCCACCACCGCAATTGGTGGATGGGTAAAGCGTCATCCACCCTACACAGCTCCGGTAGCCCGGATTGCGTCCGGGGCTTACCGAAGACCGCTTCTAGCGTTCGCGCAACGCTTCGGCGCGGGCTTTGAGGACCGGTTTCAGCAGGTAATCCAGCACGCTTTTCTCGCCAGTGATGATGTCCACGGTGGCGATCATGCCGGGGATGATCAGCAGTGGATGTTCGTCGCTGCCCAGGTGGTTTTTATCGGTGCGCACCTGGATCAGGTAAAAGCTTTTACCTTCTTCGTCGGTGATGGTATCGGCGCTGATCAGCTCCAGGTTGGCTTTCAGACCGCCGTAAATGGTGAAGTCGTAGGCGCTGAATTTGACCATGGCTTTCTGCCCGGGATGGAGGAAGGCCACATCCTGGGGACGCACCTTGGCTTCGATCAGCAGGTTGTCTTCCAGCGGCACTATTTCCAGCATGTCGCTGCCCGGCTGGACGACGCCGCCGATGGTGTTGATCTTCAGCTGTTTGACGATGCCCTTGACCGGGGAAATCACCGTGGTGCGGCTGACGCGGTCCTGGATGGCGGAGCTGGTGGCGTTGATTTTTTTCAGCTCGGTGCGCAATTCGTTGAGCTCTTTGAAGGCCTCGGAGCGAAAGGCCAACTCGGATTCTTCGATCTTGCTCTTGATTTCGCTGACCGCGGATTCGGCTCTGGGGATCGCCAGGTTGGTGGCGTTCAGCGAGCCGCGTACCTCCACGGCGCTACGTTGCAGGCGGAGGATTTCCACCTGGGAAATCGCCCCGGTGGCGACCAGCGGTTGCGACATGTTCAGCTCTTGCTGCAGCAAACCCAGGCTGGAGCGGTATTGCTGGGCTTTGGCTTGGAATTCGGCGAGCTCTTGGGTTTTCTGCAGCAACTGTTCGCCGAGCGTGCGCTGTTCGCTTTCCAGGCGCTGCTGCCGCGAGTGGTACAGGGCCAGTTCGTCTTCGGCCAATTGCGGGGCCAGGCGCTTTATTTCCTCGGGAATCACCAGGGGCCGGTCTTCCGCTTCGGCGCTCAGGCGTTCGATGCGGGCGATCAGGGATAAGCGGTCGGCTTCGGTTTCCCCTTGGTTGGACAGGAAACGCGTGTCGTCGAGACGCATCAGTACATCGTTCTTTTCCACCACCTGGCCTTCGCGCACGAATATTTCGCTGACGATGCCACCCTCCAGATTCTGAATGACCTGGATTTTGCTCGACGGGATCGCCTTGCCTTCGCCGGTGGTGACTTCCTCGAGCACGGCGAACTTGGCCCAGATCAATGCCGCGATCAGGCAGGCGCTGACCAGCCAGACGGTGATCCGGGCGAACCAGGGCGAGTCTTCGAGGATGGTGCCGTCGACCTCCGGCATGAATTCGGTGTCCTGCCGTTTGCGGCGCAGGCTGGCGAAGTAGGCGCTGATCGAATAACTCATAGGGCTGACTTCCTATACCGCTGCCGGGCCGACCCGGCCTTTGCGCAACGCCTCGATCACCGATGCTTTCGGGCCGTCGGCGACGATATGACCGTTGTCCAGCACCACCAGGCGGTCGACCAGACTGAGCATTGAGGCGCGGTGGGTGATCAGCAGCATGGTTTTGCCTTGAGCCCAGCTTTGCAGACGGTTGCGCAGGATTTCCTCGCTGGTGTTGTCCATCGCGCTGGTGGGCTCGTCGAGCAGCAGAATGGGCGGGTCGAGAAGCATGGCGCGGGCCAGCAGCACGGCTTGGCGCTGGCCGCCGGAAAGCAACTGACCGCGTTCGCCGACCGGGCGATCGAAGCCTTGCGGGTGTTGTCTGGCCAGTTCGCTTACGCCGCTCAGTTCTGCCACTTCGAGCATGCGCACGTCGTTGACGTAGCGCGCACCCAGGGTTAGGTTGTCGCGCAGACTGCCGGCCAGCAGCGGTAGATCGTGGGCGACGTAACCGATCTGGTGGCGCAGGTCGGCGACGTCGAGCTGACGCAGGTCGAGGTTGTCGAGCAGGATCTGTCCCTCATCGGGCGTATAGAACGCCATCAGCAAACGCGCCAAGGTGCTTTTGCCCGAGCCGCTACGGCCAATGATGCCGACCCGTTCGCCAGGCGCCAGGCGCAGGCTGACTTTGCTCAGCGCCGGCGTGCTTTGCCCCGGATAGCTGAACGTCACCTGGCGCACGTCCAGGGCGCCGTGCAATTGCGTGCGTTCCAGCGGTCGTTGCTTGGCCTGGCGTTCCTGGGGGAGCGCCATCAGCGCATCGGTGCTGGTCATGGTCAGGCGCGCTTGCTGATAGCGGGTGATCAATCCGGCGATCTGCCCGAGCGGTGCCAGTACCCGGCTGCCGAGCATGTAGCAGGCGACCAGGGCACCGACGCTGAGGTCGCCGGCGATGATGCTGTAGACCCCGGCGACTATGATCGCCATGCCGGCGAATTGCTGAAAGAACAGGGTGCCGTTGGTCGCCAGCGACGACAGGAAGCGCCCGTGGCTGTCGAGGCGGGTGAGGGCGCCGTGGGTTTTTTCCCAGGCGTGTTGGCGTTCGCTTTCCGCGCCGCAGGCTTTGAGCATCTCCAAACCGCCGAGGGTTTCGATCAGCAATGCTTGGCGTTGCGCGGCCAAGGCCAGGCTTTTCTGCACGGTATCGCGCAGACGCGATTGGATGATCAGGGCGAACGCCGCGGTCAGCGGAAACGCCAGCAGGGGGATCACCACCAGCCAGCCGCCGAGTAGCCAGATCACCAGAATCATCAGCAGGGCGAACGGCAAGTCGATCAAGCTGGTCAAGGTCACCGCGGTGAGGAACTCGCGCAGGCCCTGGAAGTCGTGAATGCTTTGCGCGAAGCCGCCGACGGTCGCGGGGCGGGCTTTCA
Source organism: uncultured Pseudomonas sp. (assembly GCF_946885885.1). The sequence continues at coordinate 3,026 of NZ_CAMPHN010000265.1, forward strand.
TCGACATGCCGGTGATGCGTTCGAACAGTGTGGCGGACAGCACCACGTCGGTCTTTTTACCGGCGTTATCCAGCAAGTGCGCACGCAGCACGCGCAGCAGCAGTTCGAACGCGGTACCGACGAACAAACCGATGGCCAATACCCAGAGCGTCGCGGTGGCCTGGTTGGGCACCACGCGGTCGTAGGTCTGCATGATGAACAAGGGCACCATCAGGCCCAGGACGTTGATCAGCAGGCTGGCCAGAACGGCGTCGGTATATAACCAGCGCGACAGCTTGAGGGTGTCGCGGAACCAGGCGTCGATACGCGGTACCAGCGGGGTGCGCGCATCCTCCAGCTCATGCCGTGGGCGGGCGAAAAACGCTTGGCCGCTGTACTCACTGGCCAGTTGTTCGCGGCTGACCCACTGTTCGCCGCCGTCGGCCTCGCTGGGCAGAATCAAGGCTTGGCGCTTTTCGCCCCACTTGCGCAACACCGCGCAACGCCCGCCCTTGAGCAATAGCAGCACCGGCAGGTTCAGGGGGGAAATGGCGGAAAGTTCACGGCGTAACAGGCGCCCCTGCAAGCCCGCGCGGGCGGCTGCGCGGGGCAGCAGCTCGGCGCTCAAACATTGCTTGGGCATCGGCAAGCCGGCGCTCAGGCTGCCACGGCTGGCGGAGCAGTCGTGCAGCTTGCAGAGGATCAATAACCCGTCCAACAACGGATCGTCGTGGCTCGCTCGCGGATCGCTGGTGGCGCCAGCCCGCTCCATGGTCGTCACGTTGTGCGGCTCCTCAGCAGGCTGTTGAAAAATTACCTGCGTTGCCCCTCTTCTTGAAAAGCTCGGGGCGTTAAAACAGGCTCGGCAAGCTGCCTGCGGCTGACGCGTTTCAGCGCAACCCCCTAGGAGTCTGTCGGACTCAACGCGGTCCTACTACGGGCGCGCGAGTCCGACGGTCTCCCAAGGCGAGGGGCGTCTGGTTCTTTTTGTCTCGGCTGCCTCGCTTGGGTTTTTCAACGGTATTACTTCATTGTTGGCAGGCGCGCCTCGCTTTTAACTTCCGACAAGGCGACGGCTTCGGCCGGTACGACAACCTGTTGCTGGCGGAGCAAATCCCCCATGGCCGCGACGACGCGGTACATGGAAAACTCTTCGGTATAACGCACCTCGGTGTAACGACGGTTGGCGGTGAACAGTTCGTTTTCGCTGTCGAGCAGGTCGAGCAGGGTGCGTTGGCCCAGGCTGAACTGCTGCTGATAGGCTTCGCGCACGCGCGCGGTGTAATCGGCATAGTCACGCGCTTTGGGGGTTTGCAGGCGTGCGTTCTCCATGGCGTTCCAGGCCAGCGACAGGTTTTCGTTGAGCACCCGCAGCGCGTTGTTGCGGATATCCATCGATTCGTTGATCTGGTGGGCGGTGGCTTGCAAGCGCGCTTTGTCGCGCATGCCGTTGAACAGGTTGTAGTTCATCACCACAGCGGCGCGCCAGCTGTTGCTGTGGCCTTCGTCGCCTTGGGTGTTGTCGTTGGCGGTGGTGGCCAGCTCCAGGTCCAGACGCGGATAGAACGGCGATTTGGCCACCTCGTATTGCTTCTCGGCGGCATGCACGTCGGCTTGCGCGGACTTCAGGAAGGGGTTGTTATCCATGACCGTTTGGCGTGCGAGCGCAAGGTCGGCGGGCATCGCGCCTTTGATGGTCGAGGGCGCGACCAATTCATCGGGGCTACGCCCGGTCACGCCGATGAAGTTGGCTTCGGCGTCGGCCAGGTTGACCTGTTCGGTGAAGTAGTTGTTTTCCGCCAGGGCCAGGCGGGCGCTGGATTGATCGAAGTCGGCAGTGCTGCCCACACCTTGGCGGCTGCGCAAATCGATCTGGTCGTTGATGCGCTGGTGGGCCAGCAAATTATTCTTCGCCAGGGCGACCATTTCGCGGCGTTGCAATACATCCAGATAGACCTCGACGGTACGCAGCGCCAGGCTCTCCGAGGTGCCGAGCACGCGATAGGCGCGCGAGTTCACCACGGCCTCGGTGCGTGCGACTTCATTGGGTGTATTGAAGCCATCGAACAGCATCTGCCGCAGGCGCAATTCGGAGGTGCCGTAGGTGAGTGTCTCGGTGTTGTGGTTGCCCAGGGCTCGGGTGGTCGGGCTGTCGGTATTTTCCCGGCCATAACCGACCAGTAAATCGACCGTGGGCAGATAGCCGCCTTTGGCA
>NZ_CAMPHN010000266.1 GCF_946885885.1 uncultured Pseudomonas sp.
TCGAACGGGTGATACCACTGGCCGAATTGAAAGCGCAAAACGCCCTGCTGGAGCTCCCGCTGGTGCAAAAAGGCAGCCGTCTGTCGGTTATGCCCGTCAGTGGTGCACAATGGGCAGCGATCCTTGCTATCCGCTGAAATGGCGCTGTGCTATTTAAATAGATGAACCTTCTGAGGTCATTTATGCTGCGGCGCTCCTTGCCCCTATGGTCTGCACGCATGGCGCTGGTCGCCATCCTGCTGGCGCTGTGCTTCGCCAGCCTGCTGCTTTGGCAGCAACTGCTGACCAGCCAGCAGCAACGTATCGCCGAACGCGTCGAATACCAAGCCCACAGCCTGGCGCGCCAGCTTGAAAGCAGCCTGATCGAACAGGTCGACGGTTTGGGTAGCCTGGCGCTGTTGTGGAACTACCGTGGGCGTATCCCGCGCGACGAGTGGACCCTCGATAGCCAGTTCTCCCTGAAAAACTTCAAAGGCTATCAAGCCATTCAATGGCTGGGGCCCGACCTGGCGATGCGCTGGATCGAGCCCATGCAAGGCAACGAAGCAGCTCAGCAATTCCGCCTCACCCCCGAGCACCCCAATTACCGGCTGGCCATGCAAGCCAAAGCCACTGGCGAACCGAGCTTTTCCAACAGCTTCGCGCTGGTGCAGGGCGGCCGTGGCTTTATCCTCTACACGCCGCTGTACATTACCGACGAGCGGGGCGAGCGCACCTTCGACGGTTTCATACAGGGGGTGTTTCGCGTCGAGCGCTTGATGGACGCACTGCTCAGTAATATCGATAACGATAATTTCAGCGCATCCCTGCTCGAAGGCGGAAAGCCGATCTACCGGCGCGAACTCGGCCAAGCCGTCGAGGCCTTGCAGCAGGAAATTCCTCTGCACCTGCTCAACAACACCAATTTCGCCCTGCGTCTGGAGCCCACCGAGCGGCTGGTGGAACAACTGACCACGCCGCTGCCGGAACTGGTGTTCGCCGCCAGCCTGGTGATCAGCCTGCTGCTGGTCGCCGCCATGGCCCTGGCCCTGGAAAACGCCCGCCGCGCCAGCGCATTGCAAACCAGCAATCGTCGGCTGAATGAAGAAGTCAGCCAGCGCGAACGAGTCGAACAGACCTTACGCGATAGCCGCGAGCGCCTGCAGTTGGTCCTCGACCTGACCGATTCCAGCCGCGACGGTCTGTTCATCATCAACCCGCAAACCCGCGACATTCTGCACATGAACCGGGCCATGCACAGCAGCCTGGGCTATAGCGCAGAGGCTTTCGGCGAATTGCTCAAGCAAGACCCGGAGCAGCTGCTGCCAGGCTTCCACCATTGGCTGGACAGCGTGCGCCAGGCTCAGCAGGACAAGCTCTCGCCGATTTCCCAGCGGGAGATGCGCAGGCGCGACGGCAGCTATCAGGCCGCGGAAATCAGCGCGCAGATCATGACGGTCAACGAGCATGAGTATTTGATCGGGGTTTCCCGCGACAACAAAGAACGCCTGCAAGTGGAGGCGCAACTGCAACGCCTGTCGCAACAGGATGGTCTCACCGGGCTGTATAACCGGCGCTTCTTCGACAACCAACTGGCCAGCGAATGGCGACGTTTACGCCGGCACAACGCCCCGCTGACCCTGCTGATGCTCGATATCGACTATTTCAAAGCCTACAACGATCAGCTCGGCCACCTGGCCGGCGACGACGTGCTGCAACAGGTCGCCGACCTGCTGAAAGACTGCCTGCAGCGCGAAGGCGACGTGGCGTGCCGCTACGGCGGCGAGGAGTTCGCGATTATCCTGGCCAATACCGATATGCAGGGCGGCGGCCATGTGGCCAGCCATATTCATCGGCAGTTGGCCGGTTTGGACATCCCCCACCCCGCCAGTCCTATCGGCCGCATCACCCTGAGCATCGGCCTGGCCAGCATCGAACCCAGTCAGGACAACCAGCCCTATATGCTGATCGCACGCAGCGACCAGGCGCTGTACCAAGCCAAGCACCAAGGCCGCAACTGCACCTGCGAATGGAGCCTGGATACCGCTACTGGATGATCAGGTTGTTGAATAACAGGTCTTCCACCAGCGGTTTGCCTTCCTCCTGGGTCAGCACCTCCTGCACCTGCTTGAGCGCTTCCACACGCAAATTCTCCTTGGCCTCGGGCGCGGCCATCGAGGCTTCGGTCTGCTGAGAGAAGAGCATGACCAACTGATTACGGATCAGCGGCTCATGGTGCTTTACCTTGGCCTCGGTATCGGCGCCGGTCACCCGCAAAGAAATATCCGCCTTGAAGAATTTGAGTTTCGGCCCCGAACCGAAGTTACCGACCAGCGCGGGAAACAAGCTGATATAAGCCACAACCGGAGCAGCCTCTTCTTTGGCTTTTTCGTCTTCTTCGGCCTGAGCCAGCAACGGCAGGGACAGGGCCAGCAACAATGCGATCCACACTTTCACAGGGGCGTTTCCTCCAAGGGTCGAGCCATAGCATAGCCACAGCCGAGCCCAGGCCCAAGCCCCAGGCTTATGCACGACCATAATGCTCGGGCATGCTCGTTGACCGCGCGCCCCCCGTACCTACACTGCTAGCCCATCACCCGCAGAGGAATAGCCCGATGAAAGCCATGCTGTGCAAAGCCTTCGGCCCAGCCGAAACCCTGGTACTGGAAGAAGTTGCCAGCCCCGAAGCGAAGAAGACCGAAATCCTCCTCGAAGTGCACGCGGCCGGGGTCAACTTTCCCGACACCCTGATCATCGAAGGCAAATATCAGTTCAAGCCGCCTTTCCCGTTCTCCCCCGGTGGCGAGGCGGCGGGCGTGGTCAAGGCAGTGGGTGAGAAAGTCGGCCACTTGAACGTCGGCGACCGGGTAATGGCGCTGACCGGCTGGGGCAGTTTCGCCGAGGAAGTCGCAGTGCCCGGCTACAACGTCATGCCGATTCCCGCGAGTATGGATTTCGCCACAGCTGCCGCCTTCGGCATGACCTACGGCACCTCGATGCACGCGCTCAAACAGCGCGCCAACCTGCAACCCGGCGAAACCCTGCTGGTGCTCGGCGCATCCGGCGGCGTCGGCCTGGCCGCGGTGGAAATCGGTAAAGCCATGGGCGCCAGGGTGATAGCCGCGGCGAGCAGCGCCGAGAAGCTGGAAGTAGCCAAAGCCGCCGGGGCCGACGAGGTGATCAACTACAGCGACAGCAGCCTGAAGGACGAAGTTAAACGCCTGACCAACGGCCAGGGCGCCGATGTGATTTACGACCCGGTGGGCGGCGACCTGTTCGATGCCGCGATCCGCAGCATCGCCTGGAACGGCCGCCTATTGGTGGTGGGTTTCGCCAGCGGCCGCATCCCCGAGTTGCCGGTCAACCTGACCCTGCTCAAGGGCGCTGCGGTGGTCGGCGTGTTCTGGGGCGCCTTCGCCCAGCGCCAACCTCAGGACAACGCCGCCAACTTCCAGCAGCTGTTCGCCTGGCACGGCGAAGGCAAGCTCAAGCCACTGGTCTCGCAGACCTTCCCACTGCCGAAGGCGGCCGAAGCAATCGATACCCTGGGCCAGCGCAAGGCCGTGGGTAAAGTGGTGGTGCAGGTACGCGGATAATCCGCGGCTGGCCGATGCGCGCCGAGCATCGGTCCTGCACAGCCAGGCCTGTTCGCCAGCTGTCCATTCGGACACTGGCGAGCCCTCGAACGATTTGTTCACACTGCTGCGTCCTTTTCTATCAGGAGTCGGCAATGTACTGCGTCACTGTGCTCTACCCGAACGAACCCGGCGGTCATTTCGATTTCGCGTATTACCGCGACAGCCACATCCCGATGATGCTCGAATTGCTCGGCGATAACGTCCTGAGCACCGAGGTACGCCGTGGCATTCAGGCCGTCGATGGCTCGAGCGCACCTTATCTGTGCCTGCTCAACACGCATATCCGCTCTGCGGAGCAATTTGCCCAGGTAATGACGGAGCATCGCGAAAAGGTGCTCGGCGACATTGTCAATTACACCAATCTACAGCCGATCATTCAGATCGACGAGATGCTCTGAGTCCGGCATAGCGGACCTGGCACATGCTCCTCGATGGTCCCTGCTCTGCGGCTGAATCACAGACCTCCCCTCCACAAGGGTCGATTGAACGGCCCTTGTCGCACGCTTGCGCTTGCCGATAAATCGACTCCGTCGCGGATGCCCGCACCTATTTGCGCGCTTGACGATCCATATCTGCGATTTAAATAATGACCGCTATGAAAACAGTCAAGAAAAATACTAAACGGGGTCGCCCCCTCAGCTTCAACCGTGAAAATGCCCTGCACACCGCGTTACAGTTGTTCTGGAAACAGGGTTACGAGGGCACCTCGATCGCCGATCTGGTCGGTGCCATGGGCATCGCTCCGCCCAGCCTCTACACCGCGTTCGGCTCCAAGGAGCAGCTCTATCTGGAAGTCGTCGACCTGTATCTGCAAGGGCCGGGCAATTTCATTCAGCATGCATTGGCGCACACCAACGACGCCCGCAGTTTCACCCAGCAGGTGCTCAGCAGCGCAGCCAACGAGTTCACCGCTCACGCCCACCCTCCCGGCTGTATCGTCTCCAGCGGCCTGTTGACCAGCGCCACCCTGCATAACCGGATGGCGCAAAGCATGAGCGAATTGCGTACCGCCACGCTGGGGCTCATCCATAAGCGCTTCGAGGAAGCCAAGGACTGCGGCGAGCTGCCCGCCAGCACCAACTGCCATAGCCTGGCGCGCTTCTTCGGCGCGGTGATTCAGGGCATGTCGATCCAAGCCCGCGACGGTGCGGACGCCGCCGAGCTGCATGACATGGCCAGCCAGGCCATGGCCAGCTGGCCGCGCGCCTGAGTACCGTCCTTCTCTTTTCCCATTCGCCCGAAACCCGACGTTCAAGACGGCCGAGCCCGAGAGCATCTGGCCGAGGCTGCCTATCCAGGGCGGCCCGCCGGAGGCTGTCCGCCCGAGGCTGTCCGCTCGAGACTGCCCATCGGGAACGATCGGGCCCCTCCGTCCCGCTGTTATGCGCTGAAATGCTCTGAAATATACAGCGACCGACCTGCCCATCTACTTTAGCGGCCACTAGCTACACCGCTTCGGCTCTGGCTAGTGCCGCGCGACATCACCGAGCTTGCTTAGAAAAGCGAGCCGATGCGCACGGCTCCTTGACTGCCGCCTTCAACTATCCGGCATCACTGCTTTTCAAGGCCACTAGCTAAGGGAACCCGCCATGTCTG
>NZ_CAMPHN010000267.1 GCF_946885885.1 uncultured Pseudomonas sp.
TCCTCGGCATGCGCGGGATTCGCCTGTGTTTGCAGCGCCCGGAGCTGTTGCGCACGCAGTTGCGCGCCGTGCTCGGTGCGGCTGGGCTGAGCCGTCTACATCTGATGTTGCCGATGGTCGCGAGCCTCGAGGAGCTGCGCGAGGTGCGCGGCATGCTGGAGCAGGAGGCCGTGGCCCTGGGTGTGAGCCAATTGCCCCAGCTCGGCATCATGGTCGAGGTGCCCGCCGCGGCGTTGCTCGCCGAGCAATTCGCCACCGAGGTGGATTTCTTCTCCATCGGCACCAACGACCTGACCCAGTATTGCTTGGCCATGGATCGCGGCCACCCGCGTCTGGCATCCCAGGCCGATGCCTTGCATCCCGGGGTGTTGCGCCTGATCGAGCTGACGGTGCGCGGCGCCCACGCCCATGGCAAGTGGGTCGGTCTGTGCGGCGGCCTGGCTTCGGAGCCGCTGGCGGTGCCGCTGCTGTTGGGGCTCGGAGTGGACGAACTGTCGGTCAGCGTGCCGGCAATTCCGGCGATCAAGGCCGCGGTGCGCCGCCAGCATATGGGCGACTGCCGCACCCTGGCCACGGAAATACTGACCCTGGGCACCACTGCCCAGGTGCGCCAGCGTTTGCTGGTCGCCAGCCAGAGCGTTACTGAAAGGAGTGCGGAATATGTTTGAGCGAATCGGCGACTGGTTCTGGAACGCCCTGACCCCGGATCTGGTGCAGGACGAAAACCAGAGCGTAGCGGCGGCGATTTCCCCAGCAATGCTCGCTGCCCTGGGCGGTGCAACCAACCTGAAATCCTGCCAGCCGGTCGCCTTGACCCGCCTGCGTGTGGAGCTGCGCGATGCCGGCCTGTTGCAGGAGAGCGCCTTGCGTGAAGCCGGCGTGCCGGCCTTGATGACGCTGCCGGATGGGGTGTTTCATTTGTTGTTGGGGGTGCCTGAGAGCGGGGCTGCTACGCCGTAGTAAACCTGGCGACGGGGCCCGCTTTTGTAGGGTGGACATGGCGAAGCCTTGTCCACCGCTGGCTGCCCAATGGCGGACAGGCCTTCGGCATGTCCTCCCTACGGGATCGCAGGCGTGCCGGAGGGTAGGTTGGGCTGAGCTATGCGAAGCCCAACAAGGCAAGGCGCAACGATGCGATTCGCAAGATTGCCGTTGGGCTTCGTCGCTGCGCTCCTCAACCCAACCTACGCCTGCTCGTGCAAATTACATCGGCTCTTCGTCCAGCGGATAACGGCTGGCGTTGAGGCTTTCCTTGATTTTGCGCAGGTGCGGTTGGAAGTCCACGCCGCGGCGCAGGGTGACGCCGGTGGCGAGTACGTCGAGCACGGTGAGCTGGATGATCCGCGAGGTCATCGGCATGTAGATGTCGGTGTCTTCCGGTAGCGGGATGTTCAGGCTCAGGGTGCTGGCCAGGGCCAGGGGCGAGCCGGCGGCGGTGAGGCCGAGCACCGAGGCGCCGTTCTCGCGGGCCAGCTGCGCGACTTCGACCAGTTCGCGGGTGCGCCCGGTGTAGGAAATGATCACGAACAGATCGCCGGTATGCGCCACCGAGGCCAGCATGCGCTGCATCAGCACGTCGGCATGGGCGGAAACCGCGAGGTTGAAGCGGAAGAACTTGTGCTGCGCATCCAACGCCACCGGAGCCGAGGCGCCGAGGCCGAAGAAGTGAATCTGCCGCGCCTGGATCAACAAGTCGACGGCGCGACTGATCATTTGTGGATCGATGGCCTGGCAGGCACTGTCCAAGGAAGCAATGGCGCTGCCGAAAATCTTGCGCGTATAGGCTTCGGGCGCATCGTCGGCTTCCACCGCGCGGCTGACATAGGCCGCGCCGCTGGCCAGGCTTTGCGCCAGCTGCATCTTCAGCTCCGGGTAACCGCTGACGCCGAACGAGCGGCAGAAGCGGTTGACCGTCGGCTCGCTGACCAGGGCGGCCTGCGCGAGGGCGGCGATGCTGAAGCGGGTAGCGGTCTGAGGGTCGCGCAGAATCACTTCGGCGACTTTGCGTTCGGCCTTGTTCAGGCTGTCGAGACGACCCTGGATCTGCTCGAGTAGGTTGCGCACGCGGTCCATATTGCTTCCTCGGAAGCCGTGGGCTCATGCGAGACGGCTTCTTGGCTAGACGGTAAAAATGTCGGCTTATCGTACTGATGGCCCCTGGTTGCGACCACTCTAAAGTTAAAATTGGCTAAATGTTGTTTTTATTACTACATTTTGCCTTGATGTTTCCGCTGAATCCGGGTATTTCTAGCTTAACTTGATAAAAGAAAGTACATCATGACTGCTTTGAATCTTGAATCCTGCACCTTCGCTTTATTCGGCGCCCTTGGCGATCTGGCTCTGCGCAAGCTCTTTCCGGCGCTCTATCAACTCGACCGCGCCGGCCTGTTGCATGCCGATACGCGCATCCTCGCCCTCGCTCGCGAAACCGGCGAGGAATCGCAGCAGCTGGCGTTGATCGAAGAACATTTGCGCCGTTACGTGCCGGCCGGCGAGATCGAGGCCAGCCTGCTGCAACGTTTTCAGGCGCGCCTCGGCTACCTGACCATGGACTTCCTCGAAGCCGAGGATTATCTCGAACTGGCCGAGCGGGTGGGCGACGCCGAACAGCTGATCGCCTACTTCGCCACGCCGGCCTCGGTGTACGGCGGTATCTGCGCCAACCTGGCCCAGGTCGGCCTCGCCGAGCGCACCCGTGTGGTGCTGGAAAAACCCATCGGCCACGACCTGGCTTCCTCGCGCGAGGTCAACGATGCGGTGGCGAAGTTCTTCCCGGAAACCCGCATCTACCGCATCGACCATTACCTGGGCAAAGACACGGTGCAGAACCTGATCGCCCTGCGTTTCGCCAACAGCCTGTTCGAGACCCAGTGGAATCAGAACCACATCACCCACGTCGAGATCACGGTGGCGGAGAAGGTCGGTATCGAAGGCCGTTGGGGCTATTTCGACAAAGCCGGGCAACTGCGCGACATGATCCAGAACCACTTGTTGCAGCTGCTCTGCCTGATCGCCATGGACCCGCCCAGCGACCTCTCGGCCGACAGCATCCGCGACGAGAAGGTCAAGGTGCTCAAGGCCCTGGAACCGATCACCGCCGAACAGCTGGGCCAGCAGATCGTCCGCGGCCAATACGTCGCCGGCAGCAGCGATGGCAAGCCGGTGCCCGGCTATCTGGAAGAGGAGAATTCCAACACCCGCAGCGACACCGAAACCTTCGTCGCCCTGCGCGCCGAGATCCGCAACTGGCGCTGGGCCGGTGTGCCCTTCTACCTGCGTACCGGCAAGCGCATGCCGCAGAAGCTGTCGCAGATCGTCATCCACTTCAAGGAACCGCCGCACTACATCTTCGCCCCCGAGCAGCGCCAGTTGATCGGCAACAAGCTGATCATCCGCTTGCAGCCGGACGAGGGCATCGCCCTGCAGGTGATGACCAAGGACCAGGGCCTGGACAAAGGCATGCAGCTGCGCAGCGGCCCCTTGCAGCTGAATTTCTCCGACACCTACCGAAGCGCGCGGGTGCCCGATGCCTATGAGCGTTTGCTGTTGGAGGTGATGCGCGGCAACCAGAACCTGTTCGTGCGTAAGGACGAGATCGAGCACGCCTGGCAGTGGTGCGACCAGTTGATCGCCGGTTGGAAGCGCCTTGGCGATGCGCCGAAACCTTACGCGGCCGGCACCTGGGGGCCGATGAGTTCGATTGCATTGATTACCCGCGATGGGAGGTCCTGGTATGGCGATCTCTAAGCTCGACTTACCGATAGGCGTGGTGGCGCGCAGCCACAGCGACGCCAAACACCTGGCGCAAGACCTGGCCAATGCGGTGGCGACAACGCTGCGCGCGGCGATCCACAGCCATGGCGTCGCGACCCTGGTGGTGTCCGGCGGGCGTAGCCCGGTGGCGTTTTTCGAATGCCTGGCCAAGCAGGAATTGCCCTGGGCGCAGGTGGTGATCAGCCTGGCCGACGAGCGTTGGGTGCCGGTCAGCCATGCCGACAGCAACGAAGGCCTGGTGCGTCGCCATCTGTTACGCGGCCCGGCTGCGGCGGCGCGTTTTATCGGCTTGTATCACGCGGCAGAGAGCCTTGAAAAAGCGGCGCTGCTGGCCAATCAGGCGCTCGCCGAATTGCCGCCGATCGACGTGCTGGTGCTGGGCATGGGCGACGATGGCCATACCGCTTCGCTGTTTCCCGATAGCCCGAATTTACATGAGGCGCTGCGTGTCGACTGCCCGCAGCGCTGCCTGCCGATGCAGGCGCCCAGCGTGCCACGGCAGCGCTTGAGCATGACCCTGTCGCTATTGGCCACCGCGCACCTGCCACTGCTGGCCATCCAGGGCGCGAGCAAGCTGCAGACGCTCAGCCAGGCCCTGGTATGCGAAGACGTGGCGAACATGCCGATTCGCGCCTTTTTACGTCCCCCTCTCGAGATTTACTGGTGCCCCTAGGCCCGAAGGACCAGCCTTATGATCAACCAAGCAAAGACCAGCCCAGCCGATAGTCCGCAAACCCGCATGGCGGAAAAAATCGCCCAGATCGACAGCCTCTGCGCCCGCGCGCGGATCATGCCGGTGATCACCATTGCCCGTGAGCAGGACATATTGCCGCTGGCCGATGCCCTGGCCGCAGGCGGCCTCAGCGTATTGGAAATCACCCTGCGTTCGGCCCATGGCCTGACCGCCATCCGTCAGCTGCGCGAGCAGCGCCCGGAGCTTTGTATCGGTGCCGGCACCGTGCTCGACCGGCAAATGCTCGGCGCCGCCGTCGAGGCCGGTGCGCAATTTATCGTCACCCCGGGCTCGACCCGCGAATTGCTCGAAGCCAGCCTGGAAAGCGACGTGCCACTGTTGCCCGGCGTCAGCAGCGCCTCGGAAATCATGCTCGGCTATGCCCTCGGTTACCGCCGCTTCAAGTTGTTCCCCGCCGAAGTCTGCGGCGGCACCGCGGCGCTCAAAGCCCTGGGCGGACCTTTCCCCGGGGTGAAATTCTGCCCGACCGGCGGCATCAATCCGGATAATCTGCAGCGTTATATGGCCCAGCCCAATGTGATGTGCGTCGGCGGCACCTGGATGTTCGACAGCGAGTGGGTCAAGCAGGGCGATTGGGCGCGTATTCAGCAGTGCAGCAGCGAGGCGTTGCAGCTGCTGGGCTAGCAGGCTGTTGAAAAACTACCTGCGTTGGCAATACTGCGTTAAAAACAGGCTCGGA
>NZ_CAMPHN010000268.1 GCF_946885885.1 uncultured Pseudomonas sp.
CGTACGCCGGCTTCCAGGCTGGCTTTGGCCATGCCCATGACGTTGTAGTTGGGCATGGTGCGCTCGGCACCCAGGTAGGAGAGGGTGAGCAGGCTGCCGTTGCGGCCTTTCATCATCTCGCGACCGGCCTTGGCGAGGGCGACGAAGCTGTAGGCGCTGATGTCGTGGGCAATGCGGAAGCCTTCACGGGTGGTCACTGCGGTAAAGTCGCCATCGAGCTGATCGCCCGGCGCGAAGCCGACGGAGTGAACGATGCAATCGAGGCCGTCCCATTGCTTGCTCAGGGCTTCGAAGACCGCGGCGATTTCCTCGTCGTTGGCCACATCGCAAGGGAAGCACAATTCGGGACTGGAGCCCCAACCGGCGGCGAATTCCTCGACCCGGCCCTTGAGTTTTTCGTTCTGGTAGGTGAAGGCCAACTGCGCGCCTTCACGGTGCATGGCCGCGGCGATACCCGAGGCGATAGACAGTTTGCTGGCTACGCCAACGATCAGTACGCGCTTACCGCTTAGAAAACCCATATGTGTTCTTCCTCTTCCTGCTTTCAAGGATTAGCAGCGGCGGCTGGCGCCATAAAGGCGGCTTCCAGCAACTGCTGCGTATAAATATGTTGCGGTGCGGCGAAGATCGCATCCGCCGGCCCTTGTTCGACGACCTGTCCTTCCTTGACCACTATCAGATGGTGGCTAAGCGCCCGAACCACAGCCAGGTCATGGCTGATGAACAGGTAGGTCAGGTTGTACTTGGCCTGCAAAGTACGTAGCAACTCCACCACTTGGCGTTGCACTGTGCGGTCGAGCGCCGAAGTCGGCTCGTCCAACAGTATCAACGCCGGTTTCAAAACCAACGCACGGGCAATGGCGATACGTTGGCGCTGCCCGCCGGAAAACTCATGGGGGTAGCGATGCCGGGTTTCCGGATCCAGGCCCACCTCCAGCAATGCATCGACGATCGCTTGTTCCTGCTCCGCCTCTGTCCCCATCCGGTGAATCCGCAGCCCTTCGCCGACGATCATGCCGACTGTCATGCGCGGGCTCAGGCTGCCGAAGGGGTCCTGAAACACCACTTGCATCTGTCGGCGCAATGGCCGTACTTCGTGTTGCGACAACCCCTCCAGCGCCTGGCCCTGGAAGCGAATGGCGCCCTGGCTACCCAACAACCTCAGGATGGCCAGGCCCAGGGTGGACTTGCCGGAACCGCTCTCGCCGACGATGCCCAGGGTTTGACCCCGGGGCAGGCGGAAATCGATACCGTCCACCGCTTTTACATAGTCGACGGTGCGGCGCAGCAGCCCCTTTTTGATCGGGAACCATACGCGTAGATCGTCCACTTCCAGCAACGGCTCGCCTGCTGGGACTTCCACCGGCTTGCCACTGGGCTCGGCGCCGAGCAATTCCTGGGTGTAGGGATGCTGCGGTGCCTTGAACAGTTGCTCGCAAGACGCTTGTTCGACGATCTGTCCGCGCTGCATGACACATACTCGATGGGCAATTCGCCGAACCAGATTGAGATCGTGGCTGATCAGCAGCATCGACATGCCCAGACGCGCCTGCAAATCCTTGAGCAATTCGAGGATTTTCAGCTGCACGGTGACGTCCAGCGCGGTGGTCGGTTCGTCGGCGATCAAGAGCTCGGGTTCGTTGGCCAGGGCCATGGCGATCATCACGCGCTGGCGTTGTCCGCCCGACAGCTCATGGGGGTAGGCCTTGAGCCGCTTGTGCGGCTGGGGGATGCCCACTAGCTCCAATAGCTCCAGAGTACGCGTAGTCGCGGCTTTGCCGGTCAGGCCCTTATGCAGGGCGAGCACCTCGTTGATCTGCTTGCCGATGCTGTGCAGCGGATTGAGCGAGGTCATGGGCTCCTGGAAGACCATGGCGATGCGGTTGCCGCGAATGGTGCGCAGCTTGTTTTCGTCCAGCTTGAGCAGGTCCTGTCCCGCGTAATGGATGCTGCCACTCGGGTGCCGGGCCAGCGGGTAGGGCAGCAGACGCAGGATCGAGTGGGCGGTAACCGATTTGCCGGAGCCGCTTTCGCCGACCAGCGCCACGGTTTCTCCGCGCTTGATGGAAAAACTGACGTTCTCGACCACGCACTGCTTCAGTTCGCCGGTGACGAACTCGACCGCCAGGTCGCGCACCTCGATGAGGGTATCGGACTCGCTCATATCACTTCCTCGGGTCGAAGGCATCGCGCGCCGCCTCGCCAATAAACACCAGCAGGCTGAGCATCAACGCCAGTACGGCGAAGGCGCTGATGCCGAGCCATGGCGCTTGCAGGTTGGATTTACCCTGGGCCACCAGCTCACCCAGGGACGGCGCGCCAGGCGGCAGGCCGAAACCGAGGAAGTCCAGTGCGGTCAAGGTGCCGATGGCGCCCGTGAGAATGAAGGGCATAAAGGTCATGGTCGAAACCATGGCGTTGGGCAGGATATGGCGGAACATGATTGCGCCGTTCTCCATGCCCAGGGCACGGGCGGCGCGCACGTATTCCAGATTGCGTCCGCGGAGGAACTCGGCGCGTACCACGTCGACCAGGCTCATCCAGGAAAACAGCAGCATGATGCCCAGCAGCCACCAGAAATTCGGCTGCACGAAGCTGGCGAGAATGATCAGCAGGTAGAGCACCGGCAATCCCGACCATATCTCCAGAAAGCGCTGGCCGACCAGATCGACCCAGCCGCCATAGAAACCTTGCAAGGCGCCGGCGAACACGCCGATGATCGAGCTGCAAATGGTCAGGACCAGCGCGAATAGCACCGAGATGCGGAAGCCGTAAATCACCCGCGCCATGACGTCGCGGCCCTGATCGTCGGTACCCAGCCAGTTGTCGCTCGAAGGCGGAGCAGGGGCAGGAACCTGCAGGTCGTAGTTGATGCTGGAATAGCTGAACGGAATCGGCGGCCAAACCATCCAGCCGTCCTTCTCGGCGATCAGCTCCTGGATATAGGGGCTCTTGTAGTTGGCCTGCAATGGGAATTCGCCGCCGAACACGGTTTCCGGATAGCGCTTGAGCACCGGGAAGAACCACTCGCCGTCATAGCGCACGACCAGCGGCTTGTCGTTGGCGATCAGTTCGGCGCCCAGGCTGAGAACGAACAACGCGAGGAACAGCCACAACGACCACCAGCCGCGTTTGTGCGCCTTGAATCTATCGAAGCGTCGCTGATTAAGTGGGGAGAGCGCCATCTCAAGCCTCCCGACTTTCGAAGTCGATGCGTGGGTCGACCAGGGTGTAGGTAATGTCGCCGATCAATTTCACCACCAAGCCCAGAAGCGTGAAGATAAACAGTGTGCCGAACACCAAGGGATAGTCGCGGTTGATCGCCGCCTCGAAACTCATCAGCCCGAGGCCGTCGAGGGAAAAGATCACTTCGATCAGCAAGGAGCCGGTAAAGAAAATGCCGATAAAGGCCGAAGGGAAGCCGGCGATGATGATCAGCATGGCGTTGCGGAATACATGGCCATAGAGCACGCGGTTGTTGCTCAAGCCCTTGGCACGGGCGGTGGTCACATACTGTTTGCCGATCTCGTCGAGAAAACTGTTTTTGGTCAGCAGCGTGAGGGTGGCGAAGTTGCCGATCACCAAGGCCGTGATGGGCAGGGCCAGGTGCCAGAAATAATCGAGAATTTTGCCGCCCAGGCTGAGTTCGTCGAAGTTGTTCGAGGTCAGCCCGCGCAGCGGGAACCAGTCCCAATAGCTGCCGCCGGCAAACAGCACGATGAGCAGAATGGCAAACAGAAACGCCGGAATCGCATAACCGATGATGATCGCCGAACTGGTCCAGACATCGAAGGCGCTGCCATGGCGGGTGGCCTTGGCGATGCCCAGGGGAATGGAGACCAGATACATGATCAGGGTGCTCCATAAGCCCAGGGAAATAGACACGGGCATCTTTTCGATGATCAGGTCGATGACCTTGGCATCGCGGAAAAAACTATCGCCGAAGTCGAGCTGGGCATAGCTCTTCAACATGATCCAGAACCGTTCGGGCGCCGATTTATCGAAGCCGTACATTTTCTCGATCTCGGCGATCAAGTCGGGATCCAGGCCCTGGGCGCCGCGGTAGTTGGAGCCCGCCACCGAGACTTCGGCGCCGCCGCCGGCGATACGGCTGGTGGCGCCCTCGAAGCCTTCCAGCTTGGCGATCATCTGTTCCACCGGGCCGCCGGGTGCGGCTTGAATGATGGCGAAGTTGATCAGCAGAATGCCGAACAGCGTCGGAATGATCAGCAATAGACGACGAACAATATACGCCAGCATCTTATTGCTCCGTGCTCGCCGGTAACTCGGCTTCAGGTGTTACCGGCGCAGGTTCGGCTTGCGCCCGAACCCACCAGGTATGCAGGCCGATATCGAATAGCGGGGTGGTTTTCGGGTGTTCGAGGCGGTCCCAATAGGCCACGCGCCAGGTCTTGATATGCCAGTTGGGGATCACATAGTGGCCCCACAGCAGTACGCGGTCGAGGGCACGGGTATGGGCGATCAGGCTTTGTCGGGAGTCGGCGCCGATCAGCCCTTCGACCAGCAGGTCGATCGCTGGATCTTTCAGGCCGATGAAGTTGCGGCTACCGGGATCGTCGGCGCTGCTGGAGTGCCAATACTCGCGCTGTTCGTTACCCGGCGAGTTGGACTGGCCAAAGCCGCTGACGATCATGTCGAAGTCCCGTGAGCGCAGGCGATTGATGTATTGCGAGACATCGACCCGACGAATCACCAGCTCGATACCCAGGTCCGCGAGGTTGCGCTTGAACGGCAGCAATACCCGTTCGAACTCGGGTTGCGCGAGGAGAAACTCGAGGTTCACCGGCTTGCCCTCGGCGTCGAGCATCTGATCCTCTTCGATACGCCAGCCGGCCTCCTGGAACAGTTGGTAGGCGCGACGTTGCTGATCGCGGATGATGCCGCTGCCGTCGGTGACCGGCACGCTGAATTCGTCGGTGAACACCTGCGGCGGAATCTGCTCGCGTAACGGCTCGAGAATCTTCAATTCCTCGGCACCGGGCAAGCCGCTGGAAGCCAGCTCTGAATTGTCGAAATAGCTACGGGTGCGGGTGTAGGCGCCATTGAACAGTTGGCGGTTGGCCCACTCGAAGTCGAACAGCAAGCCCAGGGCTTCGCGTACCCGGCGATCCTGGAACA
>NZ_CAMPHN010000269.1 GCF_946885885.1 uncultured Pseudomonas sp.
GCCACGTGGCCATGCGCCTGGTCGAGGCCCTCGGGGCCATTCGTTTGCGTTCGGATGTGGAGCGCAAACGCCTGTTCGGCGAGCAAAGCGTCGACGCGCAGCGCCAGCTCGGCACCGGCATTTACAGCCATGAAGCCAGTGTGGCGACCTACCAACGTCTGCATCAGCTCGCGGATGCCGCGCTGCACGCCGGCTACCCAGTGGTGATCGACGCCACCTACCTCAAGCGGAGCCAACGCCAGGCCGCCGCCCAGGTTGCCGAAGCCAGCGGCGCACCCTTCCTGGTACTCGATTGCTACGCCCCGGATGAAGTGATCGCCAGTTGGTTGGAACAACGCAAAGCCGCCGGGCTCGATCCTTCCGATGCGACCATGGAGGTGATCCAGGCGCAGCACACGAGCCGCGAAGCCCTGAGCGACGAGGAGCTGACCCACAGTAAGCGTGTCAACACCCACGAGAGCGATAGCCTGGACAATCTGGTCGCGCGTATACGCCAACGCCTGCCGGGCCTGTAAACCTCCACCTCCGGCCTCGGCGGGCAGAGCCTGCCGGGGCTTCTATACTGGCAGGGAACCCCTAACAGGAACCCTGTCCATGAGCCAGCCGCGTCAGCTCGATACAGCCCTTTACCGCTTGCTCCGCAGCGATGACGTCAAGGGCTTCAATGCACAGAAACCCAAGGACGGCGAAGTCGATCTCAGCGGCGGCGACTTCCGCGGCATAGACCTGCGCGCGCTCGATGCCGAGCATATCGATTTCACCAATGCGTACTTTCGTGGCGCCGACCTGCGCGGTCTCGACTTGCGCAGCGCCAAGCTGGAAGGCGCCAGCCTGGCCCATGCACAGATATCCGGCAGCTACTTCCCGGTCGAGCTGAGCGCCGACGAGATTCTCATGTCGGTCAACTTCGGTACCCGCCTGCGCTACAACACCAGGCCATGAACGACGTCACCCGCTTATTCGGTAGCCGCGCCGATAGCTACGCGAGCTTTCGTCCGCAATACCCGGAGGCGCTATTCGTCTGGCTGGCGCAACACAGCCCGGCGCGGCAGCGCGCACTGGATATCGCCT
Organism: uncultured Pseudomonas sp.; assembly: GCF_946885885.1. The sequence goes on from NZ_CAMPHN010000269.1 coordinate 1,072, forward strand.
GCGGCAGTGGCCAGGCCAGCGCCCCGCTGCGTCGACACTTCGCTCAGGTACTGGGTAGCGACAGCAGTGTCGAGCAATTGCGCGCCGCCGATCCGAAGGGAGTCGAGCTGTTTGCGGCGCGCGCGGAGGCGCAACCGCTCGGCGGCGCCAGCCTCGACCTGATCGTGGTCGCCCAAGCCCTGCACTGGTTCGCCACCCCGGCGTTCTTTGCCGAGGTCGGACGCTTGCTCAAACCCGAAGGGTTGTTCTGCGCCTGGTGTTACAGCCTGATGCGCATCGATAGCGACCTGGACGGGCTCATGGACGAATTCTACTCACACACCCTGAACGGCCATTGGCCCGCCGGCCGCCAAAGCGTGGATGCCGGCTACCGGGATATCCAGTCGCCCTTCGCACCGCTCGAACCGCCACCGCTGGCAATCGAAGCGACTTGGAGTTTCGACCACCTGCTCGGCTATCTGCGCACCTGGTCGGCCGTGCAAGGCTGGGAGCGACAGCATGGCCGCGACCCGGTTGCGGACCTTACACCCGAACTGCGCGACGCCTGGGGGAATATCAATACGCCACGTTTTATCCGTTGGCCGCTACACTTCTTGGCAGGCAAACAAAAATAAGTTGTAAACGGGCCATTAGAAGATCCGGCAAGCGCCGCCCCAACCGGGATACGGCGCCCTCAGCGGACTTATCTGCCGTATTGCGTCGCAGCACGTGACGCCTGGTGCAGGCGTTTTGCAATGGCGTTATCGCCCCATCGGCCACGTTGGGAGGCTTGATGAACGACGAACTGCAACATTTGAAGAATTTGGGCAAGACTTCGGCCCAGTGGCTCCACGCCGTCGGCATTCACAGCGTCAACGATTTGCGCCGACTAGGCGCCGTCGGTGCTTACAGCGCGGTACGGGCACGCGGCTTCAGGGCCTCGAAGGTATTGCTCTACGCCATCGAAGGCGCACTGCTCGATGTGCACTGGAACGATTTGACGCCTGCGCACAAGGCGCAATTGAATGAACAACTCGAGGCCTGTTCGGTGCGCAACAAGAGCTAGCTCACAACCTCCGGATAGAATGATTTACCAAAGGCCTGGTGCCCTTTATTGTCTGAGGGACGGCGCCTTAGTCAGCCAAGCCAGTTCAAGGAATTACGCTCATGTATTTACTCGGGGAGCAACCGGCTTACGCCGACCAACTGATCAATCGATTGCAGAGCATCCCGACTCAACTACTCGACGGCCTGGCCCCCTGCGGCGACCCGCTGCAGTTGGAAAATATCGACGATCTGGCCAAGGTGTTGCCCGGCAATCAACTGTTCATCATCGCCAACGGCTTGCTGCATGCGGTGGTCGATGAGCGCCCGCTGTTCTATCTGCAAGAAGGCGATCTGGTCGGCCTGCGCCAAGGCATCGACATGCCCAGTTGCCGCCTCAGCAGCGAAGAACCTATCAGTCTGGTGCCTTATTCGCGCAGCGATGCGTTCAAGCACATCTACGCCAGCGAACAGCGCCAGGAACTGTTCATCCAGTACCTGATCGGCCACACCGCACTGCTCTCCGACGCTCTGGCGCGTCTCAAGCAACCGGAAATCCGCCCGTCGACCGGCTTCCAACACTTTGCCGCCGGCGAAGAGCTGATCAACCAAGGCGACGCCGCCGAGCACGTGTTCATCATCATCGAAGGCCATGCCGAGGCCTATGTCGACGGGCATAAGGTCGGCGACGTGCAAAAAGACGAAATCTTCGGCGCCATGGCCGTGTTCACCCGGGAAAAACGCAGCGCCACCGTATTGGCCAGCGAGCCCTGCACGGTGATGGTGATCCCCAAGGAGCAATTCCTCAGCCTGATGCAGAGCAACCCGCGCATCGCCCATAGTCTGATCGAAAGCATGGCGCGGCGGATCGACCTGCTGAACAAGGAAGTCACCCAGCTGCGTATGCCCGCGGCCGCCCTGTAACAACCCGCTGCACGCATCTATCGAACCCGGCCACGTGCCGGGTTCGTGGTTTTCACTCCAGCACTTTTGCGCGTCGGCAAAATACTTTGCAAATAACGTTGACACACAAATGATAATCGTTATTATTAGCAACAGCTGGTCGCGAGATCGGTCGATAAGCTCAAGAGCCCTTCAGGCGGGCTCTTCTGGTTATCTCCTCATCAGGCTAATCACGGTTATTGACCCGGCTTTTGCCGGGTCTTTTTTTGCCTCCGCGAAAGTGGGAACGCAATGCCCCACTCAATCAAACCTCGTTCAATATTCGAGCTTGGCATAGCGCGTCTTGCGCGAGGCCTCGCGCGCCTGTTCTAGCGTATGGATACCGCGCTCGGCGAGCAGCGGGATCAGCTTGAGAAACACCTCGCCGGTAACCATGGCATCGCCCAGCGCGGTATGCCGTCCCACCACCTGCACGCCCAGACGCTCGGCGATCCGCTCCAGGCGATGCTCGTCGGCGCCGTGCCCCGGGTGCACCAGCGCCGACAACAACAGGGTATCGAGCAGCGGCTGGCTGAAGCGGATGCCGGTCTGCTGCTCCTTGAGTTGTAGAAAGCGCATATCGAAGGCCGCGTTATGCGCCACCAGCACGGTTTCCGCGGCGAAGCTCTGAAACAACGGCAATACCTGGGCGATGCTCGGCTGCCCGGCAAGCTTCTGCGGCGTCAGGCCGTGAATCGCCTGCGACTCGCGCGGGATCGACCGGTGCGGGTCGATCAATTGCTCGAAGCACTCGTGGGCCAGCAACCGGCCGTTGACGATGCGTGCCGCGCCGATGGAGATGATTTCGTCGCCCTCGGACGGTGCCAGGCCGGTGGTTTCGGTATCGAAGACCGTGTACGTCAACTCGCTCAGCGGTTGCTCGTCGAACGCGGAGGAATGCCCCGGCCGGCCGAACAGGTCGAAGTCGTAATACACCGGCCGCCCCGGCAGCAGGACCGGCGCCGGAGAATGCGGCGCAGTGGTCGGCAGCAGCAGGCAAAGGCGATTGCGCCCGCTACCCCGCTCGGCCTGCGACCACAGCTCGCCGCCGTGACGTTCGAGCAACTCCTTGAGCGTGCCGCTGGCCAACCGGGCGCCGTCGGGGTCCAGCGGCTGATCTTCCCAGCGGTGCAGCAGCCCGGGGTCGAGCGACTGCCCGCCCCAACACAGCGCCAGACGGGCGAAACGCCCTACGGATGAAAGTTCCAGGGCGACCTCGCTAACCCCGCAGGCGACCACCAGCGCATCCATCACCTGGGTCAGCGCCTGCACCAGGGCGTAACTGTCCAGGCTCAGCCACAGCGGCTCGTCGCTGTCCTGGCAGCGCACACGCAGCCCCAGGGTCGCGATGAAATTATGTTGCAGGGCGCAAACCAGGTCGCTGGCCGACATTTCCTCCAGCGACCATTGATTGCCAGGCAGATCACCATACCGCGCCAGGCCCTGTTCCAGGTTCAGCGACAGGCGTTCGGCCTCGTCGCGGATGACCTCGCCGAAGCGCTGGCGGTGCGCCGCATCCATGGCCGGGTAGCGCTCCAGGGTTTCCGCCGCCGCGCGGATATTCGCCAGGGCCGCCCGGCTGCCTTCTGTCAGCTCGCGCAACAGGTGCTCGCGGCGGCTGGCCGACTCGATGCTTTGCGTGACGTCTTCGAGAATCAACACGAACCCGAGCATTTCGCCCGGCCGCCCCGGCACCGGGGCGATTCGCCCGCGCAGTAGCTGCCCGGCGCAGCGGGTGACGAAGTGCGCCGCTGTGCTGCGGCCTTCCTGCTCCAACCCTTGGCGCAGTTTGTCCAGGCCGTGGACGATCAGGCGCTGGTCGAGCACCGCGAACAGCGAGCGGCCCAGCCCCACCGCGCCGCTCTCGCCCCCCTCGAACAACTGGGCGGCCTGGGGGTTGTAGAGCAGGATGCGGCCTTCGAGATTGCACACCAGCACGCTTTGGGCGAACTCGGACATCAGCGCGGCGAGGTGATTTTTCTCCTGTTCCAGGCGCGCATTGGCGTGCGCGATGCGCCCCTCGATATCCTGGCGCT
>NZ_CAMPHN010000270.1 GCF_946885885.1 uncultured Pseudomonas sp.
TGCGCCAGCCATTGGCAGAACGACTCGGCGTGCTGGTGCCGCGCTCGGCTGCGCGCCACATAGCGATAGCCACTGCGCTGAAAGCCGAAGGGCGCCAACAGACGGCCGGCGCGCACCTCGTCGGCGACCAGATGCCAAGGCGCCACGCTGACCCCGAGGCCGCCAAGCGCGGCTTCCAGGTTGAAGTAGTAGTGCTCGAACTCGGCGCCCGTGGCGTCCAGCGGCGGTATCCCGAGCGACTCGCACCACATCGCCCAGGCATTGCGTCGGGTTTTCGTGCGCAGCAGCGGCAGGCCCGCCAGATCCCCAAGGTTGTCGAGTTGCAGCGTGGCGGCCAGAGCGGGCGCGAGCACCGCGCCGAGGTATTCGGCGAAGAGTTCCCGGGTCGGCTCCTGCACCGCCTGCGCCTGTACATCGATCACCACGTCGTAGCGCCCGTCCGAGGGCTGCGTCTGCGGCTTGCTGGTGCTCAAACGTACCTCGATGCCGGGGTGCAGCGTGTTGAAGCGATACAGCCGGGGGATCAGCCAGCGCATGCTGAAGCTGCCCAGGCAGCAGACATCCAGGGTGCCCTGGGCTTGCTCGGCGACCGCGCGCAGGCTGCTTTCCATCTGGTCGAACGCCGCCGACAAGCCGGGCAACAGCGCACGGCCGTGATGGGTCAGCAGCGGCTTGTTTTTCGACCCCTCGAACAGGCTCAGGCCCAGGCTGGTTTCCAGCTGACGCACTTGCCGGCTGATCGCGCCCGGGGTCACCGAGAGTTCATCGGCGGCCGCGGTCATGCGGCCGAGGCGGGCGGCGGCTTCGAAGGCGCGCAAGGCGTTCAGGGAGGGTAGGTGACGTTTCATTATGTGAGTTTAGATCACATAGCCAAGCCGAGAAAATCGCTTTTCTGCAGTTCCGATTTATCGAAATCTCTCGTTCGCCTGGGCGCTCGATAAGAACTCCCGGTAGGCCGTGATCGGCCTCAACGCGAATTCATGAGAGGAAAAATCAAATGCCGTTTGTGCGGACCTATGTGCATAAAAATACCAGCCAGAACCAACGCGAACAGATCGTCGAAGGCATCCACCGCGCCTTGGTCGACAGCATCGGCATGCCGGAAGCGGAGTTGTTCAACCTGGTGGCGGAGTACGCATCGGAGCAATTTTTCTATGACCGGAGCTTTAACGGCATCGCCCGCTCGGAGCGCTTGGTGGTGGTGGAAATCACCCTGCGCCGTGGTCGTAGCGACGCGATGAAGCGCGACCTTTATGCGACGATTGCGCAGAATCTGGAGCGCGAGTGCGCGATATCCAGCCGGGATATTTTTATTTTCATGCACGAGAACGACTACTCCGACTGGTCCGTGGGCAACGGCATTTTCGCCATGGCGCTGGTCCAGCAACGCGGCAACGACGGCTAACCGTCTGCTGGTTTACCGCGGCCTAGAGCCACCCCTGGCCTCGTGTCCGAACGGCGGCATTACCGAATTCCGCCGACGTCGCTACACTGCGGCGGATCAAGCAGGAGGTGTTATGACGGGTCAAGTGATAGTGGTCGATGATGAGCCGGCGATCCGCGAGGCGGTGCAGCAGTGGCTCGAACTGTCCGGTTTGCACGTGCGCAGCTGTGCCAATGCGGCCCAGGCGCTGGCGTTGGTCGACCGTGATTTTGCCGGGATCGTCGTCAGCGATGTGCGCATGCCCGGCACCGACGGTCTGCAACTGCTCGACTCGCTGCTCGAGCTGGACCGCGACCTGCCGGTGATTCTGGTGACCGGCCACGGCGACGTGCCGATGGCCGTACAGGCGCTGCGCAACGGCGCCTACGATTTCATCGAAAAACCCTTCACTCCCGAGCGCCTGCTCGACAGCGTGCGCCGCGCCCTGGATAAGCGCCGCCTGGTCTGCGAGAACCGCCAGCTGCGCCAACAGTTCGCCCGCAAGGACCATATCGAGGCGCAACTGCTCGGTGTGTCGCGGCCGATGGAAAACCTGCGCCGGCAGATCCTCGAACTGGCCGGCACCTCGGTGAATATCCTGCTGCGCGGCGACACCGGCAGCGGCAAGGAGCGGGTCGCCCGCTGCCTGCACGATTTCAGCGCGCGCGCCGACAAGCCTTTCGTCGCGCTCAATTGCGCGGCGATTCCCGAGCAGTTGTTCGAAAGCGAGCTGTTCGGCCATGAAAGCGGAGCCTTCACCGGCGCCCAGGGCAAACGCATCGGCCGCATCGAGCATGCCGACGGCGGCACCCTGTTTCTCGACGAGGTGGAAAGCCTGCCGCTGGCGCAGCAGGTCAAACTGCTGCGCGTGTTGCAGGAGCGGACCCTGGAGCGTCTCGGCTCCAACCGCAGCATCCAGGTCGACCTGCGGGTGATCAGCGCGGTCAAACCGGACCTGCTCGACGAGGTGAAAGCCGGGCGCTTTCGCGAGGATTTGTATTACCGCTTGAACGTCGCCAGCCTGCGCATCCCGCCGTTGCGCGAGCGCCGCGACGATATTCCGCTGCTGTTCGAGCACTTCGCCCGCCAGGCCGCCCAGCGCAACGGCCGCGACGTTCTGCCGTTGCCGACCAGCGAGTTGGCGCGCCTGCTCGACCACGATTGGCCGGGTAACGTGCGCGAGCTGATCAACGCCGCCGAGCGCCATGCCCTGGGGCTGAGTACGCCGACGGACGGCGATGCCGGGCTACCCGCGCAGTCCCTCGCCGAGCAGATGGAAGCGTTCGAGGCGCAATGCCTGCACCGCGCCTTGCAGCAGTGCCAGGGCAATATCGCCGAGGTCATGAACCTGTTGCAGCTGCCGCGGCGCACCCTCAACGAAAAAATGCAGCGCCACGGTCTGCAACGCAACAGCTACCGCCCGGCCGGCAGCGGCGACGAGGAGTAGGCGCAACGCCTACATGGGGCGCGCCACCGCGATTGTAGCCCGGATGAAATCCGGGGAATCGATGGCGGCCATAAGACCGCTCCCCGGATTGCATCGGGCTACGAGGCACGCGTTGGTAGGGTGGACATGGTGCAGCCTTGTCCACCGCTGGCTCCGGATGGTGGACAAGCCTTCGGCATGTCCACCCCACAAGGCCGTAGACCTTATCGGATCTATCAGGGCGGCTCACGACGCTTGTTCGTGCGCCACCGCCAGCGCTGACGGGGTAGAACATCAAACGTTTCGTGAATCGGCAAATTTCCGCTTATGCGATTTTATGCATAGGCGAACTTCCGCCTGTTGCTCGCCATAAAACCGGGTTTAACCGCTCTAGAACGGGCTTTTCTGCGTTTGGCACGGCATCTGCTATGGAACGCTCAGCTATAGGCTTTCCAGCCGCAATGCTGGAACACAGCGTCTACAGTGAAAAAACCTCTGCAATAACAACAACGACGGAGATTTATCCATGCGACTGACCAAACGAATCAGCCTGCTCGCCGCCGCAGCGGCCTTTACTGCCAGCACCGCGGCGATTGCCGCGCCGACCTTCATCAATATCCTCACCGGTGGCACCAGCGGTGTGTACTATCCGATCGGCGTCGGCCTGTCGCAGCTCTACAGCAACGGCATCGAAGGCTCGAAGACCTCGGTGCAAGCGACCAAAGCCTCGGTGGAAAACCTCAACCTGCTGCAATCCGGCCGTGGCGAACTGGCCCTGGCGCTGGGCGATTCCGTCGCCGATGCCTGGAACGGCGTGGAAGACGCCGGTTTCAAGGCGCCGCTGAAAAAGATCCGGGCCATCGCCGGCACCTACCCGAACTACATCCAGATCGTCGCCAACAAGGAAGCCGGCATCACCACCCTGGCCGACCTCAAGGGCAAGCGCATCTCCGTGGGTGCGCCCAAGTCCGGCACCGAGCTGAATGCCCGCGCCATCTTCAAGGCCGCCGGCCTCAGCTATGAGGACATGGCCAAGGTGGAATTCCTGCCGTACGCCGAGTCGGTCGAGCTGATCAAGAACCGTCAGCTGGACGCCACCCTGCAATCCTCCGGCCTGGGCATGGCGGCGATTCGCGATCTGGCGGCGACTTTGCCGATCAGCTTCGTCGCGATCCCGGCCGATGTCGTCGCGGCGATCGGTAACGCCGCTTATCAGCCAGCCACCATCCCAGGTGGTACCTATGACGGCCAAGATGCCGACGTGGCGACTGTGGCGGTTAAAAACATTCTGGTCAGCCACGAGGGCGTGTCCGACGAAACCGCCTACCAGATGACCAAGCTGATGTTCGACAACCTCGACCGCCTGGGCAACGCCCATTCCGCGGCCAAGGACATCAAGCTGGATGGCGCGGCGAAGGACCTGCCGATCCCGCTGCATCCGGGTGCCGAGCGTTTCTACAAGGAAGTCGGCGCACTGTAAGGCTGTTGAAAGACGTAGGTTGGGTTGAGGCGCGCAGCGCCGAAGCCCAACTGCGTGTATGCGAGGTCTGCGTTGGGCTTCGCTGCGCTTCGCTGCGCTCAGCACCAACCTACCCACAGCCTCGCCATGGCCGGCGCCTTGCAAGTAGAGCTGCGAATAAAACCGGCGTGTGTCCTGCGCGGCAGGTTTTGTTAGCGACTCTGGTTCATCTCCACCTGACTTCTCTTTTTGTAGCAACGAGGGCATTTGCTCCATGAGCGACCACAATCAAGGTCTCGCAGCCAGCCCCGGCGATTGGCCGAAAGCGCTGTTTTATGTCGCGCTGCTGTTTTCCACCTTCCAGATCATCACTGCGGCCTTTCATCCGGTGTCCAGCCAGATCCTGCGTGCGGTGCATGTCGGTTTCTTGTTGCTGGTGGTGTTTCTCTGTTTTCCGGCACGCGGCAAGGGCCAGCCTTGGCAGCCCATGGCCTGGTTGCTGGGCTTGGCCGGCATGGCCACTGCGGTCTACCAGTGGTATTTCGAAGCCGACCTGATCCAGCGTTCAGGCGACCTGACCAGCAGCGACATGGTCGTGGGCCTGGTGCTGATCGTTCTCGTGTTCGAGGCGGCCCGCCGCGTCATGGGCATTGCCCTGCCGCTCATCTGCGCGCTGTTTCTGGTGTATGGCTTGTTCGGCCAGTATTTGCCGGGCGATCTGATGCACCGCGGTTA
>NZ_CAMPHN010000271.1 GCF_946885885.1 uncultured Pseudomonas sp.
GCGGGAACTTCTGCAGGAACTCCATGGTGCCCTGGATATTCTGCAATACCGCGGCTTTGCCTGCCTGGGCGAAGGCGTCCGCTGTGCTCATATGCGGCCTCGACGATTCACTGGAGAGATATGGTCGGCCTAGGCCGCGCGGATTCCCATTGGACGTAAGTCTAGGCGCTCTCTGGTGTTCGACACCGGTCCGGCGGCGCGATTCCAGCGACGATGGATGGCGAAGTGCTTTCCCCTTCGCCTGCTAGAGTTACTTACAGCATAACTGGAGACTCGCATGCACTCCGCGATCGGGCTCGCTCTGCTCTTTAGCACCGCCGCATACGCTTACGCCGCAGACCCGCTGCAGGCCGCCTTGGACGAGCTGCAACCGAGTTCGTTATCGGCCAGCGAACAGCGTGCGGAGCTGGCCTGGTTCGTCGAAGCGAGCGAACCCTTTCAGGGCGTGCAGGTGCGGGTGATCGCCGAACGCATCGACACCCACTGGTACGAAGCCAACGTCCTCGCGCCCCTGTTCAGCCAGCTCACCGGCATCCGCGTGATCCATGAGGTCAGCGGCGAAGACGATGTGGTCAATAAGCTGCGCACCCAGCAGGAAACCGGCCTGGCGCTGTACGACGCCTATGTCGGCGACAGCGATTTGCTCGGCCAGCATTTTCGCGACAACCAGGTGCTGGTGCTCAGCGACTTCATGGCCGGCGAAGGCGCCGAGGTCACCCTGCCGACACTGGACCTCGCGGATTTTATCGGCCTGCCCTTCGTCACCGCGCCGGACGGCAAGCTCTATCAACTGCCGGATCAGCAATTCGCCAACCTTTATTGGTACCGCCAGGACTGGTTCGCCCGCCCGGAGCTGCGCAAGGCGTTTCGCCAGCGCTACGGTTACGAACTGGATGTACCGCAGAACTGGGCGGCCTACGAGGATATCGCCGCGTTCTTCAGCGAGCAGATCAAGGAGATCGACGGCCAGCGGGTCTACGGTCATATGGATTACGGCGGCTTCGATCCCTCGCTCGGCTGGCGTCTGTCGGATGCCTGGCTGGGCATGGCCGGGGTTGGCGACACCGGCCTGCCCAATGGCCTGCCGGTCGACGACTGGGGCATCCGCGTCGAGGACTGCCGCCCGGTCGGTGCCAGCATGGCCCGCGGCGGCGCCCTCGACAGCCCGGCGGCGGTCTACGCGCTGCAGCAATACATCGATTGGCTGAAGCGCTACGCCCCCGAAGGCGCGCGGCGGATGAGTTTCAACCAGGCCGGCAACGTTGCGGCGCAAGGGCATATCGCCCAGCAGATTTTCTGGTACACCGCCTTTACCGCCGACTACACCCGGCCGGGTTCCGCGGTGATGGACGGCGACGGCAAGCCGAAGTGGCGGGTCGCGCCGTCGCCGCGCGGCGCCTACTGGCGCGAGGGGATGAAATCCGGTTATCAGGACGTCGGCGCCTGGACCCTGCTCAAGGCCACGCCGCTGCGCCAACGTCAGGCCGCCTGGCTGTACGCGCAATTCGTGGTGTCGAAGAGCGTGTCGCTGCGCAAGACCCTGGTCGGTTTGACGCCGATCCGTCGCTCCGATATCGAATCGCCGGCCCTGTTCGCCGCCGCGCCGCGGCTCGGCGGACTGATCGAGTTCTACCGCAGCCCCGCCGCCCAGCGCTGGACGCCCACCGGCGCCAACGTACCGGACTACAGCGGCATGGCCAGCCTGTGGTGGCGCCACTTGCATCCGGCGGTGGCCGGCCGGCTCAGCGCCGCCCAGGCCCTACACGACCTGGCGAGCGCGTTCGACCGGCATTTGCAACAGGTCGGTCAACGCCAGCGGCACGTCTGCGCGCCCAAGCTGAATCCGCCGCGCGAGCCGATTCACTGGTTGCGGCAGGCCGGCGCGCCCTGGCCGGCACTGACCGATGAACGCCCGGAGGGCCGGACCCTGCCTTATGAGGAGGCGTTACGTGCGTGGGATTAACAGGTCGTTGAAAAACCACTGCGCTCGGCTAGGCGGCGTTGAAGTCAGCCTAGCCATCGCCCGCTACGTTTTTCAACGGTCTGCTCGCCTGAGCCTGCTGTTGCCGTTGGTGCTGTTCAGCCTGCCGCTGCGGGCCGAGGTGCAGTTGTTCGCCTGGGAGCGCCCGCCGCTGGTCCAGCAAACCGCCGCGGGTAAGGCCGAGGGCCTGGTTCCCGAGTTGGCCGAGGAGTTGTTCCGCCGCGCGAAAACCCCTTATCTGCTGCGGTTTATGCCGTTGCAACGGGCACTGCGTCAGGTGCAACAGCAACCGGACAGCTGCGCGCTGCTGGTGGAACGGCAACAGGAGCGCGAACCCGGCTACGTCTGGATCGGCCCGGTGCTGATCTCGCGTCTCGGCCTCTATGCCCGGGCCGACGACGAGCTGCAACTGCTCAGCCTGGAACAGGCGCGCGGCCTGAGCATCCTCAGCCACCAGGGCTCGGGGGCTGGCGAGTACCTGCAGGGCATCGGCCTGGATGTGCACTACTCTAATAACGAAGCGCTCAACCTGCGCATGCTGCTGCGCCAGCGTACGCGCTTATGGGCCACCAGCTCGGCGGTGGTGCGCGCCCAACGGGTCGACCCCGTACCGCGGGAGGTGTTGCCGTTCTTGACCTTGATGGAGGACATCGCCTGCCACCCGCAGCTCGACCCGGCGCTGTTGCGGCGCCTGCAAACCGAACTGCGCCAGATGTACGGCGACGGTTGGGTCCAGGCCCTGTACGGGCGCTATGGCATGCAGTTGGACTGACGCCGTGAGAGACCGCGGCGGATGGTCTGGGCCAGACGCTTATCCGTTCTGCGCGCTAGAGGTGAATCATGGGAGTTTTCAAAACCATCCAATCACGCTACACGCTGATGTTCATCGTCTTCATCGTAGTGATCGCCCTGCTTACCGAGGAGGGCATTCGCCGCTTTATCGCACCGCAACTGCGGGCCTCGGAAGAGCAAGCGGTGCTGGCGCATATCGACGAGGTTGCCGGGAGAATCCTGTTCGAACTGGCCAAGGTCGAAGCGCAGTCGCGCAGCATTACCCAGACGGTGCCGTTGCTCGACAGCGACAGCATCGATCGGGTGCTGCCCGGCCTGGTCGATCAGTACGGCGACCCCAAGGTCTTCGGCGGCGGCATCTGGCCATTGCCGCAGAAGCGTTCCGAGCGCGACAAGCACAGCACCTTCTTCCACCGCGACGGCTCCGGCAAGCTGACGGTCAACACCCATTGGAACTCGGACGAGTCGCTCAAATACTACGAGCAACCCTGGCACCGCGACGGCATGCAGGCGCCGAGCGGCCAATGCGCCTGGGCCTTGGCCTACAAGGACGAGGCCAGCGCCGAGCCGCGGACCAATTGCGCCATGGCCATCCGTAAGGACGGCGAAGCCTATGGTGTGTCGACTATCGACGTGACCCTGGGCTTCTTCAACAGCCTGATGGCCGATATGGGCAAGGACATCCAAGGCGAGGTAATGATCGTCGAGCCCGACGGCAAGATACTTAGCAATCAGGCGGGAATCGGCGGCGAGATCGTTCTGCGCAACGTTTCCGAGTTGGCCGGACAGTCGCCGTTTATCCGCGAAATCCATGACAACCTCGGCAAGGTCGACGATCACGTGTTGGTCAAGCATGACTATCAGGCTGCCGACGGCAGCGACTGGACCTTCTTCCTGCATCGGATCGAAGGCACGCCCTGGCTGTTGGCTGCGGCGTTGCCGAGCCGTTTGCTCACGGAAAACAGCAGCGGTGTGCTGAAAACCCTGGCCATGTTGCAGATACCCCTGGCGATCCTGCTGTTGCTGGGGACGCTGTTCGCCATCCGCCAACTGATGCGGCGCCTGCATGTGTTGCGCGAGAGCATCGACTCGCTGTCGGCCGGCGATGCCGACCTGACCCGGCGTATCGCGCTCAAGGGCGAGGACGAAATGGATGCGGTGGGCAGCTCGGTCAATCGCTTTATCGCCTACCTGCAAGAGATGATCGCCGACGTCGGCCAGGCCAGCGCGGTGATCGCCGAGGAGCTGCGGCAGTTGCAGCAGCAGTCGCGGCAGACCAACGAGGTGCTGGCCCGCCATGCCAACGAAACCGACCAGGCGGTGACCGCCATCACCGAAATGAGCTCGACCGCCGACAGCGTCGCGCAGAGCGCCACCGAGACCGCCAGCTTCACCCGCACGGCCAATGACAATGCCGCCAAGTCGAAACTGGTGGTGGCCGAGGCCTCGAACAGCGTGCTGGCCCTGGTCGAGGAAGTGGAAAGCGCCACCGCGCGGGTCAAGGCGATGCAGGCGGACGCCGAGCGGATCAACGATGTGCTCGGGGTGATCGGCTCGATCGCCGGGCAAACCAACCTGTTGGCGCTCAATGCGGCGATCGAAGCGGCGCGTGCGGGCGAACAGGGCCGCGGCTTCGCGGTGGTCGCCGACGAAGTGCGCGCCCTGGCCGGTCGCACCCAGCAGAGCACCTCGGAAATCAACGAAATGCTCGGCAAGTTGCAGCAGGGCGTGGAGGCCGCCGTGCAGGCGATGGACCAGACCAAAGCCAGCTGCCAAGCCACCGCCGACACCACCTCGCGGGTCAACGTCGGCCTCGACGATATGGCTTCGGCGGTCAGCCGCATCCATGACCTCAGCGCGCAGATCGCCACTGCCGCCGAGGAGCAGAGTTCGGTCACCGAGGAGATCAACCAGAACATGGTGGCGATCCGGCGCATGGTCGACGAACTGGTCAGCAGCGGTCGGCAGGCCGACAAAAGCGCCGAAGCGCTGCTCGAATCCAATAATCGACTGGTGCAGTTGGTCAACCGCTTCAAGGTGAAATGACCGGCACGGCACCATCCCGGAGCCCGGATGAAATCCAGGGAGCGATGCCGGCCACACAACCTATCCCCGGATTGCATCCGGGCTCATGCAGCTTGTAGCCTGGGTTGAGCACGGCGATACCCGGGAAACCCTTTCCCGGGTGTCGCTTCGCTCGACCCGGGCTACGGATTACCTGTGTTTTAGCCCCGTAGCCTGGATGAAATCCAGGGAGCGATGCCGGCC
>NZ_CAMPHN010000272.1 GCF_946885885.1 uncultured Pseudomonas sp.
TTGCGTCCGGAAACGCGCCGGGCGTGCCAGAACAAGCGGCCTTCGCCCATGCCGTGCTGGCAGGCGTAGTAGGGTGCGATCCATTGCACGCGCTGGCCGGCGCCGGCGCGCAGGTTGCGGATGCTGTGGATTTCCGTGCTGTTCTCGCGGTAAGCATCGGCGATCAAGCGGTATTCGCTACGGGTGCCGTCCGGGCGCAGCGGCTCGGAGGTGCGCGGGAACAGGTTGATCACCGGCGCACAGCCGAGAACGATGTCTTCCTTGCGCAGGCTGAGCCGCGCGGAGGGTGTGCGGTCGAACAGAATATAAATGTCCAGCCAGTCGACGGCGTCGGCGGGAATGCCGATCGGTATGTCGAAGAAAGCGAATTTTTCCGGGCAGGCGAAGTATTCCGCCAGCAGTCGCAGGCCCGGATGCAGCCCATCCTCGTCCGGCAGCAACGCTTCGTCGTCATCGAAGCCGACCGGCTCGGGACAACCGCCGGCAGCGCGCGGCTGGCTGCCGGGCAGGCCGCACAGGGTTTGCAAGGCATTGCCGCAAAGCAGGTCGTAGAGTACCGCGGCGGTCACCGGCGAACCGCCCAGGTGAATGCGCAGGGTCCGGATCGGCAGCGCGCTCCAGGGCTCCTCGCCGACGTTGCGCAAGCTCAGGCGTAACGCCGCACGGGCCAGCGGAACACCGGTCAGGGCCTGGGTTTCTTCGGTATCGAGCAGCACCGCGTCGGCGACTTCCAAAGGCCAAAGGGTGACCGGGGCGGTGCTGCGAAAATAGATGCTGTCGCCAGCGCTGGTGGTGACGAACAACGGGGTATCGCGGGGCAGGGAATAGCCCTCGCTGAGGTTGCCTTTGCTCGGGTCCGGCTCGAAGCGGGCGATGGCGCAGGACGGCAAGGGCCGTAGCGCCAGCGGGTAGAGTTGTTCGAGCAGGGCATCGCTGAATTCGGCGTAGCCGTCGTCGAGGCGTCGTTGCAGGCGCGCGGACAGTAGCGAGAAACTTTCCAGCAGGCGCTCGACATGCGGGTCCGGGCATTCGCCGGCGGACAGTTCGAGGCGGCTGGCAATCTTCGGGTAGCGCTCGGCGAAACCGGCGCCGGCCTGGCGCAACCAGGTCAGTTCGCGCTGGTAGTAATCCAGCAGTTCTTCGTCAATCGAATCGCTCATGCACCACTCCGTCGGCCATATCCATCACGAAGGCCACCGGCCAGATTTCGCTGCCGCCGCTACGCAACTGCCCGGCGATACGCACGCGCAGGGCATGACGGCTGCCATCCAAGGGTTGCACGTCCACCTCGGCCAGTTGCAGCCGCGGCTCGAAATGGGTGATCGCCAGACGGATTTCCCGCGCCAGCTTGAGGCGGTCGTCGCTGCGGTCGGCATACAGGCCGCTCCAATCGACGATGCCGTAGTCGATCACGGTCATTTGTTTGAGCCGCGAACGCTGCGCGCGCCGGGTATTGAGCAGACGCAGCAGCTCCTCGCGCACCGATTCGCTCAGCGCCTGACGGTCGAAAACCGGGACCTGAGCGAACCCGGCCCCGTCCTGCGAGGCCAGGCGGTCGAGCAGCGGCGCCCGGCTGCGTTGCCGGAACGCAGCCACCGCTTACTTGATGACCTTGTTGGCGGCCAAGTCCCAGGTGGAGGCGGCCGTGCCTTCCTTGGTGCCGTCGTCTTTTTGTGCGGTCAGCTCCCATTTGATTTTGGTGAAGTTCATCGACAAGGTTTCCACCGGCTTGCCGCCGGTGCCGCCACTGATGCTGAGGTTGGAGAACACCACGTTGGTCAGGGTGTAGACGATGAACGGCAGGATCTGCCCGCTGCCCTCGGCGGCGTTACGGCCGATGGTGATCTTGACCTCGGCGATGGGTTTACCGGCGCAGCAGTATTCATTGAGGGTGGGGGTCGAGGTATCGATGAACTTGGTGACGGTGAATTCACCGATATTGGGACGGCCGGAGGTGCGCTCCGAGTTACTGACGTCGTTGGTCACCTGCATGGAGACGTTGTGGCTGTAGGACATCAGTTCGATTTTGTCGGTGTAGCCTTCGAGCAAGCTGTCGCCTTTAATATCGGCGCCCAGGTCGAGAATAATTGCATCCATCGCGTGCAGCTCCTGAATCTAAGAAAAATAACCGGGGAGAAAAACCGCCGGCCGAAGGCCGGCGGGAAACATCAGGCGGCCGGTGGCGGCAAGCTCGCGACCAAGCGGATCGAAGCGGTCAGTTCCTCGAGTTGGAAATGCGGCCGCAGGAACACGGTCGCACGGTAGGAACCAGGTTTGCCGGCCACTTCGGTGACATCGACCCGTGCTTCGCGCAGCGGATACTGCGCCTTGATTTCCTGGGGCGCATTGTCGTTGATCAGCACGTAGTCGGCGATCCAATTGTTCAGATAGGTCTGCACGTTGTCGCGGGTCATGAAGCTGCCGATCTTGTCGCGCATGATCACCTTGAGGTAATGAGCGAAACGCGAGGCCGCCAGCACGTACGGCAACATCGCCGAGATACGCGCATTGGAGTTGGCTTCGGCGGTGTTGTAGGTCTTCGCCAGGTTGGTGGTCTGGCCGCCGAAGAACACCGCCAGGTCGCTGTTCTTCTTATGGCAGAGGGAAATGAAGCCCAGCCCGTCGAGTTCCTTCTCGCGGCGGTCGGTGATCGCCACTTCGGTCGGGCACTTGAGCGCCAGGTCGCCGGAGCTGGTGGTGAAGGTATGCGCCGGCAGCCCTTCGACCGCGCCGCCACCCTCGACGCCACGGATCGCCGCACACCAACCGTACTTGGCGAAGGCGTCGGTGATGCGCTGGGTCAACGCCCAGGCGGCATTGCCCCACAGGTATTTACTGTGGTCGGTGCCGTTGACGTCCTCGACGAAGTTCATGCCTTCCACCGGCAGGGTGTCGGGCCCGTACGGCAGGCGCAGCAGCACATGCGGCAGTACCAACGATACGTAGCGCGAATCCTCGCTGGCGCGGAACGAACGCCACTTGATCAGTTCCAGGCTCTCGAAGATCTTCGCCAGATCGCGCGGCACGGCCAGCTCGGTGAAGCTGCTCATGTCGAACAGCCGCGGGCTGGCGGCGGCGATAAAGGGCGCATGGGCGGCGGCGGCGACGTTGGAGAGCTTCTCCAGCAGGGCGATGTCCTGCGGATGGCGACCGAATTCGTAATCGCCCATCAGTACGCTGAACGGGTGACCGCCGAAGGTGCCGTAGTCTTCTTCGTAGATTTTCTTGAACAGCACGCTCTGGTCGAATTCGACGGCTTTTTCCAGGTCGCTCAACAACTCCTTCTGGGTCGCGTTGAACAGGCGCAGCTTGAGCCGGGTGCTGGTTTCGGTGTTCATCACCAGGAAATGCAGACCACGCCAGGTGGCCTCCAACTTCTTCACCTCGGGATGATGGAGGATTTCGTTGAGCTGGCCACTGATCAGTTGATCGATCTGGTCGATGCGATCGTTGATCATCGCCACGGTGTCCTTGTCGACCACCATGCCTTCGTCGAGTACCTGGGTGGCGAACTCGGCCAACATGTCGCGGGCATAAGCCTGCTGGCTGTCGTCGTGGGCCATTCGGCCTTCGGCGACGATGCGATCGAGGAGGGAAAGGTTGGCAGACGTCGTCGTGCCTTGGGTGCCGGATTCTGTTTCGGCCATGGCAAATTACTCCGTTTTATAATCGAGACGATCAGGCTTGAGGTTCTTCAGGCTGCTCGGAAGAGTCGGCGGCTGCGGCAGGTGCCTCACCGGCGGCTTCTTCGGGGCGCGCCGCTTTGATTTCCTGCAGGCCCTCGGTGTTGGCCACCACTTCCTGCAACAGCTTGTCCAGATCGTCGTTGCCGTCGAGTTTGGTGAGCAGGTCGCGCAAGCGCTGACGGGCCTCGAACAGACGGCGTAGCGGCGTCACTTGCTTGACCAGATTGACCGGGTCGAAATCGTCGAAATGGGAGAAATTCAGCGCGACGTTGAGCTTGCTGCCGTCACCGCTGATGCTGTTGTCCACTTGCACCGCCAGACGCGGCGCCGTGGAGGCGAGCACGTCGTTGAAGTTGTCGCGGTCGATCTCGATGAAACGCCGCTCGCTCATCTTCGGCAGCGGGGTTTCCGGCTTACCGGACAGATCGGCGAGGATGCCGACCACCAGGGGTAGTTCTTTCTTTTCGATCGCGTCGCCGATTTCTACGTCGTAGGTAATCTGCACACGCGGTGGACGTACTCGGTCGAGTTTATGTTGGGTACTTTCAGCCATGATCCTGCCCTTGTCCAAACATTGAGCTAGTGCGCAATGTCTAGGTTTCCCTCCCCATCGCGCTCCTTACAAACCGCTACCGGTGGCGAGCCAGACGGTGGCGATAATTTCATTCGTCTACAGGCGAACTACCCAAGACGCTAGAACAGGTCTATAAAAAAGCAAATTCATCGATTAGCGGATTCCCATGAGACTCGGACGTTTCGCCTGCACAGCCGCGCTGTTGGGCTTGTTCAACTTGCTGCCTGCCTGCTCGTATTTTGCTTCCCCTCCCTCGGTCGAACTGCGTTCGCTGACGTTGGATATGGCGCCCAAGGCCAACAACGACACGCCGCTGGCCATCGACTTCGTCGCGGTGCAGGATCCGGAGCTGTTCAAGCTGCTGTTGTCGATTCCGGCCAAGCAATGGTTCGAGCAACGCGAGCAGTTGCGCCGCGATTACCTCAAAGCCATCGATGTGTGGAGCCTGGAACTGGTCCCCGGCCAATTCATGGAATCGCGCGATATTCCAATGGCCGGCAATCCGGCGGTTGGACTTTTGGTGTATGCCGGCTATAACAATCCCGGTACGCACAGACTGCGTTTGGAACAGCAGAAGACGGTCTGGCTACGTTTCGAAAACAAGAATATGCGGTTGCTCGGAGACGCCTCTCAAGATTGAGTAGCGCACGGACACGCGGGCGGGGACGCGACGCTACCTGCAGTACCAAAATGGACGTCGGAGGGGGCGTTGCATGAGCGGCATACCGGATGCAATCTG
>NZ_CAMPHN010000273.1 GCF_946885885.1 uncultured Pseudomonas sp.
GTGCAACTGCGCTTGATCGACAGCTTCGTCGATCTACAGGGCGCGCACCTGGGCGAAGTCGACCTAGTGTTGCGCATCGGCCCCCTGGCGGATACCCGCTTGGTCGCCACCGCCCTGTCGCCGATGATCCGGGTGGCATGCGCCAGCCCCGACTATCTGGCGCGCCGCGGTGTGCCACGTGCGCCCGATGAGCTCGTCGAACACGACGGCATCGACTGGAGCAGCCTGGCGCCGCCCTATGCCTGGCGCTTCGAACAGCACGGCAAGCTGCAGTTGTATCGCCCCAAACGCCTGCGCATGACCGCTAACAACGCGGAAGCCCTGCTGTTCAGCGCGCTGGCCGGCCTGGGCATCGCCCACTTACCGACCTGGCTGATCAGCGAATACCTGCTGCGCGGCGAACTGCTGCCGCTGTTCTGCGAAAACGGCCTACCCGCGCCCGAACCCAGCGGCATCTATGCCCTGCGCCTGGAGCGCGAAACCGATTCGCGCAGCCGCCTGCTGCTGGAGTTTCTCAAGTCGCGCTTCGGTCCGGTGGCACCCTGGGATCTGGCCCTGCAAAGCGGCCTGAATCCTGGCTGATTGCGGCGCACGAGCAACCCTGTAGCCCTGATGAAATCCGGGGGGAGATCTATCCCCGCAAACCCGCTCCCGGATTGCATCCGGGCTACTGATCGGCGCCCTTGCTGGAGCGGTCTCGGCCTCCCACCCAAGCATGGAACGAGTAATCCGGCGAAAGCCGGGCAGAAAAAAACCCGGCGCCAGGGCCGGGTTCTTTACTCGCGATTAAAGCAGGTCTTAGACCGGAGCTTTGGCGCGCGATTTGTATTCGCCGGTACGGGTATCGATTTCGATCCAGTCGTCGATGTTGCAGAAATCGGCAACCTTGACCTCAGTACCGTTGCTCAGCTTGGCGGGCTTCATCACCTTGCCGGAAGTGTCGCCACGGGCCGAACCTTCGGTGTAAGTGATCTGACGCACGATGGTGGTCGGCAGGTCGACCGATACCACTTTACCTTCGAAGAACACGGCTTCGCAGACGTCGGTCATGCCGTCGACGATGAAAGGCATAACGCTTTCCAGATCGTCCTTGTTCAGTTCGTACTGGTTGAACTCTTCGTCCATAAAGACGTAGTTCGGCTCGCTGTAGTAGGAGTAGGTCACCGCTACGCGATCGAGGATCACCGGCTCCATCTTGTCGTCGGCTTTGTAGACGGTCTCGGTCGAGGAACCGGTCAACAGGTTGCGCAGCTTCATTTTGACGATGGCGCTGTTACGACCGGACTTGGTGAATTCGGCCTTCTGGATAAGCCAAGGTTGGCCGTCGATCAGAGCCACACTGTTGGGCTTCATTTCTTGTGCGGTTTTCATACTAGGATCCGGATTTGGATGGAGTTACAGAATTTCTAGGCCGCATATCATAGCCAATTTAGGTAAAACTGTGCCAGCGCTGCGGCAAGATCGGGCTGGGATGCCTGTCGTAGACACCAGCGCTCGGCATGCTCGGCCAGCTCCGGCCAGCTCTCGAGCAACGCCCGCCAGGAGTCGCCGAGCGCTTCATCCGTGTTCCAGGCGCGCCAAAAGCCCGTCAGCGCCGCACTCGCCGTCGGCGACAAACCCTCTATATAGAGCGCGAGAAAGGCCTCGAGCTTATCCAGATGGGCGTCTTCCGCCTGTCGGTAAATATGCCAAAGCAGTGGCCGCCCGGCCCACTGCGCACGCACGAACGAATCCTCGCCCCGCACGGCGTTGAGCTCGCAGCACCAGAGCAGGCGATCGTATTGGTCTTGCCGGACAAACGGCAGTATCTGCACCTGCAATTGGCCACGCCGGTGAACGTCACCCGCATGCAGATTGGCGCAATCGAGCCAGGTTTGCAGGTCGCAGAGAATGCGCCCTTCCGGGACCAGCAACTGAGTGACACGAGCATCCGCGGCCAACGCGTCAAGCCAACTGCCCAGGGCATCGTTCTCATAGGCGAACAGCGATATCAACCGCGCCCCAGGCAGCGCCTGCACCCCGAGGCTGCGCAGAAAGCTCGCACGCGCCTGCGCGTCGGCTTGAAAAGCCTGCCGACTCGCGAGCAGATCGCGCTCGCGCAGCAAGCCGCCGCAGCCCGCGGTAAAGCCCGGAAAGAAGAAGAATTTTTGCAGGCCATTGGATTGCAACGACGGCAAACCATGACACCCCTCGACCCACTCCTCGGCACTGAGGTACTCCAGATTCAGCCACAGCACCTTAGGCTGACGCGCCCTCATGGCCTCGATATAGGCCGCCGGCAACTCGCAGGCGAAGGCCTCGATCACCACATCCGCAGCCTCGACCGGTTGCCAGGGCACGGGCCACAGACGCACCTCCACGCCCTGCTGAACTTGCTGCGCCGCGTGCGCGTCCGCCTCGGGACAAAGACGACCGAACGCACTCGGATCGTCCACCCACAGCCGCACCCTGGCGTCATGCTCGGCAACCAATTGCCGCGCCAGGCGCCAGGTCACCCCGATATCGCCGTAGTTGTCGATCACACTGCAGAAAATGTCCCAGCTCGCCTTCATGCCCTGCCCCATTCATCAGGCGCGCAGTCTAGCAAGAGCCGGGCAGCGAGGCTTGACTCCAAACCAGCCCAAGCGCTGCACCCCGTTTCAGCCGCGACCAAAGCGCTCGCGATAAACCGAAGGCGGCAAGCCGACATTGCCGCGAAATGCCACCCGAAAGCTTTCCACGGAGCGGTAGCCGCAAAGCTCTGCGATGCTTTCGTGCCCCAACTCACTGTTTTCCAACAGCTCCCGCGCCCGGGCCAGACGCTCATGCTGTAACCAGGACTTGGGCGACATGCCCGTTGCCTCGCTAAAGCGGCGCAGAAAGGTGCGCGCACTCATTGCCGCCCTTCCCGCCAACTGATCCACGCTCAACGGCTCATGCAAGCGCTCGCGCGCCCAGTGCATCACCTTGGACAGATCATTGCGCGGGGTTTGACTAAAGGGAGCAGGAATGAATTGCGCTTGCCCGCCCGTGCGTTGCGGTGGAGTTACCAGGCGGCGCGCCACTGCGTTGGCGACTTGCGTACCGAAGTCGCGGGCAATCAGATGCAAACAGGCATCGATCCCCGCGGCACTACCCGCCGAGCTAATCAGTTGCCCGGCATCCACGTAAAGCACATCGGGGTCGACGACAATTGTGGGGAAGCGCTCCGCCAACTCCTCGGCATAACGCCAATGTGTAGTGGCCCGTAAACCGTCGAGCAGGCCGGCCGCCGCCAGTACGAACACGCCCGAACAGATAGATACGATTCTGGCGCCACGTGCATGCGCTTCACGCAACGCCTCCAGCAGTGCCTCGGGTGGCCGCTCGCTGCGGCTGCGCCAACCCGGAACGATGATCGTGCGGGCGCTCGCCAACTGTTCCAACCCGCCATCGGCCAGCACCTGGAATCCGCCCATGGCACGCATCGGCCCCGGCTCGACTGCAACGATCCGGTGCTGGTACCAGGGAAAGTCGAATTCCGGACGCGGCAAGCCGAAGATCTCCACCGCGATACCGAATTCGAATGTGCACAGACCATCATAAGCCAGGATGGCCACTAAACCTGGAGCTTGCAGCATTGGCGGAAAATTACCAGTTGATGTCTTCTGCGCCACTGTAGCGCCAAATCGGGCGTAGTTATAGTGACTCGACACCCACCGACCACCGGAGAATCCAATGCCCAGCCTGGTTCGCGAAATAGCCGCCGCCCCTTCCGCAATCGCCCTGATGCACTTCAGTAACCGCCTGACCTTTGAAACCGACTGCTCCGATGTACACGCCAGCCTACAAGCTGGGGAACTCGACTTCGTATTGGCCGATGTTCGCAGTCCTGCTGGCTTCGCTCAGGGTCATGTGCCCGGGGCAATCAATCTGCCGCACCGCTCGATCACCGCGGAACACATGAGCGGTTACGACAAGAACACCCTGTTTGTCGTGTACTGCGCTGGCCCACACTGTAACGGCGCCAATCGCGCAGCGATCAAACTGGCTGCGCTGGGATTCCCGGTCAAAGAAATGCTCGGAGGTATTACCGGCTGGCTCGATGAGGGCTTCCAACTGAGCACCGAAGTGATGTCAGCCTCGACAACGACCATAGCCTGCGAATGCTGAGCAAGATGAT
This sequence comes from uncultured Pseudomonas sp., assembly GCF_946885885.1. The sequence goes on from NZ_CAMPHN010000273.1 coordinate 4,142, forward strand.
CAAGATCCGCACCGCAACCCCGGCCGACCTGCCACAAGTACTGGCACTGATGCGCGACCTTGCGGCATTCGAAGACTACCTCGACACATTCGCCGTCGACCTTGGCGAACTGAACTCACGGGCCTTCGGGCCCGGAGCACAATGCCGGATTTTCGTTGCCGAACGGGCCGGAACGCTCGCCGGCTATGCGGTAGCGCTGGAGATCCCGTTCACCTACGACCTACGCCCAACGATCATCCTCAAGGAGCTCTATGTGCGCACCACAGATCGCAGCGCGGGGATCGGGACGCGCTTGCTCGAAAGCGTTGCCGCCTGGGCGCTGAGCAAAGGCGCCGGCCGCCTGCATTGGGACGTACTGTCGGGCAACCAGCAGGCCGAGCGCTTCTACCAGCGACATGGGGGCCAGCGGGTAAGGAAATGGATCGCCTACCAAATGGATGAAGCAAAACTCATCGAACTACAGGCCCGCTCCCAACAACCTGAAGCATTAGCAGGCCGCTAAAAACATAGCCAAGGCCAGAGGCAAGGCTACAGAATCGAGCTGCACTACCGACACACCATACCCTGCCAGCGAGGACACCATGATCACCTGCTACCTGCGCTATATCGTCGATCCCTTCAAGCTCGAGGAATTCGAGCACTACGCCAAGCTGTGGATTCCGCTGGTCGAGCGATTCGGCGGCAATCACCACGGCTACTTCCTGCCGTCGGAGGGCGCGAACAACGTGGCCCTTGCCCTGTTCAGCTTTCCAAGTTTGGCGCTATATGAAGACTACCGCAGCCGATCGGCGACCGACCCCGACTGCCAGGCCGCCTTCCAGTACGCGCAAGACACCCGCTG
>NZ_CAMPHN010000274.1 GCF_946885885.1 uncultured Pseudomonas sp.
CCTACGTTTTACCGCTCTTCATGCACCTCATAGCTGTTCGGGACGACTCAACACAAACGGGTACAGAGCCTTTTTCATTGGCCGCCGACAAGACTACGAGCGATTGCCGCGCGGGTTTGGTGCGCCAATCCACGCGGCAACATAAGCGCCCTTGCCAGAGTGGCCCACCAGTGCAAGTCTTAGCAGGACTCTATTCGGAGATTGGCCATGCGCCTGATATTCACCTGTGTGCTGCTGAGCCTGGCACTACCCGCGACAGCGCAGATCTACAAATACACCGACGCCAACGGCAACACGGTATTCACCAATCAGCCGCCCGAAGGGGTCGAAACGCAAAATATCGAGCTGCCGCCGACCAATACGGTCGAGATGCAGGTGCCCGCCTCCGCCCCCAAGGACGCCCCCGAAGCACCCGACGCCGGCCCAGCCTATAAAGTGCTGGAGTTGACCGGTCTGCCTGACGACGAAGCCCTGCGCGCGAACAACGGCACCTTCAGCGTCGGCGTGCGGATCGAGCCGCGCCTGGCCGGTGGCCACAGCCTGCGCCTGCTGCTCGATGGCCAACCCTACGGCCAGCCGACTAACGTACCGCGCCTGCAATTGAGCGAAGTCGCCCGCGGCGAGCACAGCCTGGCGGTCGAGGTACTGAGCGGCGACAAGCCTGTCCAGCAAAGCGACACCGTCACCTTCACCGTGCAACGGGTCAACACCAGCAGCCCGGCGCTACGTCCGCCACCCCCTCCCGTAACACCCTAAACGGCACCCTGAACCATGCGCAATCTGTTGTTATGTTTGTTAATGCTGAGCCTGCCGACGGCCGCCCAGGTCTATACCTATATAGATGCCGAGGGTAACCGGGTATTTACCGACAAACCCCAGCAAGGCAATGCCGAAGCCGTGCAGCTGGCACCGAGCAACAGCATGCCCGCGCCCGACTCGATTAATCAGCCCGCGGCCGCCGAACCGGCGACCACGCCAGCGCTGACCTACCAGATGCTGCGCATTCTGATTCCGCAACCCGACGCCACCATCCGCAGCAACGCCGGCAGTCTGATCGTCACCGCCACCAGCGAACCGGCGCTTCATCCGGGGCACAGTTACCGCCTGCTGCTCGATGGCGAGGCGGTTGGCGAAGCCGGCCGCAGCCCGGTGTTCTCACTGGAGAACGTCGACCGCGGCAGCCACAAGCTGGTGGTGGAAATCATCGACGCCAAAGGCCTGATCGTCGAACGCACGCCGAGCCAACCCTTCCATCTGCATCGCATTTCCCTGGCGCAGAAACGCCTGGTCAATCCATGCAAAAAGGACGACTACGGCGTGCGCCCGGAATGCCCGCTGGAAGACAAACCCAAAGAAAAATCCGATATCCCTTTCGTGCCGTTTATCTAACAGGCCGCTGAAAAACGTAGGCGACGACTGCATGGATGCAGGAGGTAGAGCGAAGCAGGAAGCCCGAGCCGAGGCAGGCAAGACAAGGCAAAAACGGCCGAGGAAGCGGAGTTTACTGGTTGTAAATGAGATTCCGAGGCCGTTTTTAACGCCCTCTTTTTTATTAAGGGGGCCAACGCAGGTAGTTTTTCAACGGCCTGCTAAGGGCGACCTCACCAGCTACCGCACGCGCCTATACGGAACCGCGGACGCCCTTCTCGCAAAATATTCGACGCCAACAAGCGAAAGCACCAATTTGGTGCGATAGTCGTTACAGGCTTTGCCGTGCTCCCCATTTTGGTTCGCTCAATTTAGGCCGCATGCGCTGAAAAACAGCCTGAGCAGGCACTGGCTTTAACTGCCGCTCCATTTTGGGAAAAAGGTGCGGCTGGTCGATGTTTGCTGGCTTTTTATGCTGAAGCCGCGGCTATTCACGATAAAACGAAGGGAAACCACAGCGAAGCGGGATCCGGCACGAGCCCTGGGAGCGCAGCAAAGGTGACGCTGCCCACTTATTGCGCCACTCGGCTGCGTCTTTTCGGGGCTTTGGTTTGCTTCTTGCATTTTCCCCCTTATTGCCGGAAAGCCTCGCGGTGCACTGACAGTTTGTCACCACCCGCCCCAGGCCTGTTTGGCGCAGAACAAGGCACTAGGAGTGAAGATTGGCCATTCCAAATGAGCGACGAGAAACGCGCAGCAGCGAAAGGGTCTCCTACCCCAGGGTTGCGCGGCCGACTGTCAGCAGAGCCTATATATGACCATCAACGACGCACTGCACCGCCTGCTACTGGATAACCTGACCACCGCGACTTTGCTGCTCAACGACGGCCTGCGCCTGGAGTACATGAACCCGGCCGCGGAGATGTTGCTGGCGGTCAGCGGCCAACGCAGCCACGGGCAATTTATCAGCGAGCTGTTCACCGAATCGGCCGAAGCCTTGAGCGCCCTGCGCCAGGCGGTCGAAGAAGCGCACCCGTTCAATAAGCGCGAAGCGGTACTCACCGCCGTGACCGGCCAGACCCTGACCGTCGATTACGCGGTAACGCCGATCATCAACCGCGGCACCACCCTGTTGCTGCTCGAGGTGCACCCGCGCGACCGGCTGCTGCGCATCACCAAGGAAGAGGCCCAGCTGTCCAAACAGGAAACCACCAAGATGCTGGTGCGCGGCCTGGCCCACGAAATCAAGAATCCGCTCGGCGGCATTCGCGGCGCGGCCCAGTTGCTGGCCCGCGAGCTGCCGGAGGAAAGCCTCAAGGACTACACCAATGTGATCATCGAGGAGGCCGACCGGTTAAGGAACCTGGTCGACCGTATGCTCGGCTCGAACAAACTGCCGTCGCTAGCGCTGACCAACGTACACGAAGTACTGGAGCGGGTCGGCAGCCTGGTCGAAGCGGAGAGCCAGGGCAGCATCACCCTGGTACGCGATTACGACCCGAGCATCCCGGACCTGATGATCGACCGCGAGCAGATGATCCAAGCGGTGCTGAATATAGTGCGCAACGCCATGCAGGCGATCGGCGGGCAGAACGAGCTGCGTCTGGGCCGCATCACCCTGCGCACCCGCACACTGCGCCAGTTCACCATCGGCCATTGCCGCCATCGCCTGGTCACCCGGGTGGAGATCATCGACAACGGCCCCGGCATTCCGGCCGAACTGCAGGAAACCATCTTCTACCCCATGGTCAGCGGGCGTGCCGACGGCACCGGCCTGGGCCTGGCCATTACCCAGAACATCATTAGTCAGCACCAGGGTCTGATCGAGTGCGAAAGCCATCCGGGCCATACCGTGTTCTCGATCTTTCTGCCCTTGGAACAAGGAGTAACTTCGTCATGAGTCGCAGTGAAACCGTGTGGATCGTCGATGACGACCGTTCCATCCGCTGGGTGCTGGAAAAAGCCCTGCAACAGGAAGGCATGACCACGCAAAGCTTCGACAGCGCCGACGGCGTGCTCAGCCGCCTGCACCGCCAGCAGCCGGATGTGATCATCTCCGACATCCGCATGCCCGGATCCAGCGGCCTGGACCTGCTCGCGCAAATCCGCGAACTCTACCCGCGCCTGCCGGTGATCATCATGACCGCGCATTCCGATCTGGACAGCGCGGTGGCCTCTTATCAAGGCGGCGCCTTCGAATACCTGCCCAAGCCCTTCGACGTCGACGAAGCGGTGTCCCTGGTCAAGCGCGCCAATCAGCACGCCCAGGAACAGCAGAACCTAGCGGAGCCGGCAGCCCAGGCCAACACCCCGGAAATCATCGGCGAAGCGCCGGCGATGCAAGAGGTGTTCCGCGCCATCGGCCGTCTCAGCCATTCCAATATCACCGTGCTGATCAATGGCGAATCCGGTACCGGCAAAGAGCTGGTGGCCCATGCGCTGCACCGCCACAGTCCGCGCGCCGCCTCGCCGTTCATCGCCTTGAACATGGCGGCGATCCCCAAGGACCTGATGGAATCCGAGCTGTTCGGCCATGAGAAAGGCGCCTTCACCGGCGCCGCCAACCAGCGCCGCGGGCGCTTCGAACAAGCCGACGGCGGCACCCTGTTCCTCGACGAGATCGGCGATATGCCGGCCGACACCCAGACCCGCCTGCTGCGCGTATTGGCCGACGGCGAGTTCTACCGGGTCGGCGGCCACACGCCGGTGAAGGTCGATGTACGGATCATCGCCGCGACCCACCAGAACCTGGAAACCCTGGTGCAGGCCGGAAAATTCCGCGAAGATTTGTTCCACCGCCTCAATGTGATCCGCATCCATATCCCACGGCTGTCCGACCGCCGCGAGGACATCCCCACCCTGGCCCGCCACTTCCTCAGCCGCGCCGCCCTGGAGCTGGCCGTCGAGCCGAAGCTGCTGAAAAGCGAAACCGAGGATTACCTGCGCAACCTGCCGTGGCCGGGTAACGTGCGCCAGCTGGAGAACACCTGCCGCTGGATCACCGTGATGGCGTCCGGCCGCGAAGTGCATATCGACGACCTGCCGCCCGAGCTGCTCAACCAACCGCAGGAAAGCGCGCCGGCGAGCAACTGGGAACAAGCCTTGCGCCAGTGGGCCGACCAGGCTTTGGCGCGCGGCCAGTCGAGCCTGCTCGATACCGCGGTGCCGGCGTTCGAGCGGATCATGATCGAAACCGCGCTCAAACACACCGCCGGCCGTCGTCGCGATGCCGCGCTGCTGCTCGGCTGGGGCCGCAACACCCTGACGCGCAAGATCAAGGAACTCGACATGAATGTCGGCGGCGGGGATGACGACGACGGCGAGGACGGCTGATAGTTAGCAGGGCACGATCAACCAAAATGCGCCTTGGTAGCCTGGGTTGAGCACGGCGATACCCGGGGCACCCTTTCCCGGGTGTCGCTTCGCTCGACCCGGGCTACGGATTACCTGTGTTTTAGCCCCGCAGCCCGGATGAAATCCGGGGCATCGATGATGACCATAACACCGCTTCCCGGATTGCATCTGATGAGATGGACTCCTCCTCCCACGGACGGCATCGCGATGT
>NZ_CAMPHN010000275.1 GCF_946885885.1 uncultured Pseudomonas sp.
GCCCCACCGGCATCGACATCCGCGACGGCCTGCAGATCGAGTGCATTGGCTGCGCCGCCTGCATCGATGCCTGTGACAGCATCATGGAGAAAATGAACTACCCGAAAGGGCTGATCAGCTATACCACCGAGCACAACCTGTCCGGGCAGAAAACCCACCTGGTGCGCCCGCGCTTGATCGGCTATGCACTCGCCCTGGTGGCGATGTTCGGCGTGTTCGTCTGGGCGGTGGCCAATCGTTCGCTGGTCGAGCTGGACGTGCTCAAGGACCGCGTGCTGTATCGCGAGAACGAAGAAGGACGGATCGAGAACGTCTACACCCTGAAGATCATGAACAAGGCTCAGCACGAAGTGACTTACGTGATCGAAGCCGGCGGCCTCGACGGCCTGGTCTACGAGGGCAAACGCGAGGTCAAGGCGCTGGCCGGCGAAGTACTGTCGTTGCCGGTCGAGTTGTCGATCGACCCGGAGAAGCTGCCTTCGAGCACCAATGAAATCATGTTCCGCATCCAGTCCGCCGACGATGCGAGCATCCATAACGACGCCGACAGCCGCTTTATCGGCCCCAGCGTTCGCTGAACCCAAAGGCATACCATGACCGACGAAGCACCGAGCAAACCCTGGTACAAGCAGTTCTGGCCCTGGTTCCTGATTGCCCTGCTGGGCTATTCGGTGGTGCAAGGCCTGACCCTGCTGACCATTGCCTCGCGCAACCCGCCGGGTTTGATCTCCGACGACTATTACGATGTCGGCAAAGGCATCAACCAGTCGTTGGAACGGGAAAACCTCGCCGAGCGCCTTAAGTTGCACGCCACCCTCGACCTCAACGAGGAGACCGGGGTGGCCGAGTTGCAGTTGCAGGGCAATAGCGGCCCGGCGCAGTTAGTGCTGAACCTGATCTCGCCGACCCAGCCCGAGCGCGACCGGCGCATCATCCTGCAGCCATACGGCCAGGGTGCATACCGCGGGCAGATGCAGGACGCGGTCAGCGGACGGCGCTTCGTTGAATTGCTTGGCCAGGAAGGCGGTAAGGAATGGCGCCTGTTCGAGGAAAAAAACCTGCAAAGCGGCAAGCGCATCCAGCTCGGCGCGACCCAGTAGTGCATTGCCCCTACGATAGTGGTGCTGGCGAAATGGTTTGGAACGCAGATCGTAGGAGCCAGCTTGCTGGCGATTTTCGGCGCCTCTCGGCGGATCGCCAGCAAGCTGGCTCCTACACACCCGGCCAAACATCCTGCGACCAAGTGCCCGCCCCAGGTCTGCTCCCCCATGGCTAACCCTCTTTCCTGCTACCACTGCGGCTTGCCGGTTGCCGCCGGCAGCCGCTTCCACGCGCAGATTCTCGGCGAGCAGCGGGCGATGTGCTGCCCCGGCTGCCAGGCGGTGGCCGAAGCGATAGTCGCGGGCGGCCTGGAGCACTATTACCAGCATCGCAGCGAAAGCGCCGCCAACCCGCAGAGCCTGCCGCAGGCGCTGCCCGACGAACTGGCGCTGTACGACCGCGACGAGGTGCAGGCGCCTTTCGTCGAACACCAGGGCGAACTGAGCGAAACCCGCCTGCTGATCGAGGGCATCAGTTGCGCCGCCTGTGGCTGGCTGATCGAGAAACACCTGCGCAACCTGCCCGGCGTTGCCGAGGCGCACCTCAACCTGTCCAATCAACGCCTGCAGGTGCGCTGGGCCGACAGCCAGCTACCGCTCAGCCAACTGCTCCAGGAACTGCGCAAGATCGGCTATGCCGGCCACCCCTGGCAGGCCGACGCCGCCGCCGAACAGTTGCAACGCGAGAATCGCCGGGCGATACGCGAACTGGGCGTGGCCGGCATGCTGTGGATGCAGGTGATGATGGCGAGCATGGCCACCTGGCCGGAATTCAATATCGACCTGTCCGCCGAGCTGGACACTATCCTGCGCTGGGTCAGTCTGTTCCTCACCACGCCGATCGTCTTCTATTGCTGCGGCCAGTTCTTCCGCGGCGCTCTGCGCGACCTGCGCACCCGCCACCTGACCATGGACGTCTCGGTGTCCCTGGCCATCGGCGGCGCCTACAGTGCCGGCATCTGGTCGACCGTCACCGGCCAGGGCGAGTTGTATTTCGATGCGGTGGGCATGTTCGCCCTGTTCCTCCTCGCCGGCCGTTACCTCGAACGCCGCGCGCGCGAACGTACGGCGGCGGCGACCGCGCAGTTGGTCAACCTGCTGCCCGCCTCCTGCCTGCGGCTGGACGATCAGGGCCACAGCCAGCGCATCCTGCTCAGCGAACTACGGATCGGCGAACAGGTGCTGGTACCGCCCGGTTCGCTACTGCCAGCCGATGGGCGCATCCTCAGCGGCCAATCCAGCGTCGACGAATCGCTGCTGACCGGCGAATACCTGCCGCAACCACGCGCGGTCGGCGATCTGGTCACCGCCGGCACCCTGAATGTCGAAGGCCCGTTAACCGTCGAGGTGCTGGCCCTCGGCGACGCAACCCGGCTGTCGGCCATCGTCCGCCTGCTGGAGCGGGCGCAAAGCGAGAAGCCGCGCCTGGCGGAAGTGGCCGACCGGGTGGCGCAGTGGTTCCTGCTGATCGTGCTGGTCGCCGCGGCTCTGGTCGGTCTGGTCTGGTGGCAGATCGACGCATCGCGCGCCTTCTGGATCGTCCTGGCGTTGCTGGTCGCCACCTGCCCCTGCGCCCTGGCCCTGGCCACCCCGACCGCCCTGACCGCCGCCACCGGCACCCTGCACAAACTCGGCATGCTGCTGACCCGCGGCCATGTGCTGGAAGGCTTGAATCAGATCGATACGGTGATTTTCGACAAGACCGGCACCCTCACCGAAGGACGCCTGACCCTGAGCGCGATACATCCGCTCGGCGAACTGGACGGCGATGCCTGCCTGGCCTTGGCCGCGGCCCTGGAAAACCGCTCCGAACACCCGATCGCCCGCGCTTTCGGCCGCGCCGCGCAGGCCGCCGAACAGGTCGACAGCTATCCCGGCCTGGGCCTGCAAGGCCGGGTCGCCGGTCGCCAGTTGCGGATCGGCCAGCCGGCGTTCGTCAGTCAACTCAGCGGCCAGACGCCGCCGTCGATTCCCGGCGAACACGGGCAGTGGCTGCTGCTCGGCGACGAACGCGGCCCCCTGGCCTGGCTGGTACTCGACGACCGCTTACGCGACGATGCCCCAGCCCTGCTCGACGCCTGCCGCGCGCGCGGCTGGCAGGTACTGCTACTGTCCGGCGACAGCTCGCCGATGGTCGGCGAAGTGGCGCGTCAGCTGGGTATCGAGCAGGCCCGCGGCGGCTTGACCCCGGACGCAAAATTGGCCGAACTGCAACGACTGCACCAGCAGGGCCACCGTGTATTGATGCTCGGCGATGGGGTCAACGATGTGCCGGTGCTGGCCGCCGCCGATATCAGCGTGGCCATGGGTAGCGCCACCGACTTGGCGAAAACCAGCGCCGATGCGGTCTTGTTGTCCAACCGTTTGCACAGCCTGGTGCAGGCGTTCGGCATAGCACAGCGCACCCGGCGTATCATCATCGAGAACCTGGCCTGGGCCAGCCTTTACAATGGCCTGGTACTGCCCTTCGCCGCCATCGGCTGGGTCACGCCGATCTGGGCGGCGCTGGGCATGTCGCTCAGCTCACTGCTGGTAGTGTTGAATGCATTACGTTTGACCCGTAGCCCCAATAGGTAGGTTGGTGCTGAGGAACGAAGCCCAACAAATCAACAATGTTGGGCTTCGCGGAGCTCAGCCCAACCTACTCATCTGCGCTTGACCCGCGCGCCCAACCCGTAGGTTGGCGCTGAGGAACGAAGCCCAACAAATCAGCAACGTTGGGCTTCGCCAAGCTCAGCCCAACCGCCCCATGAATTGCCGGAGAATGCATGCCCGCGCTCTATATATTGATTCCGGTGGCCATCGTTCTGGTCGCTTTCGCCATCTGGCTGTTCTTCTGGGCGGTCGACAGCGGCCAGTATGACGATCTCGACGGCCCGGCCCATAGCATCCTGTTCGACGACCAGGACCCGATGCACAAGGCCGGTGTGAGCGACGCGCAAAAAACCGACGCGACTCAGGTCGATGAGAAACGTCACGATGCTTGAGCTGGCGCCTCTGTTGCTGTCCGCGCTGATCCTCGGCCTGCTCGGCGGCGGCCATTGCCTGGGGATGTGCGGCGGCTTGATGAGCGCACTGACCCTGGCAATTCCCGCCGAACAGCGGGCGCAACGTTTCCAGTTGCTGCTGGCCTACAACCTGGGGCGCATTTTCAGCTATGCGGCCGCCGGCCTGCTGCTCGGTTTGGCCGGCTGGGCGCTGAACAACAGTCCTGCGGCGATGCTGCTGCGCATAATCGCGGCCCTGCTGTTGATCGCCATGGGCTTGTATCTGGCGGGCTGGTGGAGCGGCCTGACCCGCATCGAAGCCCTTGGCCGCGGCCTGTGGCGCTATATCCAACCGCTGACACGGCGCTTTATGCCGGTTACCAATTGGCCGCGCGCCTTGATCCTCGGCGGCCTCTGGGGCTGGTTACCCTGCGGCCTGGTGTACAGCACGCTGCTCTGGGCCTCCAGCCAGGGCAATGCCTTGGACAGCGCGGCACTGATGCTAGCGTTCGGCCTCGGCACGCTGCCGGTACTCCTGGCCACCGGCATGGCCGCCGAACGCCTGAGCGCCTTATTGCGCGAACGCGGCGTGCGCATGGCCGGCGGCATCCTGGTGATTCTTTTCGGTCTATGGACCTTGCCCGGCCCGCACCGGCATTGGCTGATGGGGCATTGAGCTCGCACATGAGCTACGAGCGGCGTTGCCTCCAGCTTGCGGCTTATCGCTTAACGCTTGCAGCTGCGCGCCATGGAGCCATGACCCAAGTCAAAACAAGCTCGACGGCGCGCTCTTAGACTCCCGGCATTGATAGCCAAACCGGGAAAGCCCGCATGCTCGATGC
>NZ_CAMPHN010000276.1 GCF_946885885.1 uncultured Pseudomonas sp.
ACAATCTGGCACATCGCGATGCCGTCCGTGGGAGGAGGAGTCCATCTCATCAGATAAGCCTTGGCGCAATCCGGGGAAATTGTGTGTCCGACCAAGGCCTCCCGGATTGCATCCGAGCTACGGGCGCGGGGTCTTCAGGCCCGACCTTCCAGTCGAGCTTTCAACTGATTCATGCCCTGCTCGGCGCGCCGCTTTAGGGTGCGCCGCGCCAGCGGCAGGAGCAAATGGCGAACCCAGGGGCTTTGGCTGCGGCTGAGCATGCGCCAGTCGATGGCCGTCTGTTGCGGGCCCAGTTCGGTGAAGCGCACTTCCATTCGCGGCAACAGCGGGGGAAAGCGGCCTTCGGTGATAAACAGCTGGTTGGCGGCGACTTCCTTCACCGTGATCATGATCTGCCGCTGGCCGCGCAAGGGGATGACCACCGTTTCGCGGTATTGCTTGCCCACCTCGCCATGGGCCAGTTCGTTGCTCGAGGTAATGGCGATGACCTTGGGGAACCACTCGGAGAAACGTTCCATGTTGGCCACCAGGGCGAACGCTTGGGCCGCGCTACAGTCGACGACAGTGTTGCTCTGGACGATCAGATGCATGGGCTGGGGCTCTCTTATTATTGGAAGGTTGTCGAAAGGCTTGGCAAGCCTAGCAGGCTGCCGAAGAACCACGTATGCGGCCGACATGTCGTTATGGGACGTACGTCTCAAAATTGGGTTTCGCTCGCCCGGTGCGCCGGTCTGGAATGTGGTTCTGCTGCTCTGCGTTTAACTGTTTCAACGCGGTGTTAAGCGATAAGACGTGGCTGCCACGCAGGTGTTCCGTAAATGTTTAGCTGGTCTGCAACTAAGCATCTAAAAAATCCGATTGAAGCCACTCGAGCGGCTGTGCGAGCCTGCCGCCATGACTTTGACATCAGCGTTCTCGCCCTTGCCGCACCGCCTTTCCCGGCAACCCGAGCGCCGTCGCCCGGGCCCGCTGCTAAGTCTTGCGTCGCTCCCGGAAATCCTCGCCTTCTGGGCGCTTTGGCATTGCCGCCATGCGCGCCCACCGGATGCCTTCACCGCTTCGCGTTAGTCGAGTCGCTTAGGTCGAGGCGCTCAGCTTGAGTCACTCAGACGTTGAGCCGCCCAGGTCGAGCCAGCTGCCCCGTGCAGTCTTTCCGTTGATTGTGTTTATGCGACCGTGCCGATTCGCCGCACGGCGCTAGCGAGAGCCTTATGTCATTCGCCCCCGTGCAGCACGCCGAGGATTTCCTCGCGCGACACCCCGATATCGAACTGTTCGAACTATTCATCCTCGACGCCAACGGTGTGCCGCGGGGCAAGCTGTTGCACCGCGACGAGCTGCTCGCCGTGTATCAGAGCGGCCGGCCGCTGCCCAGCACCATTCTCGGCCTGAGCATCAATGGCGACGATGTCGAGGATTCCGGGCTGGTCTGGGATGTCGGCGATATCGACTGTCGCGCCTACCCGTTGGCCGGCAGCCTGGTGCCGCTGCCCTGGCGGCAGATTCCCACCGCCGCGGTGCAGGTCAGCATGCACCCCAGCGAGGGCATGCCGGCGACGGTGGCCGACCCGCGGCATCTGCTGGTTCAGGTGATCGATGCGCTCAAGGCCGAGGGTTACCACCCGGTGATGGCCTGCGAGCTGGAGTTCTATCTGCTCGATCAGCAGCGCGACGCCGACGGCCGCCCGCAACCGGCCCTCGATAGCGACGGCGGCCGGCCGCGTAGCACCCAGGTTTACGGGCTGCGCGAGCTGGAGCAGATCGAACCCTTTCTCGCCGACCTCTATGCGGCCTGCAAGCTGCAGGGTATTCCGGCGCGCACGGCGATCTCCGAATACGCGCCGGGCCAGGTGGAAATCACCCTGGAACACGGCGACGCGCTCGCCGCCATGGATCAGGCCGTGCGCTACAAGCGCCTGGTCAAGGGCGTGGCGCATAAACACGGGATGCAGGCCTGCTTTATGGCCAAGCCGTTCGACCATCTGGCCGGCACCGGCATGCATATGCACGTCAGCCTGGCGGATGCGGCCGGCGACAATCTGTTCGCCAGCAGCGAGCCGGCCGGCACGCCGCTGCTGCGCCAGGCCGTCGGCGGGATGCTCGCGACACTGCTCGATTCGCTACTGCTGTTCTGCCCCAACGCCAACTCCTACCGGCGCTTCCAGGCCAACAGCTATGCGCCGCTGGCGCCGACCTGGGGTATCGACAACCGCACCGTCAGCCTGCGCGTGCCGGGCGGGCCGGCCCATACCCGGCATATCGAGCACCGCATCTGCGGCGCCGACGCCAATCCCTACCTGGCCGCCGCGGCGATTCTCGCCGGCATCCAGCGCGGCATCCACGAAGCCCTGGACCCGGGCGCACCGGTCGAAGGCAACGGCTATGCCCAGGCCAAAGAGGTACTGCCCACCGACTGGCTGACCTCGATCCAGGCGCTGGAGCGCTCCGACTGGGCGCGCGAGGCCCTGGGGCCGGCGTTTCTCAAGGTGTACCTGGCGATCAAACGCAGCGAACACCGCCAGTTCATGGCCGAAGTCGGCGAGCAGGATTGGCGCTGGTATCTGAGCAACGCCTGACATTCGTAGGGTGCGCTGTGTGCACCGAACGTATCTCTGGTGCGCAGGGCGCACCCTACCGCGACAACCGTCGTGAGGATTCTGCAATGACCGCCATCAGCCAACCCGTCATCCCCGCAGCCGAACGCTGCCCGTCCTACTACAGCGCCACCCTCAACGAGGAAACCGCCTACCCGACGTTGCAAGGCCGGGTCAGTGTCGACGTGGTAATCATCGGCGGCGGTTTCACCGGCGTCGCCTCCGCGGTGGAGCTGGCCGAACGCGGCCTGAAAGTCGCCATCGTCGAAGCCAACAAGATCGGCTGGGGCGCCACCGGGCGCAACGGCGGCCAGGTCACCGGCAGCCTCTCGGGCGACGAGGCGATGCGCAAGCAGATGCGCAACAGCCTGGGCGAGGAGGTCGACGACTTTATCTGGCACCTGCGCTGGCGCGGCCACCAGATCATCGAGCAGCGGGTGGCCAAGTACGGCATCGACTGCGATCTCAAGCACGGCCACCTGCACGCGGCGATGAAGCCGACGCATATGCGCGAGCTGGAAGCCGCCTACGCCGAGGCTGAGCGGCGCGGCATGGGCGCCGAGGTGACCTTGCTCGACGCGGCCGGGGTGCAGAACCACCTGGCCAGCGACCTCTACTGCGGCGCCTTGAAGAACAGCCGCAATATGCACCTGCACCCGCTGAATCTGTGCATCGGCGAAGCCAGGGCCGCACACGGTTTGGGCGCGCTGATATTCGAGCACTCGCCCGTACTGGAAATCATCCACGGCGCTGCCCCGGCGGTGGTGACGGCGCAAGGGCGGATCGACGCCAAGCAGGTGCTGTTGGCCGGCGATGTCTATCACAAGCTGGAGCCGAAAAAGCTCAAGGGCATGATCTTCCCGGCCATGGGCGGTATCGTCGCCACCCAGCCGTTGGGCGAGTTGGCCAGCGAGATCAACCCCCAGGACCTGGCGGTCTACGATTGCCGTTTCGTCCTCGACTACTACCGCCTGACCGCCGACAAGCGCTTGCTGTTCGGCGGCGGTTGCAACTATTCGGGGCGCGACTCGCGGGATATCGCCGCGGAACTGCGCCCCGGCATCGAGCGCACTTTCCCCCAGCTCAAGGGCGTGGCCATCGATTTCCAGTGGAGCTGCGCCATGGGCATCGTGGTCAACCGCATTCCGCAGCTGGGCAAGCTCTCGGACAACGTCTGGTACTGCCAGGGCTACTCCGGCCACGGCATCGCCACCACGCATATCATGGGCGAGATCATGGCCAAGGCTCTGACCGGCACGCTGCAGCAGTTCGACACCTTCGCCGCCTGCAAGCAGATCAAGGTGCCGATGGGCGATATGTTCGGCAACCCGATGCTGGCGGCCGGCATGTGGTATTACCAGATGCTGGAGAAGTTGCGCTGAGATGGATTTTTCGCGGCCAAGGCCGCTCCTACAGGATCTTTGCGAGGTCGCAACTTCGTAGGGCGGATATGTCGAAGGCTTGTCCGCCATCTGCCGCCAGCGGTGGACAAAGCTTCGCTATGTCCACCCTACAAATGCGCTCTGGTAGCCCGGATGCAATCCGGGGAGGGGCTGTGCAGCCGAGTAGGTTGGGTTAGCGGCGATTGTCGTGGTGCAAGCAGCAACATCGTCGTTGGCCGCCGCGTAACCCAACAAGGGATCTATGCGGTGTAACGGGTGATCGGGCTTTGTCCATCCACGGGCACCGCGTCGGCGTCTTGTTGGGTTACGCGGCGCGCATTTACCGTGTTGCCGACAGCTGGTGTGGAGCGCCACTAACCCAACCTACGGGCTGGTTAGTGAGCATGGCGCAGTCGTAGGGTGCGCCGCGCGCACCGAGCATGGCCATTGGTGCGCACAGCGCAGCCTACGGGGAGGCGGCCTTGCGCAGGCGGTCGAGGTCGAGGATTTCGATTTCGCCGTAGGTCAGGCGCAGGATGCCCTGGGCTTGCAGTTCCTTGAGGATCTGGTTGGTGGTCTGTCGGGAGATCGCCAGCATCAGCGCCAGCTGTTCCTGGGCCAGGTGGATCACCCGGCGCGGCTCGCTTTCGCCGTAATTGTCGACGATCAGCAGCAGGCGCCTGGCCAGACGCGGCGCGGCGGGCAGCAGGCTCATTTCTTCCAGGGCGATAAAGGCCAGGCGCAACTTCTGGCTCATCAACAGGGCGAAGTCGCGCCAATAACCCGGTTGCTGTTCGAGCAGCGCGAGTACCCGGGCCTGGGGAACGTGCAGCAGGGTGCAGGCCTCCTCGGCGAACGCATCGTGGGTGCGCGGTTGGCCATCGAACAGCGAAATCTCGCCGAACCAGTAAGGCGCTTCGACCAGCAACAGCAAAGCCTCCTTGCCGC
>NZ_CAMPHN010000277.1 GCF_946885885.1 uncultured Pseudomonas sp.
TGTTACAGGCTGCGAGCCACTTGGACTTTTTCGAACACTTCGATCTTGTCGCCGACCTTGACGTCGTTGTAGCTCTTCACGCCGATACCGCACTCCATGCCGGCACGCACCTCGGACATGTCGTCCTTGAAGCGGCGCAGGGATTCCAGTTCGCCTTCGAAGATCACCACGTCGTCGCGCAATACGCGGATCGGACGGTTACGGTGCACGATACCCTCGACCACCATACAACCGGCGATCGCGCCGAACTTCGGCGAGCGGAACACATCACGCACTTCGGCGATACCCAGGATGTTCTCGCGCACATCGCTGCCGAGCATGCCGGTCAGGGCCTTCTTGACGTCTTCGATGATGTCGTAGATCACGTTGTAATAACGCATATCCAGACCTTCCTGCTCGACGATCTTGCGTGCGCCCGCATCGGCACGCACGTTGAAACCGAACAGAACGGCATTGGAGGCCAGCGCCAGGTTGGCATCGGATTCGGTGATACCACCGACACCGCCACCGACCACACGGACTTGCACTTCGTCGTTACCCAAACCGCTGAGCGAGCCCTGCAAGGCTTCCAGGGAACCACGGACGTCGGACTTGAGGACGATGTTCAGGGTCTTCTTCTCTTCCTGACCCATGCTCTCGAAGATGTTCTCCAGCTTGCCGGCGTGGGCACGGGCCAGTTTCACTTCGCGGAACTTGCCCTGACGGAACAAGGCCACTTCGCGGGCTTTCTTCTCGTCGGTCAACACGCTCATCTCGTCGCCCGCATCCGGGGTGCCGTCCAGGCCGAGAATCTCGACCGGAATCGACGGGCCGGCTTCCTTGATCGGCTTGCCGTTCTCGTCGAGCATGGCGCGGATCCGGCCATAGTTGGAACCGACCAGAACCATGTCGCCTTGACGCAAGGTGCCGTCCTGAACCAGAACGGTGGCAACCGGGCCACGGCCTTTGTCCAGACGCGATTCGACCACCACGCCACGACCGGGCGCCGACGGCGTCGCTTTCAGCTCGAGAATCTCGGCTTGCAGCAACACGGCTTCGAGCAGCTCGTCGACACCGGTACCGACTTTCGCCGAAACCGGAACGAACGGGGTGTCGCCGCCCCACTCTTCGGACGTGACCTCATGCACCGACAGCTCGCTGCGGATGCGATCGAGATCGGCGCCCGGCTTATCGATCTTGTTCACCGCGACCACCAGCGGCACGCCGGCAGCCTTGGCATGCTGCACCGCTTCGATGGTTTGCGGCATCACGCCGTCGTCCGCGGCCACCACCAGAATCACGATATCGGTGGCCTGGGCACCGCGAGCACGCATGGCGGTGAACGCCGCGTGGCCCGGGGTGTCGAGGAAGGTCACCATGCCGCGGTCGGTTTCCACGTGGTAGGCGCCGATGTGCTGGGTGATACCGCCGGCTTCGCCAGCGGCTACCTTGGCGCGACGGATATAGTCGAGCAGCGAGGTCTTACCATGGTCGACGTGACCCATGACGGTCACCACCGGCGCACGGGCGAAGGTCTCGCCTTCGAACTTCAGGGACTCGGCCAACTGATCTTCCAGGGCGTTGTCGCTGATCAGCTTGACCTTGTGGCCCAGCTCTTCGGCGATCAACTGGGCAGTTTCCTGATCCAGCACCTGGTTGATGGTCACCGGGGTGCCCATCTTGAACATGAATTTGATGACTTCCGCGGCTTTCACCGTCATCTGCTGGGCCAACTCGCCGACGGTGATGGTTTCGCCGATGGCGACTTCACGCACGATCGGCCCGGTCGGGCTCTGGAAGCCATGCTGATTGCGCTTCTTCAACTTCGACTTGCCGCGACCGCCGCGACGGAAGCCATCGCTTTCTTCGTCGATGGTGCGCGGGGCGACACGCGGCGCCGGCGCCTTTTCCTTGACGGTAGGGCGATGCTGAGTGGTCTTGCGCTCGCCGCCACGACGATCGTCGTCGTTACGGGCTTTATCCGGACGGCGCGGCTCGTCTTTCTTACGCTCTTCGACAACAGGCGCAACAACGACCGGCACTTCGGCTTCCGCCACCGCCACGCTCGCCGCAGCAGGCTCAGCCACAGCGGCCGCAACCGGCTCGACCACGGCGCGTTGCGCTTCTTCCGCGGCGCGGCGCTGGGCTTCTTCTTCGGCCTTCAGGCGCGCGGCTTCCGCCACGGCACGCTGTTCGGCGAGCTCACGCTGCTTCTCGGCTTCGATCTCTTCGGCACTGCGCTTGACGAAGGTTTTCTTCTTGCGCACTTCCACACTAATGGTCTTGCTGCCGGCCACGCGCAACGTACTGGTGGTCTTGCGCTGCAAGGTGATCTTGCGCGGCTCTTCCACTTTTACGCCATGACTGCTTTTGAGATGGGCAAGCAACGCCTGCTTCTCATTATCGGTGACAACTTGCTCGGCACTGCTGTGCGGCAAACCCGCCTCTCGCATCTGCTGCAGCAGGCGCTCTACCGGTGTATCGACCACTTGGGCCAGTTCTTTCACCGTGACTTGCGTCATGCATTTCTCTCCTCAGGCCGTAAAACTTACTCGAACCAATGGGCTCGGGCGGCCATGATCAGCTTGCCGGCACGCTCTTGGTCGATGCCGTCGATGTCGAGCAGGTCGTCGATCGACTGCTCGGCCAGGTCTTCGCGGGTAACCACACCGCGTACTGCCAGTTCCTGCGCCAAGCCCTTATCCATACCCTCGAGGGAGAGCAGGTCGTCGGCCGGGTGGGCGTCTGCCAGTTTTTCTTCAGTAGCAATGGCTTTGGTCAACAGGCGATCTTTTGCCCGCGCCCGCAGCTCATTGACGATTTCCTCATCGAAACCGTCGATGCTGAGCATCTCTTCCAGAGGCACGTAGGCGATCTCTTCCAGGCTGGTGAAACCCTCTTCGACCAGTACCTGAGCCAGTTCTTCATCGACTTCCAACTCGTCGATGAAGCTCTGCAGAATGTCGCCGGTTTCCGCCTGTTGCTTAGCCTGGATATCCGCCTCGGTCATCACGTTCAGGGTCCAGCCGGTCAATTGACTGGCCAAACGCACGTTCTGACCGCCACGGCCAATAGCCTGCGCCAGGTTGTCTTCGCCGACGGCGATGTCCATGGCATGGGCATCTTCGTCGACAATGATCGCGGCGACTTCGGCCGGCGACATGGCGTTGATCACGAACTGCGCCGGATTGTCGTCCCACAGCACGATATCGACACGCTCGCCAACCAGTTCGCCGGACACAGCCTGCACGCGCGAACCACGCATGCCGATACACGCGCCCTGCGGGTCGATGCGCTTATCCTTAGAGCGCACGGCGATCTTGGCACGCGAACCCGGATCACGGGCAGCGGCCATCACCTCAATCAACTCTTCGGCGATTTCCGGCACTTCGATACGGAACAACTCGATCAGCATCTCAGGCGCGGTACGCGAGAGGATCAATTGCGGACCGCGGTTCTCGGTGCGGATTTCCTTGAGCAGTGCACGCAAGCGCGCACCGACCCGGAAAGTTTCGCGGGAGATGATGTCTTCGCGGGCCAGCAGCGCTTCAGCGTTGTTGCCCAGGTCGACAATCACGCTGTCGCGGGTGACTTTCTTAACAGTGCCGGAGATGATTTCGCCCAGACGCTCGCGGTAGGCCTCGACCACCTGCGCGCGCTCGGCCTCACGGACTTTTTGCACAATCACTTGCTTGGCGGTTTGCGCGGCGATACGACCGAACTCAATGGATTCGATCTTTTCTTCCAGCACATCGCCCACTTTGGCTTTCGCCTCAAGCGCCCGCGGCATATCAACAGTGACTTGGTGCGCCGGATCTTCAAAATCGCTTTCTTCGACCACTGTCCAGCAGCGGAAGGTTTCATAGCTGCCGGTTTGACGATTGATCGCCACCCGCAACTCGACTTCGTCTTCAAAACGCTTTTTAGTCGCCGTGGCCAAAGCCAACTCCAGCGCCTCAAAAATCACACCGGCCGGTACGCCTTTTTCATTGGATACCGACTCAACAACCAGCAGTACTTCTTTGCTCATCGTACGCCTCGCCTTTCGCAATCCATTGGATCCGCGGGATCCGCGTCTCAATCAAACCTGGGGATAATATTGGCCTTGTCGATCATGTCGATCGGCAACAGGAACTCGTGGTCATCCACCTGCACTACCACGTCCTGTTCCTCCACACCGCGGAGAAGACCCTGAAAGTTACGGCGCCCTTCGAAAGGCGAACGCAGCTTGACCTTTACTTGCTCGCCGGCATGTGCGGCGAACTGTTGCAACGTGAACAACGGCCGATCCATGCCAGGCGAAGACACCTCGAGGGTGTACTCCGCACTGATGGGGTCCTCGACGTCGAGAACACCGCTGATCTGCCGGCTGACCTTTTCGCAATCTTCGATGAGCACGCCGTCTGCGTGATCGATATAGACCCGCAGTAGCGAATGCCGCCCTTGCGACAGGAACTCGATGCCCCAGCATTCATAGCCGAGCGCCTCGACTACCGGGGCCAACAAGGCCTGCAACTGTTCTAGCTTGCTCGACACTTGAACCCCCTCGTGCATGCTGTGCAAATAAAAAATGGGCGAAACGCCCATCACTGACCGACCTGGACCAGGCCGGCAAAGCTGTCATCCAGCTAGCAAAAAGCCCCTGAAAAGGGGCTCCGCTACTACTGGTTGCGGGGGCTGGATTTGAACCAACGACCTTCGGGTTATGAGCCCGACGAGCTACCAGACTGCTCCACCCCGCGTCAAAGCTGGGGCCGAAGTATACGGCCGAACCCGTTCAAGGGTCAACCGACGCTCCAGCGACAAGAAAGCCCGCATGGAGCGGGCTTTCTTGTTTAATTGGTACCGAGGAGGGGACTCGAACCCCTACAGCCTATGGCCACTACCACCTCAAGGTAGCGTGTCTACCAATTCCACCACCTCGGCAAAA
>NZ_CAMPHN010000278.1 GCF_946885885.1 uncultured Pseudomonas sp.
TGTTTTCAACCTCGGCCACGGCGCGCCCAATGGCATTTTTAAAGCCATCCACCCCCGTCGCCCCGTGACTCTTGATCACGATCCCCTGCAAACCGAGAAAACTCGCACCGTTGTGTCGGGCTGGCGCCAGGTCGCTACGCAAACGCTTCAGTAAAGGCAATGCCAGCAAACCGACTGCACGCGCAGCCAACCCCCGAGAGAACAGCGTCTCGATCCGAGCGGCGATCATCGATGCCAACCCTTCACTGGACTTGAGCAAGATATTGCCGACGAAACCATCGCAGACCACCACATCGGCCTCGCCGCGATACAGCCCATCGCCCTCTATAAAACCCACGTAATTCAAGCCCTTGGCCTGCTGCAACAAACTGGCGGCGAGTTTCACCTGCTGATTGCCCTTGACCTCTTCGGTACCGACGTTGAGTAGCGCCACCCGTGGCCTGGCAACACCCAGGACTTCAGCGGCAACGGCCCCCATGACCGCGAACTGATAAAGGTGCTCCGCACTGCAATCGACATTGGCACCCAGATCGAGCAGATGGCAAAAACCGTTTCGGGTCGGGATAGCGCTGACCATTGCCGGGCGATCGATACCCGGAAGGGTTTTCAGGACATAACGCGACAGCGCCATCAGAGCCCCGGTATTGCCGGCACTGACGCAGGCCTGCACCCGCCCGTCGCGCAGCAACTCCAGCGCAATACGCATCGACGATTGCGGTTTGCCGCGCAAGGCCTGGGCCGGACGCTCGTCCATGGCGATCACTTCGTCCGCATGCTCGATATGCAGACGCGAGCGATCGACACCGGCATGCTGGCCAATGAGCTCTTCGAGTAGGGATCTTTGGCCGACGAGGACCAGGTGCAGCGAGGGGCTTTCAGCCAGACAGGCAATGCTGGCCGGAACAATGCAGTGGGGACCGAAGTCCCCACCCATTGCATCAATCGCGATGATCGGAGCGGACAAGGATTACTCGTCGGCGCCCTTATCGATCACTTTGCGACCACGGTAAACACCTTCCGGCGATACGTGGTGGCGCAGGTGAACTTCACCGGTGCTCTTCTCAACGGACAGAGCATTGCCTTCCAGTGCGTCGTGCGAACGGCGCATGTCACGGGCGGAACGGGATTTTTTGTTCTGCTGAACAGCCATAACTAATTAACTCCTAAACGTTTGGGTCACGCTTTAACTGCGCCAATACATTGAACGGGTTGGACCGCGTCACCTCGTCCTCGCTCGGCTCGGGCTCGTCGAGCCCAGCCGGTTGCTGGCAATCTTTAGGGTCATGAGCCGGGACAATCGGCAAGGCGAGCAACAACTCATCCTCGACCAACGCCAGCAGATCCAATGGGCTTTCACCCAGTTCCAACACATCATAGCCTTGCGGCACTGACTGAGTATTCGCCCCTTCCTTCACCACCGCGTAATCACACTCGCTATGGATCGGCAGGGTAACCAGCTCCAAACAACGCTGGCATACCATTTTCACTTCAACGTCGAGCTCGCTATGGATAACCACAGCGTTGCGCTCGTCACGCTCGAAGACGAACTTCGCGCGCACCTCACCTTGATTTTCGGCAAGCGGATCGCAGAGTCGCGGCAAATCGGCCAGCAGCAGATCACCTTCAAGGGTGGCGCCACGATCAGCTAATTTGCGCGGATCAACGTGAGGTGGAATCGGTGCATTTGACATAGGCGGCGCATTCTAGGGATGCACCCCGCCGCTGTCAAAGGAAATTCGGCCTGTCCAGACACATGGGCGAACGCTAAAATCGCCAGCCGACCTTAGAAGGACAAGCCCATGCCGCCCCTGGTGCTCGCATCCAGCTCACCTTACCGCCGCGAACTCCTCGAGCGCTTGCGCCTCCCCTTCACCTGGAGCGCGCCGGCAATCGATGAAAGCCGCCACACAGAAGAATCCGCCGAAGCATTGGTACGCCGGCTGGCCGAGGAAAAAGCCAGGGCCCTGAGCCCGAACCACCCCCGGCACCTGATCATCGGCTCGGATCAAGTGGCGGTACTCGGCGATCAGGTTCTAGGCAAGCCGCACACCCTTGAGCGCGCCCGCGACCAACTGCTGGCCGTAAGCGGCAAAAGCGTCACCTTTCTCACCGGCCTGGCGCTGCTCGACAGCCAAAGCGGCGACTGCCAAGTCGACTGCATCCCGTTCACCGTGCATTTTCGCGACCTGAGCGAAGCGCAAATCACCCGCTACCTGCAAGCCGAGCAACCCTACGACTGCGCGGGCAGCTTCAAAGCCGAGGGTCTGGGCGTCTGCCTGTTCCGCAGCACCGAAGGCAGCGACGCCAACAGTTTGATCGGCCTACCGCTGATCCGCCTGGTGGATATGCTGCATGCCGCTGGCATCGACGTCCCATAAACCAGCGAGCCCGATCAATTGACCGGGCTCGCCTGTATTGCCACAACGATTAACGCAGAGCCGGCCCCTGAAAACCCATCCACATGGCCAAATGCTCGGCCACGCTGGCACCCAGCTTCTTGGTGAACCGATCCAAGGGGCTTTCCTCAACAGTGAAGTCGACCAACTCCTTCTCACCGATGACTTCACGCGCCACATAACTGGTGCTGCCCAGAGCGTCGATCAAGCCCAACTGCAACGCCTGCTCGCCAGACCAGATCAAACCCGAGAACAGCTCGGGATGCTCCTCGGATTTCAGCCTATCCCCACGCCCCTGCTTAACGCTCTGAATAAATTGTCGATGGGTCGTCTCCAGCACCGACTTCCAGAACTGCGCCTCTTCTTCCTTGGGCGGCTGGAAAGGATCCAGAAACGCCTTGTGCTCGCCCGAGGTATAGACACGACGATCGACGCCCAACCTCTCCATCGTGCCGACAAAACCGAAACCAGCCGCCGTCACACCAATAGAACCGACCAGGCTGGCCTTATCGGCGTAAATCTCATCCGCCGCGCTGGCAATGTAGTAAGCCCCCGATGCGCCGAGGTCGCTGATCACCGCATACAACTTGATCGCCGGATATTCCGCGCGCAAACGACGAATCTCGTCATAGATATAACCCGACTGCACCGGACTGCCGCCCGGGCTATTGATGCGCAAAATCACGCCACGGGTTTTTTCGTCCTTGAAAGCGGCGCGCAAACTGCTGACGATGTTGTCGGCGCTGGCGGCCTCCTTATCGGCGATCATCCCGCGCACCTCGATCACCGCCGTATGCCCGGTGCTGCTCGCAGCCCCTTTCTGCAGACCCAGCATCGGCGCAAACAGCGCCAGCACGAGGAACAGATAGGCAAAGGTCAGCAACTTGAAGAATATTCCCCAACGTCGCGCCCGGCGCTGCTCACGGATTCCCGCCTGCAGCGTCGCCTCGAGCAGCTTCCAGCTCTTTGCATCAGCATCACCGGCAGTCGATGCTTTCCACTCATCCGACATGTGCACTTACCCCAATTCGTTGCATATCCACGCGCCGCTCGAGCCAGGCACGCAATTCGGTGAAACAGTCGACCGATAATGTCGGCTCATGCGCACTCAGCGCCGCCAGGGACTGTGCGCCATAACCGACCGCGACGCTGTCGATGCCCGCCCGTTTGGCCATCAACAGGTCAAAAGAAGAATCCCCCACCATCAGCGCACGCCGCGGCGAAACACCGCAATGCGCGAGTATCTCTTGCAACATCAATGGATCCGGCTTGCTCGCGGTTTCATCCGCACAGCGCGTGACATCGAAATAATCCGACCAGCCACGCCCCTCCAGCACCCGTTGCAGGCCATGGCGAGTCTTGCCCGTCGCCACCGCCAGCCGATACCCCATCGCCCGAAACACCTCCAAACCTTCGGCGACACCGGCAAACAACGCCGAGGGTTCGGCCTCGAGCATCAAATAATGTTCGCTATAGCGAAGACGAAAGCGTTCGATAAGCAGCGGATCGACGAGTTCCGGGTAAAGACTGACAATGGCTTCCGGCAGCCCCAACCCGATAATGCCTTTGACCTGAGCGTCGCTGCATCGCCGCAACTCACAGGCGTCGGCAGCGCTATGTATCGACTCGACGATACGCCCGATCGAGTCGACTAAAGTGCCATCCCAATCAAAAATCAACAGTTGGTAGTCAGACACCGAGTCGCTCCAGAGTCCGCGCCCACATTTCGTCCACCGGCGCCGCCAGCTTCAGCTCGCCGCCATCGGGCAGCGGCACGACCAACTCGTAAGCATGCAGAAACAGGCGCTTGCCACCCAACTCGCGAATTTCCCGAGTGAAGTCATCGTCGCCGTATTTGCTGTCCCCAGCGATGCAGTGCCCGGCATATTGAGCATGCACACGTATCTGATGGGTGCGCCCGGTGACCGGCTTGGCCTCGATCAATGTGGCGAACTCGCCGAAGCGGCGCAGCACGCGAAACACCGTCAACGCCTCTTTACCCTCGGAATTGACCTCGACCATGCGCTCGCCAGAGCGCAGATTGCTTTTGAGCAAAGGTGCACTGACCTGTTTTTTGGCCGTCGCCCAATGACCTCGCACCAGCGCCATATAACGCTTATCCACGCCATCGCCGCGTAACGCCTCGTGCAGATGGCGTAACATGCTGCGCTTCTTGGCGATCATCAGCAGACCCGAGGTGTCACGATCCAGGCGATGCACCAGCTCCAGGTCCTTGGCATCGGGGCGCAATTGCCGGAAGGCTTCGATTACGCCGTAGTTCAAACCACTACCGCCATGCACCGCTATACCGGCTGGCTTGTTCAATACGATCAATGCCTTGTCTTCATAGACAATGGCTTCTTCGAGCCGCCGCAGCAGCCCCTGGGCAAGAGGCTCGGGCTCGTCACGCTCGGCCAAACGCAGGGGCGGCACACGCACGATATCGCCGGCCTGCAGTTTGT
>NZ_CAMPHN010000279.1 GCF_946885885.1 uncultured Pseudomonas sp.
GGATTTCGACATCGAGAAGCACAGCGCCGCGCCCATCTACAAACTGGCGCCGATGTTGCGGGAGATTCCCTCGGCACGGCTGTTCGAGGAAGTACTCAAGCTGTTCCTCGCCGGTTACGCCGAGCTCACCTATGAGTTGCTCGTCGATTACGGTCTGTTCGGCGAACTCTTCCCGGCCAGCGCCGCGGCGCTGAAGGCCAACCCGGACTATACCGACGAGCTGATCCGCAACGCCCTGATCAACACCGATCTGCGCATTCAGCAGAACAAACCGGTGACCCCGGCCTTCCTCTTCGCCGCCCTGCTCTGGCCGGCGTTGCCGGCACGCGTGCTCAAGCTGCAAGAGCGCGGCATGCCGCCGATTCCGGCGATGCAGGAAGCGGCCCACGAGCTGATCAGCGAACAATGCCAGCGCATCGCCATCCCCAAACGCTTCACCATGCCGATCCGCGAAATCTGGGACATGCAGGAGCGCCTGCCGCGGCGCAGCGGCAAACGCGCCGATCTGCTCCTGGAAAACCCGCGCTTCCGCGCCGGCTACGACTTCCTCCTGCTGCGTGAAAGCGCTGGCGAACAGACCGGCGGCCTCGGCGACTGGTGGACGGTTTATCAGGACGCCAGCGACAGCGAGCGCCGCGGTATGATTCGCGACCTCAGCCAGGACGCCAGTGGCGACGCAGCGCGCAAACGCCGCCGCAGCGGCGGCAAGCGCAAGCGTGCACCGGGCGCCAACGCGCCGTCCCACGACTGATGGAACGGGTCTATATCGGCCTCGGCAGCAATCTCGCCGAGCCCGCTCAGCAGTTGCGCAGCGCTCTCGCGGCGCTGGCCGCGCTGCCGCACACGAAACTGCTCGCCAGCTCTTCTTTGTATGCCAGCGACCCGCTCGGCCCCGCCGACCAACCGCGTTACGTCAATGCGGTCGCGATGCTCGACAGTGCCCTGCAACCGCATGCCCTGCTCGACACCTTGCAACGCATCGAGCAGGAACAGGGCCGCACGCGCAAAGCCGAGCGTTGGGGTCCGCGCACCCTCGACCTGGATATCCTGCTATTCGGCAATCGAATACTCGACGACGCCCGCTTGCAGGTGCCCCACTACCATATGCACGCGCGGCCGTTCGTTCTCTACCCCCTGGCCGAACTGACGCCCGAGCTGCTCCTGCCCGACGGTCGAGCACTCGACGAACTGCTCGCCGCCTGCCCTTTCGTCGGCCTCGAACGCCTGGGCGAAGCCCCATAATCCGGCGGGTTGCACCCGCCCTCCCCCTACCCGGACCGATCGTTCCTCACGCGCCAGCATGGGAACCAGCGAAAAAGCCGGCGACTTCGGTAGCCCGGATAAGCGCCAGCGCAGTCCGGGAAGCGATGGGCACATGCACCGGCTTTCCCGGATTGCGCCAAGGCTTATCCGGGCTACAGAACAATGCGCCTCCTGTAGGAGCGGCCTTGGCCGCGATAATGGCTCCACAACGCGCCAGGGCGGCGCCCCCGCGACAACCCGCCGCAAGGCGCCGGGTTGAGTTCTTGGCGGTAACGCCAGTAACGCCCGGTAACACCTGCAATTGACTTCATGCGCGCCCATCAGGACTATAGGCGTCCCGTTGCCCCGCACCGGTGCAAATCGAGGCCAATGCAGGCCACTTTGAAGCAGCCTGACTGCGAAGCAGATTGACTGCTTGCTGAACGCCTGAGTGAGGACGAGTTCATGCCCGACGTTACCCTGACCACCCTGCAAAGCCTCAAACAGAGCGGCGAGAAAATCGCCATGCTGACCTGTTATGACGCCACCTTCGCCAAAGTGGCCTGCCAGGCCGGTGTCGACGTGCTGCTGGTTGGCGATTCCCTCGGCATGGTTTTACAGGGACATGACAGCACCCTGCCCGTAAGTATCGCCGAAATGGCCTACCACACCGCCTGCGTCAAGCGCGGCAACCAGGGCGCATTGATTCTGGTCGACCTGCCCTTCATGGCCTACGCCACCAGCGAACAAGCCCTGAACAACAGCGCCGCGCTGATGCAGGCCGGCGCCCATATGGTCAAGCTCGAAGGCGCGGCCTGGCTGGCCGAGCCGATTCGCCTGCTGGCCGAGCGCGGCGTGCCGGTATGCGCGCACCTGGGGCTGACCCCGCAAGCGGTGAATATCCTCGGTGGCTATAAGGTCCAGGGTCGCCAGGAAGCTCAGGCACGGCAGATGCGCGCCGATGCCATGGCCCTGGAACAGGCCGGCGCGGCCATGTTGTTGCTCGAATGCGTGCCCAGCGAGTTGGCGGCGGAGATCAGCCAGGCGGTGAAGATCCCGGTGATCGGCATTGGCGCCGGCAGCGACACCGACGGCCAGGTGTTGGTCCTGCACGACATGCTCGGCCTGTCCCTGAGCGGTCACATGCCCAAGTTCGTGAAAAATTTCATGAGCGGACAGAGCAGCGTTGCCGCCGCCATCGGCGCCTATGTCAAAGCGGTCAAAGAAAAAAGCTTCCCCGCGGCCGAACACGGATTCTCTGCATGAATACGGTTAAAACCGTGCGCGAATTGCGCGCCGCCGTTGCCCAGGCCCGTGCCGAAGGCAAACAGATCGGCTTCGTACCGACCATGGGCAACCTGCATGCGGGCCACACCGCATTGGTGGAAAAGGCCACCCAGCGCGCCGATTTCGTGGTCGCCAGCATCTTCGTCAACCCGCTGCAATTCGGCCCCAACGAAGACCTCGACAGTTACCCACGGACCCTCGCCGCCGATCAGGAGAAACTCTTCGAAGCCGGCTGCAATCTGCTGTTCACCCCCGATGTCGAAGAAATGTACCCCCACGGCATGGCCGGGCAAACCCGGGTCAGCGTCGCCGGCGTCTCCGAAGGCTTGTGCGGCGCCAGCCGGCCGGGCCACTTCGAAGGCGTGGCCACGGTGGTGACCAAGTTGTTCAACCTGGTGCAGCCGGACCTGGCGATCTTCGGCCAGAAGGACTTTCAGCAGTTGGCAGTGATCCGCACCCTGGTGCACGACCTCAACATGCCGATCCAGATCATCGGCGAGCCCACGGTACGTGCCGACGACGGCCTGGCCCTGTCCTCGCGCAACGGCTACCTGAACGCCGAACAACGCGCCGCCGCACCCGCCCTGTATCGCAGCCTGGTGCAGATGGCCGATGCCATTCGCCGGGGCGAACGCGATTACCCGACGCTGATCGCCGCCGCGCAAGCGCAGCAAGTGGCCGCGGGTTTTCGCCCCGATTACCTGGAGGTGCGCGAGTCGAACAACCTGCGCCCGGCCAGCAAGGACGATCGCCAATTGGTGATATTGGTCGCGGCCTTTATCGGTAGCACGCGGTTGATCGACAACCTGGCATTCGATCTGGATAGCCCGCTTTAGCGGGCCTCTGAAATACCCGGGCGAGGCGGGCAAGACAAGGCAAAAACTGCCGAGAACGGCCTGTTGCGCCATCGCCGGCATGCTGAACCTTTTCCTCTGGCGGCGCCTCTTATCCGGAATGCGCCCGAACGGACGTGGCAACCGCTTACGGCCAGCTCCGAGCCGCGGGCAAGCAGCGCCGCAGCGCCCTCAATACGGCTGCGTTGCAGCTTGCCTGCCACTGGGGTTAGCCAGTTAAACTCAAGGCCCGGACACCTCCGGGCTTGTGCTTTCATCACGATTTTTCGCCACTCTTCAGGACAAGGAATACGCCGCCGATGGCCGATCGCCCGCAATCCCACGCTGTTACCACCCTCCCTGCCTGGCAGGCGCTGCGCCAACACCGCGAGCAGATGAACGACTTCAACATGCGTGAGGCCTTCGCCGACGACAGCCAGCGTTTCGACCGCTATTCCCTGAGCAGCTGCGGCCTGCTGCTGGATTACTCGAAGAACCTGATCGGCGACAAGACCCTCGAACTGCTGGTGCAACTGGCCGAACAGACCGGGCTGCCAGCCTCGATCCAGGCCCTGTTCAACGGCGAAAAGGTCAACGGCTCGGAAGGCCGCGCGGCGTTGCATACCGCCCTGCGCAGCCCGATCGGCCGGCGCCTGGAGTTGGACGGGGTCGATCTGATCCCTCAGGTTCACCAGGTGCTGCATCAGATGACCGAACTGGTCAGCCGCATCCACAGCGGCCTGTGGCGCGGCTACAGCGAAAAACCCATCACCGAAGTGGTGAATATCGGTATCGGCGGTTCCTTCCTCGGCCCGCAATTGGTTTCCGAAGCGCTACGCCCCTTCACTCAGCGCGGCGTGCGTTGCCATTACCTGGCCAATATCGACGGCAGCGAGTTCCGCGACCTGACTGCGCGGCTGAACCCGGAGACCACGCTGTTCATCGTCTCCTCGAAATCCTTCGGCACCCTGGAAACCCTGAAAAACGCCCTGGCCGCGCGCGACTGGTACCTGGCCATGGGCGGCCCGGAAGCCCAGCTGCACAAGCACTTTATCGCCGTGACCAGCAACCAGAAAGCCGCTATCGAGTTCGGCATCAAGGCGGAAAACATCTTCCCGATGTGGGACTGGGTCGGCGGGCGCTACTCGCTGTGGTCGGCGATCGGCCTGCCCATCGCCCTGGCCATCGGCATCTCCAACTTCAAGGAGCTGCTCGCCGGCGCCTACGCCATGGATCAGCATTTCACCCAGGCCCCATTGGCGCAGAACATGCCGGTGCTGATGGCCCTGCTGGGCATCTGGTACGGCAATTTCTGGGATGCCAAGAGCCAGGCGATCCTGCCCTACGACCACTACCTGCGCAACTTCACCAAGCACTTGCAGCAGTTGGATATGGAGTCCAACGGCAAGTCGGTGCGCCAGGACGGCAGCCCGGTGGATTTCAGCACCGGACCGGTGATCTGGGGCGGCGTCGGCTGCAACGGCCAGCACGCCT
>NZ_CAMPHN010000280.1 GCF_946885885.1 uncultured Pseudomonas sp.
GCCAGGCTGCTACTGCTCTGGTAGAGCAGTTCGAGGGCGGCATTGGTTTGCGCCAGGGTCAGGGTCTTTTGCGCCACGCGGCTTTCCAGGGTGCGGTGGGATTCTTCGATGGTTTCGGCCATGGCGTTGAAGCTTTCGGCCATCTGCCCCAGTTCGTCCTCGGAGCGGAATTCGACCCGCGCGCTGTGGTCGCCGTTGCGAAAGCGTTCGGCGGCTTTGACCAGCTCCTGCAGGGGGGTGATCACATTGATCTGCAATTCGTACATGCCCACCAGCAGGATGATTACGGTGATCAACAGGGCCGCGCCCTGGATGCTTTGCTGCCAACCCTGACGGCGCTCGCTCTGTTTCTGCAGCAGCAGGACGAAATGCTCCAGCTGCTCGATAAAGGCTTCGGTGTGTTGCTGGAAGGTCGCCTTGTCGCCGCGATCCAGCGCCGGGCGCAGGTGTTCCTGCCATAGCGCCTGGATATCGCGATAGGTTTGCGACAGCGGATCGTCGGCGCTGCCCGCGTTGCCCACATTGATAGTCACGCGCTGTTGCAGGTTGCCGGTGTCGAGGCGTTGTTGCAGGTCATCGCCGAGCGCGGCGAGGCTTTCCGGGGTGGCGCCGGCTTCGAGTTGCCAGTTCAGGCGATAGGTGGCCATGCGCAAGGAGCCCGCGGTGTTGATCGCCGCCGCGTCGTCCTCGCTGAACCAGGCGATCAACCCGGCGCTCAGCGAGCTGCCGAGGGCCAGCACGGCGATCAGCGTCACCGCGAACCCGGCTCTGACCGGCAATGAGTTGCGCATCCATCTCAACATCGACTGACCTACCTCTAAAGAATCCGAATTGCCCAAGGCTAATTCGCAAAGTGTAGTATTTTTATTTATCTATTTGTTTTTAAAGGTTTTTTTATAACGAGGCAGCACTACCACTAAGGAGGTATAGAGCATCAGGGTAGACCGAAGCGGGGTGGGCTTAATTGACTCAAGTCAATTGCCCCGGGCAGTCGGCTATCTAGTGTGCGGCCATGGTTAAGCGATTGAGGCGGTCCGCTATGGCAAGTTTGAGAGCACAACAGGGCCTGGTGCTGGGGATGAGTACCCTGGCGTTCACCATCTGTTTCATGGTCTGGATGATGTTCGCCGTTCTCGGCGTTCCGATCAAAGAGTTGCTGCAACTCAACGAAACCCAGTTCGGCCTGATGGCGGCCACGCCGGTGCTCACCGGGTCGCTGGTGCGTCTGCCGCTGGGCATGCTCACCGACAGGTTCGGCGGGCGCATCGTGTTCTTCCTGCTGATGCTGGTTTGCGTGCTGCCGATCTACATGATCAGCATGGCCACCGAGTATTGGCACTTCCTGGTGCTGGGCCTGTTCGTCGGTCTGGCCGGCGGTTCCTTCTCGGTCGGTATCGCCTATGTCGCCAAGTGGTTCGAAAAGCAGAACCAGGGCTTCGCCATGGGCATCTTCGGTGCCGGTAACGCCGGCGCCGCGCTGACCAAGTTCGTCGCGCCGGGGATCATCGCCGCAGCCAGCTGGCAGATGGTGCCCAAGGTCTACTCGGCGATCATGTTCGTCACCGCCTTGCTGTTCTGGTTCTTCACCTACGAGAACAAAGCGCACCGGGTACGCAGCAACGTGTCGCTCGGCGATCAGCTGCGCGCCCTCAAGGACCCCAAGGTGCTGCGTTACTGCCAGTACTACTCGATCGTCTTCGGCGGCTACGTGGCCCTGGCCCTGTGGATGACCAAGTACTACGTCCAGGAATACGGCTTCAGCCTGCAAAGCGCGGCGCTGCTGGCCGCCTGTTTCTCCCTGCCGGGCGGCGTGTTGCGCGCCATGGGCGGCTGGATGTCGGACAAGTGGGGCGCGCAGAGCGTGACCTGGTGGGTGATGTGGGTGAGCTGGATCTGCCTGTTCCTGCTCTCTTATCCGCAGACCGAGTTGACCATCCAGACGGTCACCGGCCCGCAGACCTTCAGCATCGGCCTCAACGCCTGGGCCTTCACCGTGCTGCTGTTCGTCGTCGGTATCGCCTTCGCCTTCGGCAAAGCCTCGGTGTTCAAGTACATCTCCGACGACTACCCGGAAAACATGGGCGCCATCTCCGGCATCGTCGGCCTCGCCGGCGGCCTGGGCGGTTTCGTCCTGCCGATCATGTTCGGTGCCCTGGTGGACCTCACCGGCGTGCGCAGTTCGAGCTTCATGCTGATGTACGGCGTGGTCTGGGTCTCCCTGATCTGGATGTATTTCAGCGAAGTGCGGCAAACCCCGGTCATGGGCCCGTCCGCCTAGACGCCCGCGATTGCGATGTCCCGAAATTTCTAAAGGAGAGTGACCATGTCCGTCCTGCAACAGCCTCAAAAAGGCCCGCTGATCCACGATTGGCGCCCGGAAGACCCAGCATTCTGGGGAAGTAGCGGCAAGGCGGTGGCGACCCGCAACCTGTGGATCTCGATTCCCGCGCTGCTCCTGGCGTTCGCCGTATGGATGGTCTGGAGCGCGGTGACCGTGCGCCTGAACAGCATCGGCTTCAGCTTCACCACCGACCAGCTGTTCTGGCTGGCGGCGCTGCCCGGTTTGTCCGGCGCCACGCTGCGGATTTTCTACTCCTTTATGGTGCCGATCTTCGGCGGACGCAGATGGACCGCCCTGAGTACCGCCTCGCTGTTGTTGCCGGCGCTGTGGATGGGTTTCGCGGTGCAGGACACCAACACCACCTACAGCGTGTTCGTGATCATCGCGTTGCTGTGCGGCTTCGGCGGCGGCAACTTCGCCTCGAGCATGGCCAATATCAGCTTCTTCTATCCCAAGTCGCAGCAGGGCACCGCGCTCGGTTTGAATGCCGGCCTGGGTAACCTCGGCGTCTCGGTGATGCAGTTCGGCGTGCCGCTGGTGATAGGCGCCGGTCTGTTCGGCGCGGTCGGCGGGCAAGCGCAGGAACTCGGCGACGGGGGCCAACTGTGGCTGCAGAACGCCGGCTTCATCTGGGTGCCGTTCATTGCCGCGGTGGCCTTGGCAGCCTGGTTCGGGATGAACGACCTGTCCAGCGCCAAGGCGTCGTTTCGTGAGCAATCGGTGATCTTCAGCCGTAAGCACAACTGGTTGATGTGCTGGCTGTACCTGGCCACGTTCGGCTCCTTCATCGGTTTCGCCGCCGGCTTCCCGATGCTGATCAAGACCCAGTTCCCCGGCGTCGATCCGCTCAAGTTCGCCTTCCTCGGCCCCCTGGTCGGCGCCCTGGTGCGCCCGCTCGGTGGCTGGTTGGCGGACAAGATGGGCGGCGCGCGCGTCACCCTGTGGAACTTCGTGGTGATGATCGCGGCGGTGTTCGGCGTGTTGGCCTTCATCCCCGTAACCGGCACCGAAGGCAACTTCTACGGCTTCCTGGCGATGTTCATGTTGCTGTTCGTCACCACTGGCATCGGCAATGGCTCCACCTTCCGCATGATCCCGGTGATTTTTCGCACCCTGCACGAGCGCAGCAGCGCCGGGCAATCGGCGGCGATCAAGGAACAGGCTGTCAAGAACGCCGGCAAGGAAGCGGCCGCGGTGCTCGGCTTCAGCTCGGCGGTGGCGGCCTACGGCGCCTTCTTTATTCCCAAGTCGTTCGGCACCTCGATGGCGCTGACCGGCGGCCCGCAGATGGCCCTGTATGTGTTCATCGGCTTTTACGTCAGCTGCATCCTGGTGACCTGGTGGTGGTACTCGCGCAAAGGCGCGGAAACACCTTGCTAACGGAGCCCTTATCCGGCGCTGCGCGTCAGCGTCGGATTGCTAACAAATCGAATCATTGCGTGTGTGGGGCGTAGATCCCGCGGCAAGCCTGAGAGGAAAAAAGAAATGAGTCATTTACTCGACCAATTGCGCTTCTTCAATCGCAAACAAGGTGAGTTCGCCGATGGTCATGGCGAAACCCGCATCGAGTCGCGCGATTGGGAGAACGTCTACCGTTCGCGCTGGCAGTACGACAAGATCGTGCGGTCCACCCACGGGGTGAACTGCACCGGTTCCTGTTCGTGGAAGATCTACGTGAAGAACGGCCTGATCACCTGGGAAACCCAGCAGACCGACTACCCGCGTACCCGCAACGACCTGCCCAACCACGAACCGCGCGGCTGTCCGCGCGGGGCCAGCTACAGCTGGTACATCTACAGCGCCAACCGCCTGAAGTACCCCAAGGTGCGCAAGCCGCTGCTGAAACTCTGGCGCGAAGCGCGGGCCACCATGGCGCCGGTGCAGGCCTGGGCGAGCATCGTCGAAGACCCGGTCAAGGCGACCAGCTACAAGAGCAAGCGCGGCATGGGCGGGTTCATCCGCTCCAGCTGGGACGAGGTCAACGAGATCATCGCCGCGGCCAACGTCTATACAGTCAAGGAGCACGGCCCGGATCGCGTGATCGGCTTCTCGCCGATCCCGGCGATGTCGATGGTCAGCTACGCGGCGGGGTCGCGTTACCTGTCGCTGATCGGCGGCGTGTGCCTGAGCTTCTACGACTGGTACTGCGACCTGCCGCCGTCGTCGCCGCAGGTGTGGGGCGAGCAGACCGACGTGCCGGAATCGGCCGACTGGTACAACTCCAACTACATCATCGCCTGGGGCTCCAACGTGCCGCAGACGCGCACCCCGGACGCACACTTTTTCACCGAGGTGCGCTACAAGGGCACCAAGACCGTCTCGATCACCCCGGACTACTCCGAGGTGGCCAAGCTCACCGACCTCTGGCTGAACCCCAAGCAGGGCACCGACGCGGCGCTGGCCCAGGCGTTCAACCACGTCATCTTCAAGGAATTCCACCTCGACAAGCCGAGCGCCTACTTCACCGATTACGTGCGCCGCTACACCGACTTCCCGGTG
>NZ_CAMPHN010000281.1 GCF_946885885.1 uncultured Pseudomonas sp.
CGGTTGCGCCGGTATGCGCCCATGGCACACAACGTCTCGTCATTTGGTAGTAGAAGTCGCCATGGCGCCGGGTGGATCAGCCTAGTTGCTCGCGGCACCGCGCGTAATGAGCGGGCAACCCAGGGTCCGTAGGGTGCGCCCTGCGCACCGCTGTTCATTGCCACCTATGTGCAAAGGGGCTTAGGCCTGCATTCCGCATACAACTCACTATTGGCACAGCACCTTGATGTTGGGCTGACGAGCCTCATACCCAACGGCTTGAGCAATTAACCAATATAGAGTGGCGCGCCAATATCGAAAGTAAACAAACGCCTTACACTAACGACCGGCAAAACATACTGAGCTTATAAGCAAGACCGCCCCGCCTTCTTGATTGCAATCAAGAACCGGGCAGTATTCCTTAATCAATTTCCCGCCGCAGCACAGCCGCTACCAATTAACCGATTAATTAACTCCAAAGTCTTATTAATTCATCTCGACCCCTGCCTGTAGCCTCAAGTTGCAATACCGCAAAAACAATCAACTCAGCCATAACAGGAGATCGGCCATGCAGTGGATAGATCCGGATTTTTGCGACCTACGTCTGGGCTTCGAAGTCACCGCGTACGTTTACGTGCGCTAACCCTTGAATCCGGCGGGGCGCTCGACGCTCCGCCGCATCAGCCGCGAGGCAGGTCATGACTCAGCTCCCGATAAATCCGACGGACCATTTCGAAATCCGTCCACCGTTCATATTTCGCTGGGAACACTCGCAACAGGCGCATGTTCTGCTGTATCCGGAAGGCATCGTCAAACTCAATAAAACCGGCGGCGACATTCTCAATTGCTGCGACGGTAAAACCAATGTCGACGAACTGATCGAGAAACTTGGCGCCCTTTATGATTTATCCGACGCGAATGTAATTCGCACTGGCGTATTGCGTTTCCTGGAGGTATCCCGTGACAAAGGCTGGATCCGAATTAAGGCTTGACGGCAATGGCAACCCGGTCTGGTTGTTATTGGAACTGACTTACCAGTGCCCGCTGCAATGCGTGTTCTGCAGCAACCCGCGCAACTTCGCCGACTATCGTCGCGATGAATTGAATACGGCCGAGTGGATCGACGTGATGCGCCAGGCCCGCGAACTCGGCGCCATGCAGATCGGCTTTTCCGGCGGCGAACCGACCTTGCGCAAGGACCTCGAGGAGCTGGTGGCCGAGGCCGATCGCCTGGGTTACTACAGCAACCTGATCACCTCCGGCATCGGCCTCACCGAGGCGCGTCTACGCGCGCTCAAGGCCGCCGGACTGCGGCATATCCAGCTCGGTTTCCAGTCCATCGACCGCGCCACCGCGCAGCAACTGGCCGGGGTCGACTGCCTGGAGCGCAAGCTCGGCATGGCCCGGGCAATTAAGGCCCAGGGTTTCCCGATGGTGCTCAACGTGCCCATCACCCGGCAGAACATCGCGCAGATCCCGCAGATCATCGGGTTCGCCGCCGAGCTGGGGGTGGAGTACCTCGAGCTGGCCAACGTGCAGTACTACAACTGGGCGCTGCTCAACCGCGAACAATTGATGCCGAGCCGCGAGGAACTGCAACGCGCCGAAGCCCAGGTGCAGGAGGCTCGCGAGCGCCTGGGCGATAGCCTGACCATTTTCTTCGTCATCCCCGACTATTACGAAGGCCGGCCCAAGGCCTGCATGAACGGCTGGGGCGCCATCCACCTGACCATCGCCCCCAACGGCAACGTACTGCCCTGCTCCCAGGCCAGCAACTTCAAGGATCTGACCTTCCCCAACGTGCGCGAGCAACGCCTGGGCGACATCTGGCGCGACTCGCCGGTGTTCAACCTGTACCGCGGCGATGCCTGGATGCCGCAGCCGTGCCGTTCGTGCAATGAGAAGGAAAAGGACTTCGGCGGTTGCCGCTGCCAGGCCCTGCTGCTCACTGGTTCCGGCGACAACACCGATCCGGCCTGCAGTAAATCGCCCCATCATCGACTGATCCAGCAGGCAGTGGCACTGGCGCAGCAGGCACCGTGCTGCGAGTCACAGCTGATCCCGCGCCACGCCAGCCAGGGGGTGGACCTTGCGACTGCCCCATGACTCCTTCGCCGGCACCCTGGGCGCCGGCCTCGCCCTGACCCTCGGCTGCTACCTGCTGCTGCGGTTCTGGCTGGTCGGCCCATGAACGCCATCGACCTGCTGGCCCGTTATGCTCATCTGCTGTTCGCCCTGGTCTGGGTCGGCCACAACTACGCCAACTTTATCCAGAACCCCAGGTTCGTGCCGCTGCACAACGGCATCGACACGGCGACGCTGAACCGCGATCTGGAACAGCGGATGAAGCGCGAGCACGGCATCTTCCGCTACGCCTCGCTGGCGGTCTGGGCCTCCGGGATGCTGATGCTCTGGCAGCGCGGTTGGCTGGAAGACGCCTTGCTGCTGCAAGGCCCGCTGGCTGTGATCGGCCTGGGGGCCTGGATCGGCACCCTGATGCTGCTCAACCTGTGGCTGGTGCTCTGGCCACACCAGAAGAAGCTGCTGGGTTTCGTCCCGGCCAGTCTGGAGGAACGGGTGCGCTGCTCGCGGATCACCTTCCTGTCTTCGCGTAGCAACACCATCCTGTCGATTCCCCTGCTGTTCCTGATGGCGGCTGGCGGTCATGGTCTGCAACTTTTTTATTGAAAGCGCCGGGGCCGGCCAGCGCTATAACTTCGCCGCCGGCCCGGCGATGCTGCCGGCGGCGGTGCTCGCGCAGATCCAGGACGAGCTGCCGGACTGGCAAGGCAGCGGCCTGTCCGTGCTGGAGCAACCGTTCACCGGCGCGCCGTTCAAAGGCCTGATGCAGCAGGCCGAGCAGGATCTGCGCGCGCTGCTGGCGATCCCCGCGAACTACCGGGTGCTGTTCCTGCATGGCGGCGCCACCTGTCAGTTCGGCCTGCTGCCGCTCAACCTGCTCGCCCCCGGCCAGTCCGCCGACTACCTGGAGAGCGGTTACTGGGCCAGCAAGGCGATTGCCGAGGCCCGCCGTCATGCCCCGCTGAACATTATCGCCAGCGGCCGGAACAACGACTTCACCGCGTTTCCCGAGCCCGGCCAGTGGCGCCTGGACCCACAGGCCGGCTACTGCCACGTCACCAGCAACGAGACCGCCAACGGCCTGCAGTTGCAGGATTTCCCGGAGTTGTCGGTGCCGCTGGTGACGGACATGAGTTCGGATTTGCTCACCCGGCCGCTGCCGGTCGAGCGTTTCGGCCTGATCTACGCCAGCGCGCAGAAGAACCTCGGCATCGCCGGCCTGTGCCTGCTGATCGTCCGCGACGACCTGCTCAGGCCGCCGCGTGCCGGATTGCCGACGCCGTTCAGCTACGCCCTGCAGGCCGAGCAGCAGAGCCGCTTGTGCACGCCGCCGAGCTTCGCCCTGTACTGCGCCACACTGATGCTGCGCTGGACGCTCCGCCAAGGCGGGCTAGCGGCCATCGCCAGCACTAACGGGCGCAAGAGCGAACTGCTGTACCGCTACATCGACGCCAGCGAATTTTATCGCTGCCCGCAGCAACCGGCGCACCGTTCGCCAATCAATGTCTGCTTTCAATTGCGCGAATCGCACCTACTCGCACTGTTCCTGCGCGCGGCTCAGCAAGCCGGGCTGCTCAACCTGCAAGGCCACACCGCAGTCGGTGGCGTGCGTGCCAGCCTGTATAACGCCATGCCGCTGGCGGGGGTCGAACGGCTGCTGGCCTTTATGCACGGTTTCGAACGCCGACATGGCTAGCCTCGGCCTGAAGTTGGCGTTACAACTGGCCTGCATCAGCGCCCACTGCCTGCAAGCGCCCGCCCCCATACGACCGATCACGCTGATGGGTCTGCGCTGCGCTTCGCCACTGGCAATCGCCGCCGGCTTTGATCGCCATGGCCAGCTCGGTCGCCGCGCCGGCGCGCTCGGCTTCGCCTGCAACGAGATCGGCAGCTTCGATCTGGCCCGTGCAGGCGACCTGGTATTGCCGGCCCATAAGGCGGGAACGGCGCTGCTCGGCATCAACCTGACTATCGACCCCGATAGCTCCATCGAGGCGCTGTGCGCCGGTCTCGGCCGCGCCTCGCTGTTTGCCGACTACCTGATGCTCAACCTGATCAACCCGCGCAGCGCTGTTCTGCTCAGTGCGGAACAACGCCCGCGACTACACCAGATTTTCGCTGCGCTGCGGCTGCGGCAGCTGCGGCTCGACCTGTTGGGTCGCCGCGTACCGCTGGCGGTCAAGCTGCGCTGCCTGCCCGGCCAGGTGCCGTTGGCGCTCACCGAGCTGTTGCTGGAGCTGGGCTAC
This sequence comes from uncultured Pseudomonas sp., assembly GCF_946885885.1. The sequence goes on from NZ_CAMPHN010000281.1 coordinate 4,308, forward strand.
GACGGCCTGCTCGCCGCCCATGATCCCGGCCCACCGGCGACCCGGCAGCGCTACCGCGCTTGGCAGGACGACGCACAACAGGCGCAGGCCTGCGCGCAGATCGAGACGTTGCGCGCGTTGTGCGGCAAACAGCTGGCGTTGATGTCGGTCGGTGGCATCCAGAGCGCCGAACACCTGCATGCACGGCTCGCCGCCGGCGCCGATCTGGTGCAGGTGCACAGCCTCCTGCTGCACGCCTGGCCCTGGCAGGCCCAGCGCCTGCTTGCCCTATAGCCGCAACGCGATTATTCAAACCCGCGCAAAGCTCCGTAGGTTGGCGCTGAGCTTGCGAGGCCCAACGCGACAGCAAAGGCACAGGCGTAAATAACGGCTTGGCGGGTTACACCCGCCCTACGCGGTTGGAAAACGCCAAAGCGCTATAAACCGTGAGAACGGCCCCGGATTGCGCTGGCGCTTATTCGGGCTACGGGATAATTCAAACCCGCGCAAAGCTCCGTAGGTTGGCGCTGAGCTTGCGAGGCCCAACGCGA
>NZ_CAMPHN010000282.1 GCF_946885885.1 uncultured Pseudomonas sp.
GTATGTCCGAATCCTGCGCCAAGCGTTGTCGCAGTGCACAGAGAAACGGCAATGCGATAAAAAAAGGCTATGTACCCGTTACGTGTTACAGCAATGGGTAGGTTGGCGCTGAGCGCAGCGAAGCCCAACAGGCTCGGCATTATCGTCGTGCAACACGCCATTGGGACATAGCCATAAAAAAACGGGGCGCCAATCGGCGATTGGCGCCCCGTTATCGGGACGGTGTCAAACGAAGCAGAGGGTCAAGGGTTCGGCGACGTAAGCCGGTTTTTCCTGGCCTTCGATTTCCAGTACCGCGCGGGCCTTGAGCAGCCATTGTCCGGGATTTTTCTCGGTGGCGTCGACCAGCGTCACGACCAGGCGCACCTTGGAATCGACCTTGACCGGCTGGATGAAACGTACGCTGTCCAGGCCGTAGTTGATGGCCATTTTCAGGCCCTGGGGCATGATCATGATGCCTTCCATCAGCTTGGGAATCAGCGACAGCGACAGGAAACCATGGGCGATGGTGGTGCCGAACGGCGTGAGCTTGGCTTTTTCCGCATCCACGTGGATGAATTGATGGTCGCCCGTGCATTCGGCGAACTGGTTGATGCGCTCTTGGTCGATGGCCAGCCAATCGGAACGCCCGAGTTCTTTGCCAACGTAATCTTTGAGCTCTGCAATGGGTACTGACGGCATGTTTCCTCCTTGAGGAGACGGGGGATTTTTTCTGATTAGGACCGCTCGGCCTTAGATCACCATGGGCCAGGGCGCGGGTCAAGCGGGTTATGTCCAACCGCGGGCATTATTGGAGCGCTTGTTGTCTGCCTATAATGGCCAGCGTTTATGACGCATTGGGTCTTATCGATTGGAGAGCGTTCATGCTACTGCGCGGGCTGTCCTGGCTGGTGTTATGTCAATTGTTGGGTACGGCGCTGAACGTGCTGTTTTTGCCGATGTTGCCGGGGCCGATTCTCGGCATGTTGCTGCTGTTCGGCGCGCTGCTGCTGCGCGGCCAGGTCGACGAACCGCTGCGTCTGGCGTCCAGTAGTCTGCTCAATTATCTGCCGCTGTTGCTGGTGCCGCCGGCCGTTGGGGTGATGGCCTATGCCGCCAGCATTGCCGCGAACTTCTGGGCGGTGGTGGGGTCGCTGGTGTTGTCGTTATTGCTCTCGCTGGTTTTCGCCGGCTGGCTGATGCAGGTGCTGATCACCCGTCAACAACGTCGTCGGGAGGGCCCATGAGTCTCGATTGGCACGGCGCCTGGCAGGCGGTCATCGGGCATCCGTTGTTCGGTTTCGGCATCACCCTGGGGGCCTATCAGGTGGGGCTGGCTTTGTATGAAAAGACCCGCTGGTTCTTTCTGCATCCGGTGTTGGTGTCGATGTCGATCGTGATCGCGATCTTGACGCTCTGCGGTTTGAGCTTCGCCGAATACAAGGTCAGCGCCGAGGTGCTGACCTTGTTCCTCGGGCCGGCGACCGTCGCCTTGGCGGTGCCGCTGTACCTGAATCTGCGGCGCATCCGCCAGCTATTCTGGCCGACCGTGCTGACCCTGGCCATCGCCGGGTTGCTGGCGACGTTGCTCGGGTTGGCCTTGGCCAGTTGGTTCGGCGCGGAACGGCCTATCCTGATGAGTATGGCGCCCAAGTCGGTGACCTCGCCGATCGCCATGCTGGTGGCCGACCAGATCGGCGGCATCGCCGCGCTGGCGGCGGTGTTCGTGATGATCACCGGGGTGCTGGGGGCGATCGTCGGACCGGCGCTGCTGCGTCTGTGCGGGGTGCGTCATCACGCGGCCCTGGGGATGGCCCTGGGCATTACCGCGCATGCGGTCGGCACCGCCCGGGCGATGCAGGAAAGCGAGGAATGCGGCGCGTTCGCCGCCCTGTCGATGAGCCTGATGGGGATGTTCACCGCGGTATTGCTGCCCTTGGCGTTTATCCTGCTGGCATGAGGACGAATCGATGAACTTACCCTTGCTCCCGCTCAACACCGTGTTGTTTCCCGATTGCGCCCTGGATTTGCAGATTTTCGAGGCGCGCTACCTGGACATGATCAGTCGCTGCATGAAGCAGGGCGAAGGCTTTGGCGTGGTCTGCATCGTCGAGGGCGAGGAAGTCGGCGAACCCGCCGAGCGTTTCGCCGCCATCGGTTGCGAGGCGCGCATCTGCGACTTCCAGCAGCGCCCCAACGGCTTGCTCGGTATTCGCGTCGAAGGGGCGCGGCGCTTCAGGGTGCAGCGCGCCCAGGTGCTGCCGGACCGCCTGACGGTCGCCGAAGTCGATTGGCTGGAGGAGCCGGACGAGCAGCCGCTGAGCGCCGAGCACGAGGACCTGGCCGCGTTGCGCCGAGCCTTGGCGATGCACCCCATGGTCGCCGCGCTGGGCATGGACGAGGAACTCGGCGGGCAATCGGCACTGGCCAATCAGCTGTCGTACCTGCTGCCGCTGACGCCCGAGCAGAAGGTGCAGCTGCTGGCGCTGGAGTCGCCGCAACAGCGCCTGGCGGTGTTGCAGCATCTGCTCGAACAGTTGCAGGGCGATCTCAACTCCTAGCAGGTAGTTTTTCAACAGACCCTAGCCGCTGGCCGCCTCCTGGTTTCTACGGGCGGATGCGGTACATCAGCAGGCCTTCGGACAACTGCCAGGTGGCCACGCCGCCGAGCAGGCCGAGGCAGGCGGGCAGGAGTAGCCACCAGACCTTCGCCGGCAATGCCGGCAGCCCGTCGCGGCGCTGCACCCACGCCAAGCTCGCGGCGCAAATCGCACTGGCCAGCAAGGCCCCGGCGATCACGTCGCTCGGCCAATGCACGCCCAAGTAGACCCGCGACAGGGCGATGGCGCCGGCCGGCAGGCTGGCCAGCAGCAGCCAGGTCAGGCGCATCCGCGCCGGCTGACCGCGCCCGGCGAGCACCCCGAGCACCAGAAAGAAGGCGAAGGCCGCGGAGCTGTGACCGCTGGGGAAGCTGAAACTGTGCAGGGGTTCGAGCAGCACATCCGGACGGATGCGCGCGAAGGTCGCCTTCAGGGCGGTGTTGGCCAGTGCGGTGCCGAGCAGGGTGCTCACCGCGAACAAGGCGGCGCGCCATTGCCGTATGGCCAGCAGCAACAGGCTCAGCAAGGCGCCGGCGGCCAACTGGGTACGCAGGTCGCCAATCCGGGTGGTCAGCACCACCAGCTTATCCAGGCCGTTGCTGCGCTGTTCCTGCAGCAGTGCCAGCAACCCCTGGTCGAGGGGGTGTAGTCGGGGCCAGCCGATAAACAGACCGATCAACAAGACCAGGCTTAAACCGGCGGCGAACAGCGTGGCGTGGCGTTGCTCGCGCAAGCTGCTGTGGATGCTGACGACCAATAACAGCGCCAGCCCGCCGGCGAGCAGGCCGGCCTGGGGCCAGAAGCCCTCCGGCAGCGGCAGGCGCAGCGCGGCGCCGGTGGCCCAGCCGGGCAACATATAAGCCAGCGCCCAGCCGGTGCCGGCCAGCAGGCTGATCACGAAAAAACGCCCGAACGGCATGCTCAGCATGCCGGCGACCATCGGCAGCATGGGCCGCAGCGGCCCGATATAGCGGCCCACCAACAGGCTGACGACGCCGTAACGGAGGAAATAGCCCTCCGCGCCGGCCAGCCACTGGGGGTTATGCCGCAGGCCGGGCAAGCGGCGGATGTCCTGGTGGAAATACCGCCCGACGGCATAGGACAGCAGGTCGCCGAGCAGCCCGCCGCAGAATGCCAGCAGCAAGGTGGTGCCGAGGTCCAGCGCGCCGCTGCCGGCCAACGCGGCGACGGCGAACAGCAGGAAGGTGCCGGGCACGATGAGCCCGACGATCGCCAGGCACTCGGTGCAGGCCAGGAGAAAAATCGCCAAGCCCAACCAGTGCGGGTTGGCGGCGAGCCAGTCGGTCACAATGCCTAGCCATGCACTCATCGATGGGCATCTCCGGTGCTTAACAGATGGAAGTCGCACCCGGCCACCTGGCCCCGGCGCAGCGGATTGCGTGTGCAATAACGGCTGTAGGCGGCGTCGACGAAACGGTAGGGCAGATGCTCGTCGCGTCCCACCGGGATGCCCAGGCGGGTGGTTTGAATGACCTGCGCGGGGGATTCGCCGAGGTCTTCGACGAACAGGCGCAGCGGGTCGAAACGTTGCCCGTCCCACACCGGGACTTTCAAGCCGAGCGCCTTGCACAGCAGCGTCTGCCCGGCGCACAGACGCTCCAGCGGCCGCGGCCGGCCCTGGGCGTCGGGGTTATTGACTTGCATTCGCGCCAGGCTGGCGGCGCCCGAGTGGGCGTCGAGCCAGGGGCTGGCGGATTTGATCAGTACCGCATTGCCCGGGCCCTGGGCGCTGAAATTCAGCGAGTCGCCGCCACGGGCGTAATACATATAGATATGCCCGCCATCGAGAAATAGCGCGCGGCGCTTTTCCGTGTAACCGAGCGAGGCGTGGCTGCCTTTTTCCGCACGGAAGTAAGCCTCGGTTTCGATGATCCGCGCGCTCAGCCAGTGTTCGCCGTCGTAGTGGCGAATCACCTTGCCGAGCAGTTCGCGGGCGACCCGGCGGGCATCGCGGTCGAAGAACGCGTCGGTGAGTGGCCGGGCGTCCGGCCAGGGTAAGTGGGGAGTGGTCTCGTCGAGCATGCGCGGTCACGGATGGGCATGGGCTGGACGCGATCATAGCAATAGACCCTAGCCGCGTGGCGCTCAGTTGCTGATGTGTCGAGCCCGTAGGCGGACAAGCCTTCGGTCTGTCCGGCCGATGTTATAGGCCTGGGGGTTGCTCAAGAGCCCCCGGATTACATCTGATGGGATGGACTCCTCCTCCCACGGACGGCATCGCGATGTGCCAGATTGT
>NZ_CAMPHN010000283.1 GCF_946885885.1 uncultured Pseudomonas sp.
GGCGGCACCGCGACCTCGATCCGCTCATCGAACACATAGGGCGCGCCGTCGAGCAGGCGCGCATGGTGGTAGTCCCACATCACCGAGGCCACCGGGTCGCCCGTGGCGGTCCAAGCGCCGGAGATCGAGGCGAACCCCAGCAATAGCAGCGCGCAACGCCATCCCATTCGCCGTCCCCCTTGTCCAATCGGTAGGCGGCGGGCCGCCCATGCTCGTCGTCGGCTACTCGACGTCCTGGTACAGCCCCGGCAACTCGTAACGCAAGCCGTAGCGGGCATAGAGGCGTTCGAGCTCGCCGGCGAGAATCAACTCTTCGAGCTTTTCCTCCAGGGCGTAGGCCAGTTGGCGGTTGCTCTCGTGCACCGCCATGCCGATGTCCCAGACCTGCTTGCCCATATCCGGGTAGGCGTTCTCGGCCAGGGCCAGGTTGCTGTCCGCCGCCTGCGCGAGCTGCCAATCGATCTCGCCGCGCATGGCCATCACGGCATCGACTTCGGCGTTCTTCATCCCGGCGAAAGCCGCCTGGGGATTGCTGAAGTGATGGGTCTTGGCGCTGAGCATCCCGTCGAATACCGAGGACAGGTAGAACGACGGCACGCTGTCGACCTCGACGCCGATCGGGTGGTAACGGAACACCGCGACGCTGGGCACCGCCTCGAGCCGACGACGGTCGTAAGCGACCTGCCAGCGCTCGCGCTGGTAAGGGCCGAACATCACCACCAGGTCGTTGGCCAACTCGCCGAACTCGTTGCTCATATAGGCGAAGTCGCGGTCGTAAGGCACCCGCAGCATCACATCGGCCAGTACGTCCGGGCGCAGGTAATGGCCACGCCAGATGTAATCGCGCAGGTCGTCGTCGAGCTTCTCGCCCGGCGGCGCCCAGATCACCTCCAGCTTCAGCCCCAGGCCACCGGCCAAGGCCGCCGCCACCTCGTAATCGACCCCACGCGGCTGGCCATTCTGCTGGAAGCTATAGGGCGCGAAACCCTCGTAGAGCGCGACCTTGAGCACCCCGGACTCGACGATGCTGTCGAAACTGCGCACCGGCGCCTGGGCCTGCGCCGGGGACGCCAGCCAAGCCAGATTGACGAACAACGCCAGCACCAACAGCAGCTTCCGGCGCATCGAGATCACTCCTCCACTGCCACGCTCTCGAGGTAACTGCGTACCGCCCACAACGCTTCCTGGCTGAGGTAGTCCGCCATCTTCGGCATGTATACCCGGCCATCGCGCACCGCGCCGTTGATCACCCGCTCCTTGAACCACTCGTCGCCCATGGCGCCGGCTTCCAGCAGGCGCAGGTCCGGGGCGATGCCGCCGGATTTGGCTTCCAGGCCATGGCAGGCCGCGCAGTTCTGGTTATAGGCCGAGGAACCGATCTCGATCGCCCGTGGGTTGTCGCGGTAGGGATTCTCCTCCAACCACTCTTCGCCCAGCGGCTCCAGGCCCGAGGTATTGACGGCTTGGGGAACCACATCGCCATGGGCCCAGAGGTTGCCCGAAGCCACCATGAACAACAGGGCGAAAGCGGTTTTGTTTGTAGTTTTCATGTTCAAGACCTCATCGAGTGCACGCAAGACAGTCCGATATGACGCTTGGTTTGAGCTCATCTTAAAAAGCTCCCGGCCCGTACCGAATGCTGCTTTGGTTGCTCGTGACTAGTCCCTTGGTAGTAGGGCTTTGGGTCTTGCCTGATGCCGTCGCGCGGCTACTTGACCACGAAGTAACCGAGCATGCCCTTACCTTCCAGGCCCTTGGCGTAGAAGCGGTACTTGCCGGGTTTGATCGGCACGAAGAAGATCTCCGCCTCGCCGGCGTCCTCGAATTCCAGTTCGGTGAGGGTGACCGCTTTGATCTCGACACCGCCGGCTTCGACCTTGCGTAGGTAAATCGCGGTGGCGAATTCCGGCGCCTGGAAGGCGTACTCCTTCTGCCCGCTGGCGATGATTTTCAGTCGATAGGCCTGACCGGTTTCCAGCTGGTATTCCAGCTGCGACATGCTGTAGTCGCTCTGCTCGTTGCCCAGGCGCAAATCCGGCAGGGCCAGGGTGCGGCGGGTCAGGTCGCCGGCGGCGTAGATATTGTCGAAACCGATCAGGCTGGCGATCAGCAGTATGGGCAGGAGGAGCTTTTTCAGGGTGGACATGGCAAGCACCGTTTTTCTTGTTGTGGGTGGGTGCGCCCATGCTAAAACCCCGGAATTCGAGCGGATTTACTACCTTGGTACGGCCCGCTTGGTACTTTGGGCATATTTCCCCGGACCACCGCTGTTCCTATGCTGGCAATACCTACCCGGGAGTTGCCCATGCGCCAGATCAGCCGCTGTCTCTTGCCCGCTGTCGCCGCGCTCCTCGCTTACGCGGGCGGCGTTTGCGCGACCCCAGCCGACGCGCCGGGCGAACTTCAGGTGCGCATCGGTTACCTGGCCTACAGCCCGCCGAGCGGGCCGCTGCTGTCCAACGTCATCCCGGAACCCGAGGACGCCGGCCTGCGCGGCGCCGAGCTGGCGATAGTCGACAGCAACAGCACCGGACGTTTTCTCAAACACAGCTATAGCCTGGAGGTCGCCGAACGCGACGACAGCGCCAAGCTGCTCGCCGCCGCCAGCGAACTGCACGGGCAAGGCCTGCGCTTGTTCGTGGTCAACGCCCCGGCCGCCACCTTGCGCCAGCTCAGCCAGGCCTTGCCGGACAGCCTGCTGTTCAACGCCGGCAGCGCCGACGATGGCCTGCGCCATAGCCAGTGCTTGACCAACGTGCTGCACACCCTGCCGAGCCGGGCCATGCTCGCCGACGCTTTGGCGCAGTTCCTCGCGGTGCGCAAATGGACCCGCTGGTTGCTGATCAAAGGCCCGACTGAAGACGATCTGGCCTACGCCGCGGCGCTCGAACGGGCGGCCAAGCGCTTCGGCCACACGATAGTCGCCCAGAAGGCCTGGAGCTTCGACAACGACCAGCGCCGCAGCGCCCAGGCCGAGATGCCGCTGTTCACCCAGACCGCCGAGTACGACGTGGTGCTGGTGGCCGACGAGCGCGGCGATTTCGGCGAATACCTGCCCTACCAGACCTGGTACCCGCGCCCGGTCGCCGGCACCCAGGGCCTGACCCCGACCGGCTGGCACAAAACCGTCGAAACCTATGGCGCCGCGCAACTGCAAAAACGCTTCGAAGCCCACGCCAAACGCTGGATGAACGACCGCGACTTCGCCGCCTGGCTCGCCGTGCGCAGCATCGCCGCCGCGGTGAGCAAATTGCGCCAGAGCGACGCCACGGCGATCCGCCAGTTGGCCTTGAGCGGGCAACTGCCGCTGGACGGCTTCAAGGGCCGCAAACTGAGCTTTCGCAGCTGGAACGGCCAGCTGCGCCAACCGATTCCCCTGGTCCATCCGCGCGCCCTGGTGAGCAACTCGCCGCAGGAAGGGTTTCTGCATCCCAGCAGCGAGCTGGACAGCCTTGGCTACGACCAAGCGGAGGTCAGCTGTGATCTGGCGGGGGCGCCTTAGGCTGTGGGAGGGGCTTTAGCCGCGACTGTCGCCGCTAAAGCGCCTCCCACGGAATTAAGCCTGAGACCGTGCACACCACCCATAAAGCTGCCGCGACCGACAACAACAAGAGGATCACCCCATGCGTCTTACCCGTCTTGCCTGCACCCTCGCCCTCGGCCTGACCTGTCACACGGCCCTGGCCGCCACGGCTTATGTGTCCAATGAAAAGGACGACAGCATCAGCGTGATCGACCTCGACACCCTGGAGGTCAGCGCCACCCTGGAAGTCGGCCAGCGCCCGCGCGGCCTGCTGCTGTCCAGCGACAACCAGCTGCTGTACATCTGCGCCAGCGATTCGGACCGGGTGCAGGTGATGGACCTGGCGACGCGCAAGATCGTCAAGGAGTTGCCCTCCGGCGCCGACCCCGAGCAATTCGCCCTGCACCCCAACGACCGCTGGCTGTACATCTCCAACGAGGACGATGCGCTGGTCACCGTGGTCGACAGCCACAGCGACGCGGTGCTGGCGCAGATCGATGTCGGCGTCGAGCCCGAAGGCATGGCGGTCAGCCCGGACGGCAAGTGGGCGGTGAACACCAGCGAAACCACCAATATGCTGCACTGGATCGACACCGCCACCCAGCAGTTGGTCGACAACACCCTGGTCGACCAGCGCCCGCGGCATGTCGAATTCGACCGTGACGGCAAGCGCCTGTGGGCTTCGGCGGAAATCGGCGGCACGGTGACGGTGATCGAGGTCGCGACCCGCCAGGTGCTGAAGACCTTGAGCTTCCAGATCAAGGGCGTGCACCCGGACAAGGTGCAGCCGGTCGGGGTCAAACTCAGTGCCGACGGCAAGTACGCCTTCGTCGCCCTCGGCCCGGCCAACCACGTGGCGGTGCTCGATGCCAAGACCTACGAGGTGCTGGATTACCTGCTGGTCGGCCGGCGCGTCTGGCATATGGCGTTCACCCCGGACCAGAAGCGCTTGCTGACCACCAATGGGGTCAGCGGCGACGTTTCGGTGATCGATGTGGACAGCCTTAAGGTGAGCAAGTCGATCAAGGTCGGCCGCTATCCCTGGGGCGTGGTGGTGACGCCATGAACGCCCTCGAAGTCAGCGACGTCGCTTTCGCCTATGGCCCGCGCCAGGCCCTGCAAGGCGTGGGTTTCAGTTTCGCGACCGGCAGTTTCGCCGCGCTGCTGGGACCCAACGGCGCCGGCAAATCCACCCTGATCGCCCTGCTCACCCGCCTCTACGACCTGCAACAGGGTGATATCCAGGTGATGGGCAGCAGCCTGCGCCAGCAACCGCGCGAGGCGCTGCGCCAGCTCGGCGTGGTGTT
>NZ_CAMPHN010000284.1 GCF_946885885.1 uncultured Pseudomonas sp.
GGCTTTAGCCGCGATGCTTTCAGCGCCTTTAAGGTCAATCGCGGCTAAAGCGGAGCACCGCCCTCCCACGGAAAGCGACAAATGATTCGTGGCGCGACACCAGGGCCGCAGGCAGCGCACCCGCTACGAGGCTACGCAGTCCCGCCAATGGGTAACGCCCGGGGCTCGCGACGCCGACGCTGCAACCAAACCACCACACCGAACAACAGCAAGCCAGGAAACCACATCAGCTCCTTGACCCAGCGATCGGTCGGCGCGCGGACCAACAGAATCTCCTGATCGAATTCCAACCCGGCTTCGGCGGCCGGGCTGCCGAAGGTGACGCTGTCGATCAGCAGCTTGCCGTTTTCTTCATAGGTCAGCAGGCCGAGTTTCTCCATCCGTGCTTCGCCGCTCGGGCCATCGGGCACCGGCAACAGCAGGACGAACTCGCGCGGATCGCCCACCGCATCTTCGCCTTTGATGCGTAGACGCAGCTGGCTACCCTCCTCGACCTCGCCGATAGCCTGGACCAATTGGGTCGGCGCGATATCGCGATAGGGGTCGTGCGCCAGATCCATCCAGAAACCCGGGCGGAACAGGGTGAAAGCGACCAGCAACAGCAGCAGGCTTTCGTACCAGCGGCTGCGCACCAGGAAATAACCCTGAGTGCCGGCGGCGAAGATCAGCATGGCGATGCTCGCGACGATAAAGATCAGCACGCCGTGCCAGAAGTCCACGTCGATCAGCAGCAAGTCGGTGTTGAAGATGAACAGGAACGGCAGCGCCGCGGTACGCAGGCTGTAGTAGAAGGCCACCAGGCCGGTCTTGATCGGATCGCCCTTGGACACCGCCGCCGCGGCGAACGAGGCCAGACCGACCGGCGGCGTGACGTCGGCCATGATGCCGAAGTAGAAGACGAACAAATGCACCGCGATCAGCGGCACGATCAAGCCGTTCTGCTGCCCCAGCGCCACCACCACCGGCGCCAGCAGACTGGACACCACGATGTAGTTGGCGGTGGTCGGCAGACCCATACCGAGGATCAGGCTGAGCAAGGCGGTGAGCAGCAACATCAGCAGCAGATTGCCCATCGACAGCAGCTCGACCACGTCCGCCAGCACCAGGCCGACGCCGGTCTGCGACACCGCGCCGACGATCATCCCGGCCGCCGCAGTGGCGATGCCGATACCGATCATATTGCGTGCGCCGGCGATCATGCCTTCACGCAGGTCGATCAGGCCATCCTTGAAATCGCCGTGCGCGTGAGTGCCATCGGTGCGCAGCCAGCTCAACAACGGCCGCTGAGTCAGCAGGATAAAGATCAGCATCACGCTGCCCCAGAACGCCGAGAGCCCAGGCGACAGGCGCTCGACCATCAGGCACCAGACCAGCACCACCACCGGCAGCAGGAAATGCAGACCGGACAGCAGCACCGGGCGGGTCTCCGGCAGCTTTTCCAGCGGTGCGTCCGGATCTTCGGCGGGCAGCGGCGGTACGCTGGCGGCGATTTTCAGCAGGCCGATATACAGCGCCGCGAGCAGCACCCCGAGCACCCAGGCGAAACCCTCGCCGAGTGCCGGCTTGAGCCAGCCGAGACCGTAATACACGCCCAGGGAAATACCGCTGATCAGCGCCGCGCCGAAGGCCAGGCCGGTCAGGCGGCGCAGCCAGGTATGCGCCGGGCCGCTGCGCGGCAAGGCGGTCAGGCCGAGCTTGAGCGCTTCCAGGTGGACGATATAGACCAGCGCGATATAGGAAATCAGCGCCGGCAAAAAGGCGTGCTTGACCACCTCGACATAGGGGATGCCGACGTACTCGACCATCAGAAAGGCCGCGGCGCCCATCACCGGCGGCATGATCTGGCCGTTGACCGAGGACGCCACTTCCACCGCGCCGGCTTTCTCGGCGGAGAAACCGGTGCGCTTCATCATCGGAATGGTGAAGGTGCCGGTGGTCACCACGTTGGCGATCGACGAACCGGAAATCAGCCCGGTCATGCCCGACGCCACCACCGCCGCCTTGGCCGGGCCACCACGCAAATGCCCGAGCAGGCTGAACGCCAGTTGGATGAAGTAGTGGCCCGCGCCGGCGCGTTCGAGCAGCGCACCGAACAGCACGAAGAGGAACACAAAGCTGGTGGACACGCCGAGGGCGATGCCGAACACGCCTTCGGTGGTGATCCACTGGTGATTGGCCAAGGCGCTGAAGCTCACGCCACGGTGCGACAGCAACCCCGGCATATAGGGCCCGGCCAGGCTGTAGAGCAGAAACACCAGGGCAATGATCGCCAGCGGCGGGCCGAGGGCGCGGCGTGTGGCTTCGAGCAACAGCGGTATGCCGACGCAGGCGGTGACCAGATCGGCAGTGGTCAGGCTACCGGGGCGCTGCGCCAACTGTTGGTAGAACACGAACAGATAGGCGGCACTGGCGGCGGCCACCAGCCCGAGCAGCACATCCATCATTGGCACCCGATCACGGGGCGACCTCTTGAACGCCGGATAGGCGAGAAAGGCCAGCAGCAGAGCGAAGGCCAGATGGATGGCGCGGGTTTCGGTGTCGTTGAGCACGCCGATGCCGAAAATGAACGGCAACGGCGAGGCGATCCACAGTTGGAACAACGACCAGAGCAGGGCCAGGCCGGCGATCGCCTTGGCCATGGAGCCGAGCGGCGTACGCGCGCCGACGTCCTGAGCGATCAGTTCTTCGGTGGACAGTTGCTTGTCATGCATGGAGAGACCTGCATTCGAATAGTCGGGAAACGGCAAAACCCGCGGCCTTGCGGCACGCGGGCTGGTTTCAGGCATAGGCGAGGCGGATATAACGGTTTGTCCGCCCGATGCAGCACTTGCGTAGCCCGGATGAAATCCGGGGAAATCTGGCGTCTACAAAGCCTCCCCGGATTGCATCCGGGCTACGGTAAGGCCTACATCCAGCCACGTTCCTTGTAGTAGCGAACGGCGCCTTCATGCAGCGGCGCGGTAAGGCCGACTTTGATCATGTCTTCCGCCTTGAGGTCGGCGAAGGCCGGGTGCAGGCGCTTGAAACGGTCGAGGTTGTCGAATACCGACTTGACCAGCTGATAAACCATTTCCGGGCTGGCTTTGGCGGAGGTCGAGAGCACGGCCTTGCCGCCGATCGACGGGGTCGCTGCGTCGTTGCCCTTGTACAGGCCACCGTGGATTTCGGCCTTGGTGTAGTAGGTTTTTTCCGCCAGCAGCTTGTCAATGTCCGGGCCGGTTACCGGCACCAGTACCGCGTCGGTGGTGGTGGTGGCTTCCTGGATGGCGCCGTTGGGATGGCCGACGAAGTAGGTCATCGCATCGATATTGTTGTCGCCCAGGGCGGAAGCCTGCTCGGCCGGCTTGAGCTCGGAGGACAGGGCGAATACCGACTTGTCCCAACCTTTCACGCGCATGATTTCTTCGAGGGTGTCGCGCTGGCCGGAACCGGGGTTGCCGATGTTGACGCGCTTGCCTTTAAGGTCGTCGAAGCTGGCGATCTTGGCATCGCGGCGGGCGAGTAGGGTGAAGACTTCGCTTTGCAGGGAGAACACGGCACGCAGGTCGTCCATCGCACCTTCGGCCTCGAAAGGCGCCGCACCCTCGAGTGCCTTGTACTGGTGGTCTGACTGCATGATGCCGAAGTTGAATTCGCCGCTGCGCAGACCGTTGACGTTGGCCACGCCGCCGCCACTGGCCGGGGCGTTGCACTTGATGCCATGTTCAGCCGAGCCGCGATTGACGAAACGGCAGATGGATTGACCCGCAACGTAGTACACGCCGGTTTGCCCGCCGGTACCGATGGTCACGAATTTTTCTTCGGCCTGTACCGCGCCGCCCAGGGTGATACCCGCGAGTGCGACAGACAGGGTCCATGCCAAGGATTTGCCTTTCATGGGAGAGTTTCCTTAATTAATTTTTGTGTGAAACGGTCACACCTTGTGGGCATCGACCGCGGGCGGAAGTCTAACCGCTTGCGTCCGCCTTGCGGGAACAGAAACCTCGACGGGCACCAGCGCAATACGCTCTATCCCCCGTCATAGCCTGGACCGCGCCGCGCTGGCCGCCAGCAAACACGCCAGCAAACGGTCCACCGCCGGTTGCTGCTGGGCGCGGCGTACCACCGCGACCAGCTCGCGCTCGAAACCCAGCTCGCCGAGCTCGATCACCCGCAAGCGCACCGCGCGCTGCAACCACAAGCCGGCACGCGGAATCAACGAAACGCCAAGGCCGCATTCGACCATCCGCACTATGGCTTCCAGCTCGTCCAGCTCCAACGCTTCGCGCACATTCAGGCGTTGCGCGCGGAGAAAGGCGCTGACCTGGCGCCCACCAAAAGAGCGGCGGTCGTAGCGCACCAACGGCTGCTCCGCGAGCAATTGCAAAGGCTCATCGCCGGGCACATCCAGGGGTGCGATCAACACGAAGGGTTCACGCGCCAGGCTGATTTGCCGCAGCTCCTTGGGCAGCTCGAACGGCGGTTTGATCATCAGCGCCAAGTCGAGTTCACCGGCATCCAGCTGGCTGAGCAGCTGCAAGGACACCCCCGGAACCAGTTTCAGCTCGACGCCCGGCGCCGCCGCGCGAAAACCCGGCAAAGCATCGGGCAGCAAACCGGTTTGTACGCTGGCGATGGCGCCGATCTTCAATTCGCCGCGCCATTCCATCGCCGCGGTGGGTAAGGCCATCTGCGCGTAGAGCGCGAGCATCTGTTCGGCCAGCGGCAACGCGTGCCGGCCAGCGGCATTGAGCACCGCGGCGCGACCGCTGCGATCGAATAAGCGCACTCCGAGCCTGAGGTTTCCCCTCAAATCTACCCAAGCTCCTAGGCCTGCTGATGCACCTCTT
>NZ_CAMPHN010000285.1 GCF_946885885.1 uncultured Pseudomonas sp.
TCGAGCGACTGCTGGACCAAGCGGTTCAGGGTCGGGTCGTCGAACTGCTGCCACCAGAGCGCCTCGAAACGCGAGCGGTCGTAGCTGTCGGTTTCGGCGCTGCTCAACTGCGCCGGAGCGGTTGCCGGCGTTTGATAGTCGGGGCCAACGGCGCAAGCGGTCAGTGCGAGGGTCAGGAGTGCGGGAGCCAATGCTTTCATGCCTGCACCTCCTGCAAACGCGCGGCTTTTTTCGCAGCGTGTTTCTCCACGAAAGCGCGGATCAGCACGTAGAACACCGGGGTCAGCAGCAGACCGAAGAAGGTCACCCCGAGCATGCCGCTGAACACCGCGACACCCATGGCGTGGCGCATTTCCGCGCCGGCGCCGGAGGACAACACCAGCGGCACCACCCCCATGATGAAGGCGAAGCTGGTCATCAGGATCGGCCGCAGACGCAGGCGGCAGGCTTCCAGCACCGCGGCGACGCGGTCCATGCCTTCTTCCTGTTTCTCCTTGGCGAACTCGACGATCAGAATGGCGTTCTTGCACGCCAGCCCCACCAGTACGATCAAGCCAATCTGGGTGAAGATATTGTTGTCGCCGCCGGAAAGAATCACCCCGGTGATGGCCGACAGCAGGGTCATCGGCACGATCAGGATCACCGCCAACGGCAGGCTCCAGCTTTCGTACTGGGCGGCCAGCACCAGGAAGGCCAGCAGCACGCAGAGTGGGAAGACGAAGATCGCGCTGTTACCGGCGAGGATCTGCTGGTAGGTCAGGTCGGTCCACTCGAAGCTCATGCCGTTGGGCAGCTCCTCCTTGAGCAGTTTGGCAATCGCCGCTTCGGCCTGACCGGAGCTGTAGCCAGGGGCTGCCGCGCCGTTGATCTCGGCGGTGAGGAAGCCGTTGTAATGCATCACCCGATCCGGCCCGGCGCTGTCGCTGACCTTGACGAAGGTCGACAGCGGGATCATTTCGCCACGGTTGTTGCGCACCTTGAGCTGACCGATCTGTTGCGGCTCCAGGCGGAACTGTTGCTCGGCCTGCACATTGACCTGGTAGGTGCGGCCAAAACGGTTGAAGTCGTTGGCGTACAGCGAGCCCAGGTAGATCTGCATGGTGTCGAAGATGTCGCTGATCGCGACGCCGTGGGTCTTGGCCTTCTCGCGGTCGATGGCAGCATCGATCTGCGGCACATTCACTTGATAGCTGGTAAACACCGACATCGGGTCAAGCTCCGGCAGCTGGCGCGCCTTGGCGATGACGTTCTGGGTCTGCAGGTACAGCTCGTCGTAGCCGAGGTTGCCACGGTCCTGCACTTGCAGGCGGAAGCCGCCGATGGTGCCCAGGCCCTGAACCGGTGGTGGCGGGAAGATCGCCAAATAGGCTTCCTGAATAGAGCCGAACTGGCCGTTGAGCTCAGCGGCAATGGCCCCGGCGGACATGCTTTCGTCCTTACGCTGATCGAAGTCTTTGAGGGCGACGAAGACGATGCCGCTGTTCGGGCTGTTGGTGAAGCCGTTGATCGACAGGCCGGGGAAGGCGATGGTGTTTTCCACACCGGGGTGCTTGCCGGCGATGTCCGACATTTCTTTCATCACCGCCTCGGTGCGATCGAGGGTCGCGGCGTCCGGCAACTGGGCGAAGGCCACCAGGTACTGTTTATCCTGCCCGGGTACAAACCCTGTTGGCGTAGTCGCAAAACCCAGGTAGGTCAGGCCCATCAGCCCGGCGTATACCAGCAGGGCCACCGAGCTGCCACGCAGCACGCGCTTTACGGTGCCGACATAGCCGTGACTGGCTCGCTCGAATAGGCGGTTGAACGGGGCGAACAGCCAGCCGCCGAACAGCCTGTCGAGCAGCTTGGAGAAGCCGTCCTTGGGCGCGTCGTGGCTGCGCAACAACACCGCGGCCAGGGCCGGGGACAGGGTCAGCGAGTTGAACGCGGAGATCACCGTGGAAATCGCGATGGTCAGCGCGAACTGTTGATAGAACTGCCCGCTCAGGCCGGAGATGAACGCGGTCGGCACGAACACCGCGCACAGCACCAGGGCGGTCGCGACTATCGGGCCGGTGACTTCCTTCATCGCCTGCTTGGTGGCTTCCACCGGGGTTTTACCCAGGCCGATATTCCGTTCGACGTTCTCCACCACGACGATGGCGTCGTCCACCACGATGCCGATCGCCAGCACCAGACCGAACAACGACAACGCGTTGAGCGAGAAGCCGAAAGCGTGCATCACCGCGAAGGTGCCGATCAACGACACCGGCACCGCAGCCAGCGGAATGATCGAAGCGCGCCAGGTTTGCAGGAACAGCACGACCACCAGCACCACCAGAACGATGGCCTCGAGCAGGGTGTGCACCACCGCCTCGATCGAACCGCGGACGAAGATGGTCGGGTCGTAGACGATCTCGTAATCGACGCCCTCGGGGAAACTCTGCTTCAGCTCGGCCATGCGTGCGCGCACCGCGTCGGAGATGGCGATGGCGTTGGAACCGGGACGCTGGAACACCGGGATGGCCACCGCCGGCTTGTTGTTCAGCAGCGAGCGCAGGGCGTATTGGCTGGAGCCCAGCTCGATCCGCGCGATGTCTTTCAGACGGGTGATTTCGCCATTCTCACCGGCACGGACGATGATGTTCTCGAACTCTTCCTCGCTGACCAGACGGCCCTGGGTATTGATCGACAGCTGGAAGCTGTTGTCGCCAGCCGAAGGCGGCGCGCCGAGCGAGCCGGCGGCGACCTGACGGTTCTGCTCGCGGATGGCGTTGACCACATCGCTGGCGGTCAGGTTGCGCGAGGCCACCTTGTTCGGGTCGAGCCAGACGCGCAGCGAATAGTTGCCGAGGCCGAACAGTTGCACATCGCCGACACCGTCCAGGCGCGCCAGCTCGTCCTTGACGTTGAGCGCGGCGTAGTTGGACAGGTAAAGCATGTCGTAGCGGTCGTCGGGCGATGTCAGGTGCACGACCATGGTCAGGTCGGGCGAGGCCTTGTCGACGGTCACACCGAGGCGCTGCACTTCGGTGGGCAGGGTCGGCATGGTGCGGGTCACACGGTTCTGCACCTGCACCTGGGCTTTGTCCAGGTCGGTGCCCAGGGCGAAGGTCAGGGTCAGGGTCATCTTGCCGTCGGCCGTGCCTTGCGAGGACATATACAACATGCCTTCGACGCCGGTGATCGCCTGTTCCAGCGGCGAGGCGACGGTTTCGCCGATCACCTTGGGGTTGGCGCCGGGGAAGTTGGCGCGCACCACCACGGTCGGCGGCACCACTTCCGGGTATTCGCTGATCGGCAACTGGAACAGCGAGATGGCGCCGCCGATCAGGATGATCAGCGACAGCACCGCGGCGAAAATCGGCCGCTGAATAAAGAATTGGGAGAAGTTCATTTGAGAATCCTTGAGCGCTGGTGCGCATAGCGCACCCTACGGTCGGGTAGGGTGCGCCGTGCGCACCAAGGCGTCTTGTCAGCCGCGCGGCTTGCCATTGTTGATGTCGTGTTTGGCGACCCGTGGGTCATCAAGGTCATCCACGGATCGGCGCAGGCGGGCCAGTTGGGCGAGGGTGGCTTCGTCGGCCATGGGCACGCTTTGCGGATCGACCGTGGAACCAGGGAAGGCGCGCTGCAGACCGTTGACCACGATCTTCTCGCCCTTGGAGAGGCCGCTACGCACGATGCGCAGGCCTTCAAGTTTCGGCCCCAGTTCGATGGCGCGGTACTGCACGGCGTTGTCCTTATCGAGTACCAGGACGAACTTCTTACCTAGATCCGTGCCGACCGCCTCATCCTTGATCAGCGCGGCGGCGTACTGGCTGCTGCCAACCAGCTTGAGCCGGGCATAAAGGCCGGGGGTGAAACGGCCATCGCTGTTATCGAATACCGCGCGGCCGCGGATGGTGCCGGTCTGCGGGTTGACCTGGTTGTCGAGGAAATCCAGTTGGCCGAGGTGCGGGTGGCCTTCTTCGCTGGACAAACCGAGGTACACCGGGCTGGCATCGCGGGTCTGGCCGCCGGCCTGACGCGCCAGCTCGACGTACTTGAGAAACACGCGCTCGTCGGCATCGAAGTAAGCGTAGACCTTGTCGGTGCTGACCAGCGAGGTGAGGTGGCTTTGCCCGGCGGTCACCAGATTACCGGCGGTTACTTCGGCGCGGCTGACCCGGCCATCGATGGGCGCGGTGACCCGGGTGAAACTCAGGTTGAGGCGGGCGTTGTCCAGTTCCGCCTGGGTGCCGGCGACCGCGGCCTGGGCTTCCTGGGCGGCGCTGGCGCGGGCATCGGCCAGCTCGGCGGAAATCGCGTTGCTCTTGCGCAGACGCTCGCCGCGACGGGCTTCGCCCTGGGCGCGGGTTTGGTTGGCGCGGGCTTGTTGCAATTGGGCTTCGAGGCGTTTGACTTCGGCCTCGAACGGCCGCGGATCGATCTGGAACAGCAAATCGCCTTTCTTCACCAAACTGCCTTCGTCGAACGCCACCCGGTCGATAAAGCCGGACACCCGCGGGCGAACATCCACCGACTCGGGCGCTTCCAGGCGGCCGGTGAACTCATCCCACTCGTTGATCGGTTGTTCGATCACTTCGGCGACGCTGACCTGGGCGGCCGGCATCTGCGCAGTGGCTTCCGGGGCTTTGCCGCAGGCGCTGAGAACCAGCATCGCTGCCAGCGCCAAGGGAAAGTGCCAAAGGGTTTTCTTCGACTGATCCATGTGAGATTCCGCCATAGGAAATTTGAGATGGGCGGAGTGTGCGGCGCCGGGCAGGCTGGAACGAATCGAACGCTACAAAAGTAACTATCAGCCGGAATGATGGCTTGCTGACTTGTATCGACAAAGAC
>NZ_CAMPHN010000286.1 GCF_946885885.1 uncultured Pseudomonas sp.
AGAATTCTTCAAAACGCATCGGTTCCTGCGTCGGCGTCATGCCGAGTGGTCGATTTAACAGCGGAAAGATGACCTATTGTACGGCGTTACCCCGGCTACTGGCAGGCACCCAGCGCACAAGGCGCGCGCCAAGCAGGCGGTTGAAAACTACCTGCGTTGCCGAGACAGCGTTTTTCAACGGACCGCTAGGCCTCAGCCTCGGCTCCCGCTCGCCACCTGCTTCGGTGTAGCATATCGGCCAACATCTTCCGTGCGGCTCAATTTGAGCATGCATTCTCTTTCGTGACAAAGGCTTATGAGGTGTTTTTATGAGCGAAGTCAAGCATTCACGCCTGATTATCCTGGGTTCCGGCCCTGCCGGTTATAGCGCCGCGGTCTACGCGGCCCGTGCCAATCTCAAACCCGTGATCATCACAGGCATTCAGCCCGGCGGTCAGCTGACCACCACCACCGAAGTGGACAACTGGCCTGGCGACGTCGAAGGCTTGACCGGCCCGGCGTTGATGGAACGCATGCAGAAACATGCCGAACGCTTCGACACCGAGATCATCTACGACCATATCCACACCGCCGAGTTGCAGACCCGCCCTTTCACCCTGAAAGGCGACAGCGGCACCTACACTTGCGATGCGCTGATCATCGCCACCGGCGCCTCGGCCCAGTACCTGGGCCTGCCATCGGAAGAAGCGTTCGCCGGCAAAGGCGTCTCCGCCTGCGCCACCTGTGACGGTTTTTTCTATCGCAACCAAGTGGTCGCGGTCATCGGCGGCGGCAACACGGCCGTCGAAGAGGCGCTGTACCTGTCCAACATCGCCAAAGAAGTTCACCTGATCCACCGCCGCGACAAGCTGCGCTCCGAGAAGATCCTGCAGGACAAGCTGTTCGACAAAGCCGCCAACGGCAACGTCCGCCTGCACTGGAACCACACCCTGGACGAAGTGCTCGGCGATGCCAGCGGCGTGACGGGCGTACGCCTGAAGGACACCGTCAACGGCACCAGCAAGGAACTGCCGTTGGCCGGCGTATTCATCGCCATCGGCCACAAACCCAACACCGAACTGTTCCACAATCAGTTGGAGATGCGTGACGGCTACCTGCTGATCAAAGGCGGCAGCGAAGGCAACGCCACGGCCACCAGCATCGAAGGCGTGTTCGCCGCCGGCGATGTCGCCGACCACGTATACCGTCAAGCGATCACCTCGGCCGGCGCCGGCTGCATGGCGGCACTCGACGTCGAGAAGTTTCTCGACGATAACTGACAGCCCAAAGATGGTTCGGGCAGCCGTGTCTCGACAAGCTGCCCCACCCTCCCCTCCTGCGGCATCACCTCATGCTGACTTGGCTGCAACGCGACTCCCTGGACTTCCCTCCGCTCGACAAGGCCCTGCGCGACCCCAAC
This sequence comes from uncultured Pseudomonas sp., assembly GCF_946885885.1. Next base: position 1,400 of record NZ_CAMPHN010000286.1, read on the forward strand.
GGTTTGCTCGCGGCGGGGGGCGACCTCCGGCCCGAACGCCTGATCCAGGCTTACCGGCACGGTTGCTTCCCTTGGTACCAGGATGGCCAGCCGATTCTCTGGTGGTCGCCCGATCCGCGCACCGTGCTGTTTCCCGATGAATTGCACGTCTCGCGCAGCCTGCGCAAAGTGCTGCGCCAACAGTGCTATCAGGTCAGCTTCGACCGGGCCTTCGCCGCCGTGATCCAAGCCTGCGCGGCGCCCCGCGACTATGCCGACGGCACCTGGATCACCACACCGATGCAGCAGGCATATCTGCAATTGCATGAACGCGGTATCGCCCACTCCGTGGAAGTCTGGCGCGAAGATCAGTTGGTCGGCGGCTTATATGGCCTGGCAATGGGCCAATTGTTTTTCGGCGAGTCGATGTTCAGCCGTGCCGATAACGCTTCGAAAGTCGGCTTCGTCACCCTGGTCGAATACCTGAGAGCCAAGGGCTTCGTGCTGATCGACTGCCAGATGCCCAGCCAACACCTGCATAGCTTTGGCGCCAGATCGATCCCCCGAGAGGTATTCGCCGATTATCTGCGGGCACATATTGACCAGCCGAGTAATGCCGACTGGCCTGCCTAGTCGAGTGCCGCAGCCTGGCATACACTTGATGCAGACGTGCTTCGAGAGCCGAACATGACCGAGCTGGCCCGCCTCAAGTTCTATGCGACACAGCCTCATCCATGCAGCTACCTGCCCGACGAACAGGCCACCACCCTGTTCCTCGATCCCAGCCAGCCAATGGATGCGCGCGTGTATGCCGAACTGTCGGAGATGGGCTTCAGGCGCAGTGGCGACCATCTCTATCGCCCGCATTGCCAGCGCTGCACGGCGTGCGTTCCAGCGCGCATCCCCGCCGCGGAGTTCCGCCCCAATCGTCAGCAGCGGCGTATCTTCAAACGCAATAGCGACCTCGAAGTACGGGTGGTACGCCCGACTTTCTCCGAGGAGTATTACGCGCTGTATGTCCGCTATATCGAACTGCGTCACGCCGATGGCGATATGTACCCGCCCAGCCGCGAACAGTTCTCCACCTTTCTCGTACGCGACCTGGCCTTCTCGCGTTTTTACGAGTTCCGCAAAGACGGGCGCTTGCTCGCCATCGCCGTGACCGATGTCCTGCCCAACGGGCTTTCGGCGGTCTATACCTTTTACGAACCCGACGAAGAGCGCCGCAGCCTGGGGCGTTTCGCCATCCTTTGGCAAATCGCCGAAACCGCACGATTAGGCTTGCATGCAGTCTATCTCGGCTACTGGATCAAGAACTGCCGAAAGATGAATTACAAGACGCAGTACCGGCCGATCGAGCTGTTCGTCAACCAGCGTTGGATAGCACTTACCTGAAGCCCTTGGCGCAAACCACTATTTTCGGGCACAATGCACGCCGCTTTTGCCTGGGGCCAGTTGCACCGGGCCATTCATTGGATACCGAGGGCTTTACTGCATGTCGAAAGAAGACAGCTTCGAAATGGAAGGCACTGTCGTCGACACCCTGCCCAACACCATGTTCCGTGTGGAGTTGGAAAATGGGCACGTCGTAACCGCGCACATCTCCGGAAAGATGCGCAAAAACTACATCCGTATTTTGACTGGCGACAAGGTGCGCGTTGAGCTGACGCCTTATGACTTGAGCAAGGGCCGCATTACTTACCGCGCCCGCTAACAGGCTGCTGAAAACATCGTTTTCAGCCTCTGTTTCGCCAAGCACCAGTGAAAACGCCCGGCATTGCCGGGCGTTTTTGTGGCTGCTGAATTTAAGGCTTAAGCCATTTCCGCCGTGGTTTCGAAATCGAAGGTCAACTCGCCGTTTTCCAAATCGATATGCACCACACCGCCATGCTCGGCCAACTCACCGAATAGAATTTCTTCCGCCAGCGGACGCTTGATCCTGTCCTGAATCAAACGCGCCATCGGCCTGGCCCCCATCTGCACGTCGTAACCCTGCTCCGCCAACCAACTGCGGGCGGCGTCGCTGACCTCGAGCATGACGCGTTTGTCCTCGAGCTGCGCCTGCAGCTCGGTGAGGAACTTGTCGACGATACTCTTGATCACTTCGTGGCTCAGACGGCCGAACTGGATAATGGTGTCCAGACGGTTGCGGAACTCCGGCGAAAAGCTCTTCTTGATCACTTCCATCGCATCGGACGAGTGGTCCTGATGAGTGAAACCAATCGACGCCCGCGCCGCTGTTTCGGCGCCGGCATTGGTGGTCATGATCAGAATGACATTGCGGAAATCCGCCTTGCGCCCGTTGTTATCGGTCAGCGTACCGTGATCCATCACCTGCAATAGCAGGTTGAAGACTTCCGGGTGAGCCTTCTCGATCTCATCGAGCAGTAGCACGCAGTGCGGCATCTTGGTGATCGCCTCGGTCAGCAAACCGCCCTGATCGAAACCGACATACCCAGGGGGAGCGCCGATCAAGCGGGATACGGTATGCCGCTCCATATACTCCGACATATCGAAACGCACCAGCTCGATACCCATGGCCTTGGCCAACTGACGAGCGGCTTCGGTTTTACCCACGCCGGTCGGCCCCGCGAACAGGAACGAACCCACGGGCTTGTCGGGCGACTTGAGGCCGGCACGCGACAACTTGATCGCCGTGGCCAGCGAATCGATCGCCGTATCCTGGCCGAATACCGTAAGTTTGAGGTCGCGCTCCAAATTGCGCAGCAGCTCTTTATCGGAACTGTTCACGTGTTTTGGCGGAATGCGCGCGATTTTCGCCACTATGTCTTCGACCTGGGCCACATCGATGCGCTTGGCGCGTTTCTCTTCGGGCTGCAAACGCTGATAGGCGCCCGCCTCGTCGATTACGTCGATGGCTTTATCGGGCATATGCCGGTCGTTGATATAGCGCGACGCCAGCTCGGCCGCAGCGCGTAAAGCTTCATCGCTGTACTCGATGCCATGGTGCTGCTCGAAACGCCCCTTGAGCCCCTTGAGGATGCCATAGGTGTCGTCCACCGACGGCTCGCTGACATCGACCTTCTGGAAGCGCCGCGCCAGCGCCCGATCCTTCTCGAAAATCCCGCGGAATTCCTGGAAAGTGGTCGAACCGATACAACGAATCTCGCCCGAGGACAGCATCGGCTTGAGCAGATTGGACGCATCCATCACTCCGCCCGAAGCAGCGCCGGCACCGATGATCGTGTGAATTTCGTCGATGAACAGAATCGCCTGCGGGCGCTTGCGCAACTCGTTGAGCAGCGCCTTCAGGCGCTTCTCGAAATCACCGCGGTACTTGGTACCGGCCAGCAAGGCGCCCAAATCCAGGGAATACACCACGCTATTGGCCAATAGATCCGGTACCTGGTTATCCACGATACGCTTGGCCAGGCCTTCGGCAATCGCGGTTTTCCCCACACCGGCCTCACCGACCA
>NZ_CAMPHN010000287.1 GCF_946885885.1 uncultured Pseudomonas sp.
CGTACCGGGTCGATGACCACGGCGTGCTCCAGGCGGCCACGGTATTTGCAGGCGATGCTGACGGCGAAATGCGGGATGCCGCGGACGAAGTTGGTGGTGCCGTCCAGCGGGTCGATAATCCACAGGTAGTCCGCGCCGTCGCCGCTGCCCGGAGTCAGGCCGCTTTCTTCGCCGAGAAAACCGTGGTTCGGATAGGCCTTGCGCAGCGCCTGGATAATCAGTTGCTCGGCAGAGCGGTCGATCTCGGTCACGTAATCTTTGGCATCTTTCTCGTCGACCGAGATGACGTCCAAGCGTTCGGTAGAGCGGAAGATCATTTCACCGGCGCTACGGGCTGCGCGCAGCGCGATGTTCAGCATGGGCTGCATGGATGTTTCACCTGGGTCGTTAAAGAAAGCCGGCCATGTTAGCAGAAAAGACCGTTTGTTGAAGCGCCGTCTATGTCCCGCATGGCATTAATGAGGGGGCTTCTGTAAGATTTGTTCCCCCTCCGCTGTCCGTGTGAGCGTTCGTTTTGCTGGAAAATATTCGCGTAGTTTTGGTCAATACCAGCCATCCCGGCAATATCGGTGGCGCGGCGCGGGCCATGAAAAACATGGGTTTGTCGCGCTTGGTGCTGGTCGATCCGCAGGATTTTCCCAGTAGCGACGCGGTGGCGCGTGCTTCGGGCGCGACCGACATTCTCGATGCGGCGCAGGTGGTCGAGACCCTCGAGCAGGCGCTCGTCGGTTGCAATCTGGTGCTGGGCACCAGTGCGCGGGACAGACGCATTCCATGGCCGTTGCTCGATCCGCGCGAGTGCGGCATCACCACGTGCGAGCAGGCGATGCAAGGTGGCGAGGTGGCGTTGGTGTTCGGTCGCGAATACGCCGGTTTGACCAACGAGGAACTGCAGCGCTGTCATTTCCATGTGCATATTCCCTCCGATCCGGCATTCAGTTCGTTGAATTTGGCGGCGGCGGTGCAGGTCTTGGTCTATGAGGTGCGCATGGCATGGCTAGCGGCGCAGAATAAACCGACGAAAACGCCGAAGCTGGAAACCACCGCGATTCAGAGCTCGCAGCCGGTTACCGCGGACGAATTGGAGTCGTTCTATGTGCACCTGGAGCAGGCCTTGGTGGAAATAGGTTTTCTCGACCCGGCCAAGCCACGGCATCTGATGAGTCGTTTGCGGCGCTTGTATGGGCGCAGTGCGGTGAGTAAGTTGGAAATGAATATTTTGCGCGGCATTTTGACGGAAACGATCAAGGCGGCGCGTGGCCAGCACCATAAACAGGGGAAGTCTGATGTTTGAGCGCATGCAAGAAGATATCCAGAGCGTATTCCACCGCGATCCGGCGGCGCGTAACACTCTGGAGGTCGTGACCTGCTACCCCGGTCTGCATGCGGTCTGGTTGCATCGGGTATCGCATGCGCTCTGGGGGGGCGGTTGGAAGTGGTTGGCTCGGGTGGTATCCAATTTTGGCCGCTGGGTCACCGGTATCGAGATTCATCCGGGGGCGAAAATCGGCCGGCGTTTCTTTATCGACCATGGTATGGGCATCGTCATCGGCGAAACCGCCGAGATCGGCGACGATGTCACGCTCTATCAGGGCGTGACCCTGGGCGGTACCAGTTGGGACAAGGGCAAGCGCCATCCGACGCTCGAGGACGGTGTAGTGGTGGGCGCTGGAGCCAAGGTGTTGGGGCCGTTTACCGTGGGTATGGGCGCCAAGATCGGTTCCAATGCGGTGGTCACCAAAGCGGTGCCGGCTGGAGCGACTGCCGTGGGTATTCCGGCGCGGATCATCGTCAAGGTGGATGACGAGCAGCAAGCCAAGCGGCAAGCGATCGCCGAGAAGCTCGGTTTCGATGCTTATGGCGTTAGCCAGGACATGCCGGACCCGGTGGCGCGGGCGATCGGTCAGATGCTCGATCATTTGCACGCGGTGGACGGTCGTCTGCAGGGTATGTGCGGTGCGCTCAAGGCCTTGGGTAGCGATTACTGCGCCAAAGACCTGCCGGAGCTGCGTGACGAAGACTTCGCCGGGGTGGTGAAGGAAGTCGATGACAAGCCGGTTAGCTGATGCGCGAAGGCTAGCGTTTTGCTATTCTTTGCGCCCTTCGGTCGCGCTTAATCCCGAGTAAATTGATAGGTCTTATAGTTGACTTAAATGCTCGGGAATTGCATACTCGCGTCAAATTGTGATTCCGCGGTAATCCTCCATGCGACTGACTACCAAAGGCCGTTACGCCGTTACTGCCATGCTCGACTTGGCGCTGCACGCGCAGCACGGGCCGGTATCCTTGGCGGACATTTCCGAGCGCCAGGGCATCTCCCTGTCCTACCTCGAGCAATTGTTCGCCAAGCTGCGTCGCGGCAACCTGGTTTCCAGTGTGCGGGGGCCGGGCGGGGGTTATCAGTTGTCGCGCGATATGCGCGGTATTCAAGTCGCCGAAGTGATCGATGCGGTCAACGAGTCGGTCGATGCCACGCGCTGTCAGGGACAAGGCGATTGCCATGCGGGCGATACCTGTTTGACCCACCATCTCTGGTGCGACCTCAGTCAGCAGATTCACGAATTCCTCAGCGGTATTAGCCTGGCCGATCTGGTCACCCGTCGCGAAGTGCAGGAAATCGCACAGTGCCAGGACCAGCGCCGCAGTCATGGCAGGACGCCGCATTTCGATAAGATTGAAGCATCCGCCGTCGAGTGATCGTGGGGTGCCGGCCCATGTGGCCAGAAACCTGATTAGGAGAGAGTCAATGAAATTGCCGATTTACCTCGATTATTCCGCCACCACCCCGGTCGATCCGCGCGTGGCGCAGAAGATGAGCGAGTGTCTGCTGGTCGATGGCAACTTCGGCAATCCGGCGTCGCGCTCCCACGTGTTCGGCTGGAAAGCCGAAGAGGCCGTCGAGAACGGCCGTCGGCAGGTCGCGGAGCTGGTTAATGCCGATCCGCGCGAAATCGTCTGGACCTCCGGCGCCACCGAGTCCGACAACCTGGCGATCAAGGGCATTGCGCATTTCTACAGTAGCAAGGGCAAGCACATCGTCACCTCGAAGATCGAGCACAAGGCGGTGTTGGACACCACCCGCCAGTTGGAGCGCGAAGGCTTCGAAGTGACTTACATCGAGCCGGGCGAAGACGGCCTGATCACTCCGGCCCTGGTCGAGGCTGCGCTACGCGAGGACACCATTCTGGTGTCTGTCATGCACGTCAACAACGAGATCGGCACGATCAACGACATCGCCGCGATTGGCGAGCTGACCCGCTCGCGTGGCGTGTTCTTCCATGTCGACGCCGCCCAATCCACCGGCAAGGTGGAAATCGACCTGGATAAACTCAAGGTCGATCTGATGTCCTTCTCGGCGCACAAGACCTACGGTCCCAAGGGTGTCGGCGCACTCTACGTACGCCGCAAGCCGCGCGTGCGTCTGGAGGCCCAGACCCACGGTGGCGGTCACGAGCGCGGTATGCGTTCGGGCACCCTGGCGACTCATCAGATCGTTGGCATGGGTGAAGCCTTCCGTATCGCCAAGGAAGAGATGGACCAGGAAAACCAGCGCATTCTGGCCCTGCGCGATCGTTTCTTCGCCCAGGTCGATGGTCTGGAAGAGCTGTACGTCAATGGCAGCATGACGGCTCGCGTGCCGCACAACCTCAACCTGAGCTTCAACTATGTCGAAGGCGAGTCCTTGATCATGGCGCTCAAGGATCTGGCGGTGTCTTCCGGTTCGGCCTGTACCTCGGCCTCCCTGGAGCCTTCCTACGTATTGCGCGCGCTGGGTCGTAACGACGAGTTGGCGCACAGTTCCATCCGTTTCACCTTCGGGCGTTTCACCACCGAAGAAGAAGTCGATTACGCGGCGCAGAAAGTACGCGAAGCGGTGACCAAGCTGCGCGAGTTGTCGCCGCTATGGGATATGTTCAAAGAGGGTGTCGATCTGTCCAAGGTTGAATGGGCGGCACACTGAAGCTGCCAGAGTATGGCGGCGTGCACACGTACCCTGATGCGTGGCCCCAGTAATTTCACCGCCAGCAGAGCGGTACCTGATGAAAGAGGAATACCAGCATGGCTTACAGCGAAAAGGTCATTGACCATTACGAAAATCCGCGCAACGTCGGCAAGATGGACGCGGAAGATCCGGATGTCGGCACCGGCATGGTCGGTGCGCCGGCTTGCGGCGACGTGATGCGTCTGCAGATCAAGGTCAACGAGTCGGGCGTTATCGAAGACGCCAAATTCAAGACCTACGGCTGCGGTTCCGCGATCGCTTCCAGCTCCCTCGCCACCGAGTGGATGAAGGGCAAGACCCTGGACGAGGCGGAAACCATCAAGAACACCCAGCTCGCCGAAGAACTGGCTTTGCCGCCGGTAAAAATTCACTGCTCGGTCCTCGCCGAGGACGCCATCAAGGCGGCCGTGCGTGATTACAAGCAGAAGAAAGGCTTGCTCTAAGGAGAACTGCCGATGGCTATCAGCATGACCGAAGCTGCCGCTCAGCATGTGCGTCGTTCCCTCGAGGGGCGCGGCAAAGGTGAGGGTATCCGCCTGGGTGTTCGCACCACGGGCTGCTCTGGCCTGGCGTATGTGCTGGAGTTCGTCGACGAAACCGCAGGCGAAGACCAGGTCTTCGAAAGTCACGGGGTCAAAGTGATCATCGACCCTAAAAGCTTGGTGTACCTCGACGGTACCGAGCTGGACTTCGTCAAGGAGGGCTTGAACGAAGGTTTCAAGTTCAACAACCCTAACGTGCGCGGCGAATGTGGCTGCGGCGAGAGCTTCAATATCTGAG